>CAJYQC010000101.1 GCA_913776885.1 uncultured Variovorax sp.
AATCGCACCCGGCGCACCGCCGGCGCCTGCGGCGTCCTACACCCGGCGATTGTCGGTGCTGGCAAAAGCGGGGTGTAACGTCACTACGCAAGCCCCATGCCGGCTCAAACCACCTCCTTATCCTCGACCGCCAGGCCCCCGTCCAAGCCGACGCCCATCGCCAACGGCTTGGTCTATGTGAACCCCGAGATGCCGGGCATCCGCCGCCTCAGACACGGCGAACGCTTCCGCTACCGCAACGCCCGCGGCATGTGGGTGCGCGACCCCGACGAGCTCTCGCGCATCCGCATGCTGGCCATTCCGCCGGCGTACACCCAGGTATGGATCTGCCCTTTGCCCAACGGCCACCTGCAGGCCACGGGCATCGACGCACGGGGGCGCAAGCAGTACCGCTATCACGCCGACTGGCGCTCGATGAAGGACGAGACCAAGTTCGAACGGCTCGAAGCCTTCGCGCTCGCGCTGCCAGGCATCCGCGCCCGCGTGGCACGCGACCTGCGGCTGGCGCCTGGCCAAAAGGCACCCGGCCGCGCGCAGGTGCTCGCGGCGCTGGTGCGCCTGCTCGACACCACGCTGATGCGCGTGGGCAACGTGGAATACGCGAGCAGCAACGGCTCCTTCGGCCTCACGACGCTGCGCAACCGGCACGCGACGGTGAAGGGCCAGGCGCTCAAGCTGCGCTTCCGGGGCAAGAGCGGCGTGATGCACGAGGCGCAGCTCGACGATCCCCGCGTTGCCAAGGTGGTGCGGCAATGCCAGCAGCTTCCCGGTCAGGCGCTGTTCCAGTACGTGGATTCCGATGAGGAAGGCGACGGCAAGACCGGCGAGCTGCGCGGCGTGTCGTCGACCGACGTGAACGACTATCTGGCCGAAGCCTCCGGTGGCGAACGCTTCACCGCAAAGGACTTCCGCACCTGGCACGGCACGGTACAGGCGCTGGAACTCACGCGGCTGGCCTGCGAGCCGGGCCGCACCGCCGCCGACGGCAGCCGCTACAGCGCCAAGGACATCCTCGGTGCGGTCGCCAAGCAACTGGGCAACACGCCTGCGGTCTGCAAGAAGGCCTATGTGCACCCTGCCGTGCTGGCGCTGGGCAGCGCACTGTCCAACGGCGACGAGGCCACCGCCGCGCTGTTCGAGAAGATCGGCGGCAGCCGCACCGCGAGGCCATCGCGCGGCCTCTACGCGGCGGAGCGGCGGCTGCTGTCGTTCCTGAAGGCGCACCGGCGCGACCAGGCCCGTGAAAGCCGCCAGGCCCAACGCGAGAAGACGGCGTTGAAAACACACGGACAGCGCCAAGCGAAGCGGCCGGCAGGCGGGACCGCCGGAAAGGAAAAGCCTCAGTTGCGGGTTGCGAGCACCAGGCGCACGCTGGCCGCATCCAGCGCGACGGCGTAGCCCAGGTCTTCGGCGAGGTTCTGCAGCGCGACCGCGTCGATCGCCAGGGCGCGCGGCGCGCGGTGCGCGTCGAGGATGGCTTCCGAAGCGTCCTGTTCGCGCGGCAGCGCCACCAGGCGCAGCGCATTCGCGCCATCCGCCTCGATGCGGATCGTGCCGGCCTCTTCCGCGGCGTCGTGCAGATAGCCCATGGCACCCAGCAGAAGGTAGCGAAGCGCGGCCGCCGCGGGCCAGCGCTGCTCGTCGTCGGACGGGTTCAGGGAGTCGTCCTTCTCGAGCGCCACGCCGTGCAGGTCGAAGGCGGCGCGCATCAAGGTCACGCACTGGGCGACAAGTGCGCTGCGGGTGACGCCGTCGTCGACGGTCGCAAGCTCCCAGTCGCGCAGCGAGCGGATCGCGTCCACCAGTTCGGAAACCTGGGAATCGATCAGCCCCACCCGCTCCTCGCAGGCGGCGGTGTCGATGGCGGGCGCGCTGATCTGACGCTTGAGCATCAGCAGCGCCATGCGGATCACCGAAACCGGTGCGGCCATGTCGTGGCGCAGGGAGGGCAGCGCGCGCGTGAGGAGTTCATGACGCACGCCGGCCGCGATCCAGCTGCGCGCACTCGGCGAGGATTTCATCGGGCGGCCGCCACGGGCATCGGGTTGGTCATCATCGGCAGGGTCAAGAGAGCAGCTTGCCTCCAGAAACGTTCTGGCAACAAGTATGGATGATCCACCCCGCCCACAGGTGTAGGAGGGTGCCTACCGTGACGCCGACTGCGTCCGTGTGGCCGCTGGTGGCCGCTGGCCCTTTCTCCGAAGCTTTTTGGAGCGGGGCCGGTGGCGACCGGCTTCAGGGCTTGCCGAGGTACACGCGCACGTCTTTCACCGCCACGCCCGCCGCCGCGATGGCCGAGCGCAGCTGCGCCTCGGTCACGCCAAGGGTCTGGGTCCAGTAGCGCACCTCGTGCGCCTCGTTCACGTTGATGCGGGCGGCATCCTGCGGCCCGCGCTTGTTCAGGTCATCGGCCATGGTGTTTTTTCCTTTGATTTCCTCTGAATGGGGCTTTACCTTGCGAGCCTCGCCGGGGGTGTTCTGGCGGACGGCGGCGCACCTGCTTGCAGGAGAAGTACGTACGGGCCGGCGAGGCCGGGTTGGAGAGGTCCGGAAGCAGCGCGCCGGCGTCTGGTCCGCCCTTGGCTTCGAGCCACCTCCACACCGATTCACCCGCAACCGACATGACCCCCGGAAAAGAACGAGCGCGCCGTCATCGACGCATGGATGGCCTTTGCAAGCCATGACCGGCGGCGCATCGAGGCCGTCTTCACCGAAGACGCCGAATGGCTCGCGCCTCGCGGCAATGCGACGGCGGTGGCGTTCGGCGTGCCCGACCACATGATCGGCCCAGCGGCCATCGCCCGGCATTTGCATTTGCCGAAGGGAGGCTCTCGAAATCAGAGAGCCTGCGCGCGCGCCTGCGGGCTAGATTCGAGCCGCGCCCAGACCGGACAACAGAAGCACCAGCAGCGAGAACAGATGAACAACGCCAACGACAAGAACTTTCCCGACATCCGCGACGCGGTGCGAGCCTTGTGCGCGCAGTTTCCCGACGCCTACTTCCGCAAGGTCGACGAGGCGCGCGCCTACCCCACCGAGTTCGTGGACGCGCTCACCCGGGCCGGCTGGATGGCCGCGCTCATTCCGCAGGAGTACGGCGGCTCGGGCCTGGGCCTGACCGAGGCCTCGGTCATCATGGAGGAGATCAACCGCTGCGGCGGCAACTCCGGCGCCTGCCACGGCCAGATGTACAACATGGGCACGCTGCTGCGCCACGGCAGCGAGTCACAGAAGCGCACCTACCTGCCGAAGATCGCCAGCGGCGAGCTGCGCCTGCAGTCCATGGGCGTGACCGAACCCACCACCGGCACCGACACCACCAAGATCAAGACCACCGCCGTGAAAAAGGGCGACCGCTACGTCGTCAACGGCCAGAAGGTGTGGATCTCGCGCATCCAGCACTCCGACCTGATGATCCTGCTGGCACGCACCACGCCGCTGGCGGAGGTGAAGAAGAAGTCGGAAGGCATGTCGATCTTCATCGTCGACCTGCGCGAGGCCGTCGGCAAGGGGCTGGAGGTACGGCCCATCCTCAACATGGTGAACCACGAGACCAACGAGCTGTTCTTCGAGAACCTGGAGATCCCGGCCGAGAACCTCATCGGCGAGGAAGGCCAGGGCTTCAAGTACATCCTCGACGGGCTCAACGCGGAGCGCACGCTGATCGCGGCCGAATGCATCGGCGACGGCTACTGGTTCATCGACCGCGTGACCAAGTACACGAAGGAGCGCGTCGTGTTCGGCCGGCCCATCGGCCAGAACCAGGGCGTGCAGTTCCCCATTGCCGAGTCGTTCATCGAGGTGGAGGCCGCGAACCTCATGCGCTACGAGGCCTGCCGGCTCTTCGACGCGCACCAGCCGTGCGGCGCGCAGGCCAACATGGCGAAGTACCTCGCGGCCAAGGCGAGCTGGGAGGCTGCCAACGCCTGCCTGCAGTTCCACGGCGGCTTCGGCTTCGCCTGCGAATACGACATCGAGCGCAAGTTCAGGGAGACGCGGCTGTACCAGGTGGCGCCGATCTCGACCAACCTCATCCTGAGCTACGTGGCGGAGCACATGCTCGGCCTGCCCCGATCGTTTTGACTAACCCCCTTGTTGGGGGCAATGCCTGCGGCCCGGCAAAGCCGGTTCCGCGACATTCCACGAAAGGATCATTCATGACGTCCGCCGCTGCCGACCATCCGAGCAAGGTACTCGCCACCTTCGCGGCAAAACTGAAGTTCGACGCCATCCCCGCGCCCGTGCTGCGCCGCACCGAAGACCTGATCCTCGACTGGCTGGGCTCCGTGCTCGCCGCGCGCACGGCGCGTCCGGTGCGCAGCATCGAGCGCTTCGCGCAGATGATGGGGCCCGCCGAAGGCCCCAGCGAACTGCTGACCTCGCGGCGCACCACTTCGCCGGTGTTCGCCGCGCTGGTCAACGCGGCGGCCTCGCATTTCGTGGAGCAGGACGACGTGCACAACGGCTCGGTGTTCCACCCGGCCGCAGTCGTCATCGCGCCTGCCCTGGCCGTGGCGCAGAGCATCGGCGCGAGCGGTGCGCAGCTGCTCACGGCCGTCGTCGCGGGCTACGAGGTCGGCATCCGCGTGGGTGAATTCCTCGGCCGCTCGCACTACAAGACCTTCCACACGACCGCGACGGCGGGCACCCTCGCGTCGGCCGCGGCGGTGGGCCGGCTGCTGGAGCTCTCGCCGCAGCAGATGCTGCACGCCTTCGGCTCGGCAGGCACGCAGTCGGCCGGCGTGTGGGAGTTCCTGCGCGACGCGGCGGATTCCAAGCAGCTGCACTGTGCGCACGCCGCCGCCAGCGGGCTGATGTCGGCCTACCTCGCGCAGGACGGCTTCACGGGTGCCGCGAAGATCCTCGAAGGCGCGCAGGGCCTGGGCGTGGGCATGTCGAGCGATGCCGACCCGGCGAAGCTCACCGACGGCCTGGGCACGCGCTGGACGCTGGCCGAGACCTCCTTCAAGTACCACGCCTCCTGCCGTCACACCCACCCCGCCGCCGACGCGCTGCTGCAGGTGATGCAGCGGAACGGGCTGAAGCCCGCCGACGTGTCGCGCGTGACCACCCACGTGCACCAGGGCGCCATCGACGTACTGGGCCGCGTCGACGTGCCCGCCACGGTGCACCAGGGCAAGTTCTCGATGGGCACGGTGCTGGGGCTGATCGCGGTGCACGGCCGCGCGGGCCTGGGCGAGTTCGACCGCGACTTCCTCGCGCCCGAGGTCTCGGCCTTCCGCGAGAAGGTGACGATGCAGCTCGACGAGGAAGTCGACGCCGCCTACCCCGCGCGCTGGATCGGCAAGGTCAGCGTGCAGACCGGCGACGGCCGCACGCTGCAGGGGCGCGTGGAAGAACCCAGGGGCGACCCCGGCAACAGCCTGAGCCGCGCCGAGATCGAGGACAAGATGCTGCGCCTTGCGCACTACGGCGACGGCGCGACGGCCGAGGAAGCCAAGGCGCTGTGCGAGCGCGTCTGGCAGCTGGCCGACACACCGCGCGTGGGCCGCTGGCTCGGCTGAGCCGGTCAGGCGAAAAGACGGCCGTGCCCCGGCGAGCGCGGATCGAGCCCCGCGGTGCCGACGAGGTCCCAGAAGCCGGCGGGCGAACTCGACACCACCGGCACCTGCAGGCGCGCTTCGACTTCACGCACCGCGTCCAGCGTGACGAGGCCGCCGCACGAGATGAGGATGCCGTCGGCGCCGGCCTGGGCATCGAACACTTTCATGCACAGGTCGACCAGCACCTGCGTCGGCACTTCGCCCACGGCCTTCACGTCGGAGATGGAAAGGCCTTCGAGCGCAAGAGGCTCGAAGCCGCTCTGCTCCAGGTACTTGCGCAGGTGCACGTTGACTTCGTCGATGTACGCGGTGGCCACCGCCACGCGCCGTACGCCGAGGTGCCGCAGCGCGCCGACGAT
>CAJYQC010000102.1 GCA_913776885.1 uncultured Variovorax sp.
CCCGCCCTCCCCCAGGGGGGGAGGGAGCGAACCCCGGTTCAATTCGGCCAGCACCGTCTCCGGCGTGAAAGGCGGCGAGCGGAACCGCACGCCCGTCGCATCGAAGATCGCATTCGCGATCGCCGCCGTGCCCGGCACCGAAGACGACTCGCCCGCGCCCAGCGAAGGCTCGCCGGGCCGCGGCATGTGCATCACCTCGATCACCGGCACTTCGCGGAAGTTGATGATCGGGTAGCTGCCCCACTCGCGGCTCGCGACCACGCCGGAAGGCAGCACGCCGGGCAGCTGCGCACCCGTCGCCGCGCCTTGCTGTTGCTGCTGCTTCTGCGGCGCGAACTCCACGCGCTCCTTCAGCGCACGGCTCGTCGTCTGGATCACGTTGCCGTGCACCTGATGCTCGACCCCCGCGGGGTTGATCATCAGGCCGGCGTCGTGCCCCACCACCACGCGGCGCACGTGCACCTCACCGGTCTTGCGGTTGACCTCCACATCGGCCACCCACGCAGCCCACGCAGCGCCGAAGCCCGGCCACTTGCTGTGGACGTAGCGCGCATAGGCGAAGCCCTGGCCGAAGAGGATGTCGCCGCCCTCGCCCAGTCCACCGTCGGCGTTCTCCTGCGGCCCGGTGCGCATGCGCCAGCCGGCCTTCTGCGCGGTGGCCTGAACGAGCTCGACGGCGCGCGGGTCCTGCAGGTGCCGCAGCCTGAACTGCACCGGGTCGACGCCCGCCGCCGTCGCCAGTTCGTCGATGTACGACTCGTGCGCGAACGAGCTCGGCAGCGCCGACACGCCGCGCAGCCAGGAGGCGCGAACGATCGGCGCCATGTCGTTGACCTTCACGCGCAGGTTGTCGTAGCTGTAGGGCGGACGCGCGGTGCGGTCGCCCATCTCGAAGGCCTGCGCGACCGGCTCGATGGTGCGCGTGAGCAGCAGCGCGAGCGTTGGCGCGCCATTCGACGGATAGGAGGTCTCGAAGTCGTAGGCGGCGACGCTGCCGTCGGCCATGAGGCCGCCGTCGATCTCCATCAGCTGCGCGGCGCCCTTGGGCTCCCAGGCATGCTCCTGCTCGCGCGTGAGCTGCACGCGCACCGGTGCGCCCACCGCGCGCGCGAGCAGCGCCGCGTCGGCGGCCACGTCGTCGGCGCCGTTGCGGCCGTAGCAGCCCGCGGCCTCCATGCGAACCACGTCGACCTGCACGTCCTCCACGCCCATGAGCCTGGCGAGATCGGCGCGCAGAACGTGCGGGTTCTGCGAGCCGGCCCAGCAGCGCAGCTGCATGCCGCTGCCGTCGGCGGGCTGCCATTCGGCCAGCGCGCACGACGGGCCGATCGACGCATGCATCTGGTAGGGCCACACATAGGTGCGGTGCATGGGCTGCGCGGCCGCTTCGATGGCGCCGTCGACGTCGCCTTCGTCGACCAGCAGCCGCTGTGTCGAGGGGTTGTCGCGCAGGGCCTGCGCGAGATCGCCGAGGTCGGGCATGCCGGGCCATGGCTTCCACTTCACGCGCAGCTCGCGCAACGCCTGCTCGGCGTGCTCCTCGCGCTCGACCACGATGCCGACGAAGTCGCGGATGACCACCACCGCGCGGATGCCGGGGATGTGTGCGATCGACGACTCGTCGACCGATTCCAGCGTGTTGCCGATGAAGTCGCCATGGTCCGCACCCGCGTACGGCGGGCGCACCACGCGGCCGTGGAGCATGCCGGGCACGCGCATGTCGTGCACGAAGACGAGTTCGCCCGCGAGCTTGGCCGGGATGTCGACGCGCGCCTGCCGCGTGCCGACCACGCGATAGTCGGCCGGGTCCTTGGGCCTGGCGTGCGGATCGAGCTTGAGCACGGTGCGCTGGCCCGCGACGAGGTCGGCGTAGCTGACATGCCGGTCAGGCGCCTCCGCAACGCGCACCACGCCGCTGCGCACCTGCAGCGCGTCCTCGGTCACACCCAGGCGCTCGGCCGCACGCGCCAGCAGCCATGCGCGCGCCTGCGCCGCCGCAAGCCGCAGCGGCTGCGCATGGATCTGGATCGACGCGCTGGCGATCGTCGCGCCCTGGTTGGGCGCGCGCGCGGTGTCGCCGAGCATCACGCGCACGCAGGGCATGCCGAGATCGAGCTCCTCGGCCACGATCTGGCCGAGCGCCGTCTGGATGCCGGTGCCCAGGTCGACGTGCCCGTTGAGCGCGGATGCGCTGCCGTCGTCCCACACGGCGAGCAGCACCTCGTCGCCTTCGGCGGGGTTGCTGGCGATGAAGGCAGGCTGGCCCTTGGCCGGCGGCGGCGGTTTCGGCGCCTCGCGCAGCACCAGCAGCACGCCGGTGGCTGCAAGGAACTCGGCGCGCGTTCGAGGCAGGTCTGCGCGGCGCGTCATGTAATTCGCCCCCTCTCCCGCTTGCAGGAGAGGGTTGGGGTGAGGGCCGGCGGCGATGGTTGGAGCCGTGCTCCTGCGAGGGCCGACGCCCTCACCCTGGCCCTTTCCCGGAGGGAGTGGGGAGAAGACCGGAGACTCATGCGCTCGTCTCCTCGCGCATGCGCACCGCCGCGCGCTGCACCGCGTCGAGGATCTCGATGTGCGTGCCGCAGCGGCACAGGTTGCCCGACAGCTCGCTGCGGATGCGCGCCTCGCTCGCATGCGGATCGCGTGCGAGCAGCGCAGCCGCCTGC
Organism: uncultured Variovorax sp.; assembly: GCA_913776885.1. Lineage (GTDB taxonomy): Bacteria > Pseudomonadota > Gammaproteobacteria > Burkholderiales > Burkholderiaceae_C > Variovorax. Next base: position 2,664 of record CAJYQC010000102.1, read on the forward strand.
ATGACCATGCCGTTGAGGCAATAGCCGCACTGCGCGGCCTGCGCTTCTTCGAAGGCCGCCTGCACCGGATGCCAGCTGCCGCGCGAGCCCAGGCCTTCGAGCGTGGTGATGGCGCGCCCCGCCACGCCGTGCGCCGGAATCACGCAGGAGCGCGCGGCCACGCCGTCGACGTGCACGGTGCACGCGCCGCACTGCCCCAGCCCGCAGCCGTACTTGGGACCGTTCAGCCCCAGGTCGTTGCGCAGCAGGTGCAGCAGCGTCGCTTCGCGCGACACGCCCGCTATCGATTGCGCCCGGCCGTTGACCAGCAGGCGCAGCGGCTCAGCGCCGCAACTGGCCGTCACGGGTGTACATCTCCAGATCGACGAAGTTTGAACCGTTGTGGTTCTTCGCGCTGTACTCGATGGGGAAGTCGCCGAAGCGCGTGCTGCCGATGCTCTCCAGGCCCGCGATGAAGCCGTCGCGCGTGAGCGACCTGCCCGCGCGGCGCAGTCCCTCGACCATGACGCGCGCGACGATGTAGCCCTCCAGCGCGGTGTAGCTGTCGATCTTCTCGCCGAACTCGGCGCGGTCGCGCTGGTAGTCGGCCACGATGGGCACGCGCTGCGCCTGCGGCGGCGGCACGATGCTGGCCGTGACCAGGCCCGCGAGCTTTCCGTCGAGCCGCTTGGCAGACCCTGCCGCGTCGGTGATGCCGACCGACAGCGTATACAGCGGCGAGCCCACGGCGCTGGCGCGATAGTCGCGCATGAACACTTCCACCATGCGCCCGGCCATGATCATCACGACCGCGCCCGGCTTGGCGTCTGCGAGGCCCGAGACCACCTGCTTCGCGTCCTCGGCCGCGATGGCCAGCGGGAAGGTCTTCACCACCTTCACCTTGTAGTCGGCCGCCAGCTCCTCGCAGGTGGCGAGGTTCGACTTGCCGAAGGCGCTGTCCTGGTAGACCACCGCGATCGACTGGATGCCGATGGTCGAGAGGTGGCTGATGATCTTGCGCAGCTCCAGGTCGTAGCCCGCGCGCACGTGGAACAGGTAGCGGTTGACCTTGGTGCGGAACGACGTGGTGCCCACCAGCGGCGCGAACATCGGCACGCCGGCCTTCTCCGCGAGCGGCATCGCGGCAGCGAGATTGCCGGTGGCCACGTAGCCGGTGAGCGCGAAGACCTTGTCCTCGTCGATCAGCTTGGCGGTGTTGACGGCCGTCTTCGCGGGGTCGTAGGCGTCGTCGTAGGTGACCAGCTCGATCTTGCGGCCGTTCACGCCACCCGCCTTGTTGACACGGTCGAAGTAGAGCTTGATGCCCGCGCGGTAGTCGATGCCGAAGTCCTTGGCCGGCCCGCTGAACACGGCCGACTGGCCGATGCGGATGGTGGTGTCGGTCACGCCGGCGGTGGCGTTGTCCGCGCGTGCCGGCCGCAGCAGGCCGGGAAACAGGCCGGGGCCGAGCGCCAGGGCGGCGGCGCTCGCCACCAGGGCACGCCTTGAGATCGAGGGCTTCATGCGTCGTGGGTCCCGTGTTCCTGTTGCTCTTTCGGAGTCTTGAGGCGATGCGCGCTCAGGCGGTCTGGATGTCTGCCGACTGGATGCGCTTGACGCCCTTGGCCGTCATCTGCTTCCAGGCCGCGGCCAGCGAGCCGTTGAGGTCGATGCCGCGCGTGGCGTCCTCGATCACGTAGGCCTCGAAGCCGGCCTTGCGCGCATCCATCGCGGTCCAGGCCACGCAGAAGTCGGTGGCCAGGCCGGTGACGAACACGGTCTTGATGCCGCGCGCCTTCAGGTAGCCGGCCAGGCCCGTGGCCGTCTTGTGGTCGGCTTCCTCGAAGGCCGAGTAGCTGTCCATGTCCTTGTGGAAGCCCTTTCGGATGACGAGCTGCGCGGTGGGCACCTTCAGGTCCTTGCCAAGCGCGGCGTCGTCGGTGCCCTGCACGCAGTGGTCGGGCCACAGCACCTGCGTGCCGTAGCTGAGCTTGGTGGTCTCGAAGGGCTTCTTGCCGCTGTAGGTGCTGGCGAAAGATGAATGGCCCGCCGTGTGCCAGTCCTGCGTGACCACGATGTTCTCGAAGGCCGGCGCGAGCGCATTGATCACCGGGATCACTTCGTTGCCGCCCTTCACCGCGAGCGTGCCGCCGTCGAGAAAACAGTTCTGCACGTCGACCACGATCAGCGCCGCCCTGGCGCCGGGCTTGATCTTGCCGGCCGCGAAGGCGCTGAAGCCGAGACTGCCGAGGCCACCGGCCAGCCCGAGGGCAGCGGCGGATTTCACGAGGGTTCTGCGATGCATGGCGTGGACTCCTGGTAGGACTGGAAGGGGAACTTGAATCAGGACACGAGAAACTTTCCAGGAACACCGCGGAACCGGCTTTGCCGGCCCGTCGGTGTCGCCCCCGGCACGAGGGTCGGCGAAGCGGCACGGCATGCGCAAAGTGCGCGATGACCGGGGGCGTGCTTCATGCTAGACGCTGAGGTAGGCGCGGCGAACTTCGTCGTTGGCCGCGAGCTCGGCCATCGTGGCGTGGTAGCGGATCTGCCCCTTCTCGAGCACGTACGCGCGGTCGGACACCAGTTCGGCGAAGTGCATGTTCTGCTCCGACAGCAGGATGCTCACGCCCTGCGCCTTGAGCTCCAGGATCATGTTGGCCATCTGTTCGACGATCACCGGCGCCACGCCTTCGGAAGGTTCGTCGAGCAGCACGAGGTAGGGGTTGCCCATGAGCGTGCGCGCGACCGTGAGCATCTGCTGCTCGCCGCCGCTCATGCGCCCGCCTGGGCGGTTCGGCATCTCGCCGAGGTTGGGGAAGAGCTTGAACAGGCGCTCCGGCGTCCACAGCGGCGCGTCGCTGCCGTCGGCCCAGCGGCGCGGAGCCTGCTTGCCGACTTCGAGGTTCTCCATCACCGTGAGGTCGGTGAACACCCGGCGGTCTTCGGGCACGAAGCCCAGGCCCAGGCGCGCCGCGTGGTGCGGCTCGCTCTTCGAGATGTCATGGCCGAGGAAGCGCACGGCGCCGCGGCGCTTGGTGAGCATGCCGATCAGCGCCTTGAGCGTGGTCGACTTGCCGGCGCCGTTGCGGCCCATGAGCGCGACCACTTCGCCGCGGCGCACTTCGAGATCGACGTCGTAGAGGATCTGCGCGGCGCCGTACCAGGCGCACAGGGCCTTGGCCTGCAGGAGGGGTTCTTGGGTGTTCATGGGTTTGGGATCGGGTGCGGGCTGCCGGACGCGGAGGACGCGAAGTTTTCGCAGAGGAAGCGAAAGGGACGTTGGAAGGTTTTCCAGTTTCCTTTCGCGGCTTTCGCGAAACCTTCGCGCCCTCTGCGTCCGGTCTCCATATTCATTCGACCTCCGCAGTCTTCTTCTCGAAGGTCTTGCCGGTGCCGAAGTACACCTCCTGCACCTTCGGATGGTCGCGGATCTCGAGAGGCTTGCCCTGCGCGATGAGGCGTCCGCGCGCGAGCACGATCATGCGGTCGGCGTACGCGAACACCACGTCCATGCTGTGCTCGGTGAAGAGCACGGCCATGCCGCGCTGGATGACGAGCTCCTTGGTCAGCGCCATGAGCGAGTTGCGCTCCTTGGGCGCCATGCCGGCGGTCGGCTCGTCCATCAGCAGCAGCTTGGGCGAGTTGGCCATCGCGATGGCGAGCTCGACGCGCTTCACGTCGCCGTAGGCCAGCACGCTGCAGGGCCGGTCGGCCTGCGGCTTCATGCCGACCTGGTCGAGCAGGGCCAGCGCCTCGTCGCGCTTGTGGTCGGCGGCGCGGCGCCAGGTGGAGAAGAGCTTGCGGTCATGCGACAGCAGCGCCATCTGCACGTTCTCGACCACGGTGAGCGAGGCGAAGGTTTCGGCGATCTGGAAGGTGCGGCCCACGCCCATGCGCCAGATCTCGCGCGGCCTGCGGCCCACGAGTTCCTGGCCGTCGAGCGTGATGGAGCCCTGGTCCGCCTTCAACTGGCCGTTGACCATGTTGAAGGTGGTGGACTTGCCGGCGCCGTTGGGGCCGATGAGCGCGAGCAGTTCGCCGGGCGGCAGCTCGAAGCTGATGCCGTCCACGGCCTTTACGCCGCCGAAGGACTTGCCGAGGTTCTCTACCTTGAGGAGCGTTCCGGTCATGCCTTCACCTCCTCGAGCTTGGCCTTGGCTTCGGTCTTCTCGGCTTCGCCTTCCTTCGGCGCACGCCAGCGGTCTGCGAGCTGCTTGATGGAGCCCGCGATGCCCTGCGGGAACAGCAGCACCAGGATCAGGATGATGGCGCCGAGCATCGCGCGCCAGTAGTCGGTGTTGCGCGCCACGGTGTCGTGCAGCCAGGTGAAGGTAACGGCACCTACCACCGGGCCCGCGAGCGTCTGTATGCCGCCGAGCAGCACCATCACGAGGCCGTCTACCGACTTGCCGACCGACAGCGTCTCGGGCGAGATGCTGCCCTTGGAGAACGCGAAGAGCGCACCCGCCAGGCCCGCCACGGTGCCGGCGATGGTGAACGCCACCCACTGCATGCGCTTGACGTCGATGCCGATGGCGTCGGCGCGCAGCACCGAATCGCGGCCCGCGCGCATCGCGTAGCCGAAGGGCGAGAACAGCACGCGCCGCAGCCACCACACGCCCGCGCCCACGAGCACCAGCGTGAGCCAGTAGTAGGCCCGCTTGTCGGAAAGCCACTCTGAAGGCCACACGCCGGTCAGGCCGTTGCTGCCCCCGGTGAAGCTGTCCCACTGGTAGGTGATGGCCCATGTGATCTGCGCGAAGGCCAGCGTGAGCATCGCCAGGTACACGCCCGACAGCCGCACCGCGAACCAGCCGTAGACGAAGGCGCCGAGCGCGGCCACCAGCGGCGCGACGATCAGCGCCAGTTCCATGGGCAGGTGCAGCGCACGCACCAGCAGCGCCGCACCGTACGCGCCGAGGCCGAAGTACGCGGCGTGGCCGAAGGAATGCATGCCGGCCGGCCCCATGATGAAGTGCAGGCTGGTGGCGAACAGGGCCGCGATCATCAGGTCGATCATCAGCACCGTGGTGTAGGGCGAGTTCACCGTGAGGAAAGGCACCACGGCCAGCAGCAGCGCGAACGCGGCGGCCGCCACCATGTAGGCGTTGCCCGGGCGGCGCAGCGGTTCTTCCTGCATGCCCACGTAGCGGCTCGGCGCCTGCGGACGGCCGAACAGGCCCCAGGGGCGCCACACCAGCACGATGGCCATCACGAGGAAGTCGACCATCAGCGTGAGCTTGGAGAACGAGACGTCGATGCCGAAGATCTGCACCACGCCGAGCCAGATACACACCGCCTTGATCTCGGCGATGAGCAGCGCGGCCATGTAGGCGCCGGGCAGCGAGCCCATGCCGCCCACCACCACCACCACGAAGGCCGCGCCGATGGTGTTCAGGTCCATCTCCAGCGTGGCGGGTTCGCGCGGCAGCTGCAGCGCGCCGCCGAGGCCCGCGAGCAGTGCACCGAGCGCGAACACCGCCGTGAAGAGCCAGGCCTGGTTGACGCCGAGTGCACTGACCATTTCACGGTCTTGCGTGGCGGCGCGCACCAGCGTGCCGAAGCGCGTGCGGGTGAGCAGCAGCCACACGAGGCCCAGCACGACCGGGCCGACGACGATCAGGAACAGGTCATAGGAAGGAAACTGACGCCCGAGGATCTCGACCGAGCCCTTGAGGCCGGGCGCGCGCGGGCCGAGCAGTTCGTCGGGCCCCCACAGCCAGAGCACCGCGTCCTTGATGACGAGCACCAGCGCGAAGGTGGCCAGCAGCTGGAACAGCTCCGGCGCCTTGTAGATGCGGCGCAGCAGCACCACCTCGATGATGGCGCCGAGCACGCCCACCGCCAGCGCGGCGATCAGCAGCGCGGGCCAGAAGCCCAGGCTCGAGCCCAGCTTGTCGACGAGCGTGTACGCGACATAGATGCCCACCATGAAGAACGAACCATGGGCGAAGTTGACGATGCGCGTCACGCCGAAGATCAACGAGAGACCGGCCGCCACGAAGAAGAGCGAGGACGCGCCGGCCAACCCGTTGAGCAACTGAACGACAAAACCTGAAAAACTCATTAAGGATCCTTGGGGACGCGGTATTCAATCGCGACGGCCGCCGCGCACGGCCGCCCGAAGCGGCCGGCCCGCCCCCGGCAGGGGGTTGGCGAAGCGACACGCAGTGCGCGCAGCCTGGGGACGAGCAACAATCAGTCCGCAGGGCGCATCTTCTTCACTTCGTCGTCGGATGGCTGGAACTTCGCGCCGTCGAGGTAGACGTAGTCGACCATCACGCCCTTGCCGCCGTCGTTCTTGGTCTTGCCCACGTACGCGCCCATGGTGGACTGGTTGTCCTGCGCGCGGTAGCTGATCTTGCCGAAGGGCGTGTCGACCTGCAGGCCCTTGAAGGCGGCCACGAGCTTCTCGGTGTCGGTGCCGCCGGCCTTCTTGATGCCGGCCGCGATCGAGTGGATGGCGCTGTAGCCGACCACCGAGCCCAGGCGCGGGTAGTCCTTGAACTTGGCCTGATAGGCATCGAGGAAGGCCTTGTGCTCGGGCGTCTTCACGCCGTTCCAGGGATAGCCGGTGACGATCCAGCCGTTGGGCGCCTCGTCCTTCAGCGGGTCGAGGTACTCGGGCTCGCCGGTCAGCACGCTCACCACCTCGCGGTCCTTGAAGAGGCCGCGCGTGTTGCCTTCGCGCACGAACTTGGAGAGGTCGGCGCCGAAGAGCACGTTGAAGATGGCGTCGGGCTTGGCATCGGCCAGGGCCTGCACCACGCTGCCCGAATCGACCTTGCCCAGCGGCGGCGCCTGCTCGGCGACGAACTCGACGTCGGGCTGCGCAGCCTTCAGCAGCGTCTTGAAGGTGGCGACCGACGACTGGCCGTATTCGTAGTTGGGGTACACGAGCGCCCAGCGCTTCTTCTTGAGCTTGGCGGCCTCGGGCACCAGCATCGCGACCTGCATGTAAGTAGAGGGGCGCAGGCGGTAGGTGTATTTGTTGCCGTTGCTCCAGACGATCTTGTCGGTGAGCGGCTCGGCGGCGAGATAGAAGAACTTCTTCTGCTTGGCGAAGTCGGTCAGCGCCAAGCCGGTGTTCGACAGGAAGGCGCCGGCCAGCACGTCGATCTTCTCGCGCGAGATGAGCTCCTCGGCCACGCGCACCGCGTCGCCGGGGTTGGCGTTGTCGTCGCGGCTGATGAGCTCGATCTTCTTGCCGTTGACGCCGCCCTTGGCGTTGATCTCGTCGACCGCGAGCTCCATGCCCTTCTTGTAGGGCTCGAGGAAGGCGGGCTGCGCCTTGTAGCTGTTGATTTCACCGATCTTGATCACGCCCTGCGCGTGCGCGGGAACGAGGGCCGAAGCCAGCGTGACGACGGAGGCGGCGCAGAAGACATGGCGCAGTGGATTCATCGAGAAGCTCCTGGAAGGGACAAGAAAAACGGGGTCTTTGCGGGAAACACCGCGGAACCGGCTTTGCCGGGCCGCTGGTGTTGCCCCCCCGGCGAGGGGGTTGGCGAAGCGACACGCAGTGCGCGAAGACTGGGGGTGTACTCATCTGAGGCCGTCCTCGCCCTTGATCTCGGAGACCTGCAGGCCGCCGATGCGCGGCAGCGGACGGCCGCTGTCGGTGACGGCCACGGCCACCACGATCTCGTTGGCGCGCGGCGCGTCGCTCACGCGGGCTTCCACCGCGTCGAAATGGCTGCGCACGAAGGCGGCGTCCTTGTGGCCGAGCGGCACGTCGATGGCGGTGCCCAGCGTGCCCTGCTTCTTGGCCGAGGGCACGAGCGCCGCGCCCTTCTCCACCGCCACGCGCAGCGGCGCGCCCAGCTTGGGATGCAGGATCGCGGCAGCATGCTCGAGCTCGCCGCGCTCGCCCACGATGGCGGCCTTGCCGTAGCTCTGTGCCTGGCCGGGCTCGATGCCCAGCGCCTTCACGGCCTTCTGGCCCAGCAGCGCACCGAGTTCCTCGCCGATGGCGATGAGCTCGTCGAGGTTCTCGCTGTAGCGGCCCGCATAAGGGTTCTCGATCACGGCGATGGCGACGGCGCGGCGCGTGGGTGGCGTGATGTCCTTGCCCATTTCGCGGCGGGTTTCATCGACCTGTACTACGAGCTTGCGGATGTTGGCGGTCATGTTCTGTGTTCCTTGTCTCTGTATGGATGCTGCGGCTCAGCGCAGGCCATCCCATTTGCTGATGTCTTTGGCGAGCAGGCCACCGACGCGTGCGTGGACGCGATACCCGGTGCTCATCGCGAGGATGAAGACGATCTCGTCGGCCGCCGGCGCGCCGGGCACGCGCACCTCGATGGCGTCGAACTGGCCGCGCACGTAGCTGGCGTTGATGTTGGTCAGCGGCACGTCGAGAGCCGCGCCGGGCGGGCCGACCTTCTTGGTGGAAGGCACGATCGAGAGCGCATTGCCGGGCTGGCCGGTCTTCTCTTCGGCCTTGCCCGCGGTGTAGGCGGCGCGGCTGCCTTTCCAGCCGAGCAGTTCGCGCATTGCGTAGCCGCCGGGCACGTGCCACAACGCGCCGTGCTCGAGCTCGCCGTCGGCGCCGACGATAGCGCCCTTGCCGTAGGTGGCGATCTGCTCGAGCGGCACGTCCATGGCGGCATGCAGGCGGTGCGCCATGTCGACACCCACCGGGTCGAGCAGCGCCATCATCGGCAGGATGTCGGGCTCGTAGCGGCCGGCGAACGGATTGGTCAGCACCGCGCCGATGGCACCACGCACCAGCGGGGTGTCGGCACGCGGTCCGAACTCGTGGTGAATGTGCTCGACCTGGGTGAAGACGCGGCGTATTTCGATCATGAAAAAGAACCTTGCTTTTCGTTAAGCAAATACTGAACCAACTGATTTCGGCAGCTCTGTGTCGAGCGCCTTCGAGCATAAGGGCTCGACGAGTTTCCACTGCCCCTGGCAAACGAGTAGAGCAGCCCAGACGAGCCCTCCTTTTTGCAGGACCTTGGCGCACACCACGCCCGTATCGAGTGCGCTGCGCACCTGCGCGGGGGCCAGCTCGGGCACGTCGACGGTGACGAGCGTGTCGCCCAGGTCGCTGTCGTCCTTGCACTCGTTCGCTCGGCGGCGCGCGATGGCCTCGTCGTCCACGTCGACGGCGTTGGCGATCACTGTCGCGGCGGCATCGGCCTGCGCTGCGGTGGCGGCCAGCACCGTCACGCTGTCGGCGATGCCCAGCGAGAAGCTGCGCCCGCGCCAGCCGCTGGTGGCGACGCCGCGCACGGGCTGGTCGGCGCGCAGCTCGAACTGGCCGTCGGTGGTGAGGATGCCGCCTTCGCCGGCAAGATGGCCGCGCAGGTCGAAGCGCGCGATGTCGGCGAACACGCCCACGCGCGCGGACTGCCCGGGCGCGAGATGCAGCGCGATGTCGCCGCCGTTGTTGATCCACGCGCGTTCGATGCCGGGGCGTTCGTAGAAGGCGATGAGCTCCTGCGCCACCGAGCCGGCCACTGCCGCCATCGGCGTGATGAACATCGGCGAGAACGCGGCGCAGGCGTCCCACATGCGGCGCGCCACCACGTTGCGCGGGCGCATCCTGTCGGTGACGGGCAGGCGCAGCAGCGGCAGCTCGCGCACCAGTTCGTCGAGTACGTGGACGAACCGTGCCCAGGCCGCGTCGTGCGCGGCGGCCACGGCGTAAGGGTCGCCATGCGCCTCGGCAACGATGTCGATCGGGCCGTGGTTGAAGTGCCAGCGGCTCTTGTCGAGCGCACTGCGTTGGGCGGACATGATCAGCCCAGCATCGGGGCGTGGCCGAGCGGCCACGGATTGGCGTCGTCCACCGCGAGCCATTGGCGCGCGAGCGGTGCGCCGTCTTCCTGCCATGCACCACGCGCGAGCGCCTGTTCGAGCGGGAAGATGTGTTCGACGTGGCCGCCGAGCGCCTCGTAGTCGTCGCGCCGCATGCTGAACTCGATGGGTGCGACGATGGCAGGCGTGGGCACGGTGCCGAAGCTGTTGTCGGGCATGCGCATGACGTCGGCCATCACGGTGATGCCGCCGCCTGGCCACACATAGGCCGGCGCGCCGCCGCAGGTGACGTTGACCAGCGCGCGCTTGATGGCGCGCGTGAGCAGCACCGGGTTCTCGGTGACGCCCGCGCGCAGGCTGCCGCCCGCACCGCCGAGGAACAGCACGGTGCACAGCGAAGGCTCGCAGTTCTCGCCGATGCGATCGACGATGCGCTTCACCTCGGGCGGCATCGGCTGCTCGACGGGCTTGAGCGCGTCGTCGAGCACGTACCACTGCGCATGCTCGCCGGTGGTCGACGTCATGAGCAGGCGCAGGCCGGGGCGCGCGACGCCCTCTTCCCAGCCTTCGATGATCGCGAGCGGATCGGCGATGTCGGTGCCGCCCCAGCCGTTGCCCGGGTTCGCCACCTGGAAGTAGCGCCCCGGCGTGGACTTGCGCCCCAGCATCTGGATGCCCGAGGGCGCCATGTCGAGGCAGCGGCCGGCCTGGTGCTCGGTGAGCACGCCGGTGATGTGGTCGTCGACCACCACCACCTCGTCGGCCACGCCGGCGAACTGCCGCGCGAAGATGCCGACCGCGGCCGAGCCGCAGCCCACGCGCATGCGCTGCTCTTCCACGCCGTTGACGATGGGCGCCTTGCCGGCCTGGATGACGAGGGTGGAGCCGCCGTCGATGGTGCACTCCACCGCCTTCTTGTTGCCCAGCAGCTGCATCAGCTCGGCCGTCATGCGGCCTTCCTTCTTGCTGCCGCCGGTGAGGTGGTGCACGCCGCCGAGCGAGAGCATCTGCGAGCCGTACTCCGCCGTGGTCACGTGGCCCACGACCTCGCCGCGGTAGCGCACGTTGGCCTGCTCGGGGCCGAGGAAGCGGTCGGTGTCGATCTTCACCTTGAAGCTGCAGTAGCTGAAGATGCCTTCGGTGACGACGGTGACCATGTCCACGCCCTGGGCCTTGGAGGCCACGATGAAGGGGGCGGGCTTGTAGTCGGGGTAGGTGGTGGAGGAGCCCACGCCGGTGACGAAGACTTCGTCGGCATGAAGCAGGTCGCCATTCCAGTCGGGGGCGGCATCGGCAGCTTCGGCGCCAGGGCGGTCGAAGGGCACCAGCGCTGGCTTCTCGCTCTCCACCGTGCGGCGCAGCAGCACCACGGGATCGACGCGCACCAGCACGCCCTCCTTGTTGGCGTAGCGGTCGCACGCGCCGGTGCGGCCGTCGGATATCTGGCACAGCACGGGGCAGGCGTTGCATTCGACCTTGGCCGAGCTCATGCGCTCGTTGCGAAGCGGCGCCTTGCCGAAGGCGCTGCTGCCGGCCTCGGCCACGACGGGCATGTCCATGCCGGGGAGGCCGTCTGTCTTGGTGTGTTCTGTCATCGGGGCGATCTCGTGGGCGTTCGGTGGTGAGCGAAGTGCAATTCCAGGATGCCGGGGTTTGCAACAAGCGTGCCGTCCGCCCGCTTGTGCACCGACTGCCGTTTGTGTAGCATTCCCTACACTTTCATGTTGCATTCACTACATCAAAGGTCAATGTAGCAAACGGGCCCGATGCTTGCAATGGTGTTTTCTCGCGGTGTTCACCGGGGTTTCTCCGACAAACGACAATGGAGGGTTCGGAGCCGGCCGGCGGCTTGCGCCCCAAAGGCGTGCACGCAGGCTCAGCCAATCTCTCCTGTTACCAACCAACTCTTGAGTTTCGTATGAGTGCATTCAGCGAAGAACGCGTCCTGAGCGTCCACCACTGGACCGATCGCCTGTTCACCTTCACCACCACGCGCGACCCGGCGCTGCGCTTCTCGAACGGTCATTTCACGATGATCGGCCTGAAGGTCAACAACAAGCCGCTGCTGCGCGCCTACAGCATCGTGAGCCCGAACTACGAGGAGCATCTCGAGTTCCTGAGCATCAAGGTGGAAGACGGCCCGCTGACCTCGAAGCTGCAGCACATCCAGGTGGGCGACACCATCATCGTGGGCCGCAAGCCCACCGGCACGCTGCTGATCGACTACACGCTGCCGGGCAAGCGCCTGTACCTGTTCGGCACCGGCACCGGCCTCGCACCGTTCATGAGCATCATCCGCGACCCGGAGACCTACGAGAAGTACGAACAGGTCATCCTGGTGCACGGCGTGCGCCAGGTCGACGAGCTGGCCTACCACGACCTCGTGACCGACCACCTGCCCAAGCACGAATTCCTCGGCGAGATGATCGAGAAGCAGCTGCTGTACTACCCCACGGTCACGCGCGAGGAGTTCCGCAACCAGGGCCGCATCACCGACCTGATCGAGAGCAACAAGCTCACCGACGACCTGGGCCTGCCGCCGCTGAACGTCGAGGAAGACCGCGTCATGCTGTGCGGCAGCCCCGGCCTGCTGGTGGACCTGAAGCACATCCTGGAAAAGCGCGGCTTCAAGGAAGGCAACACCAGCACGCCCGGCGACTACGTGGTCGAGCGCGCCTTCGCAGAGAAGTGATGTCGGCTCCCCGGCTTTTCACGCACGTTGCGCGCGTAGCTCCAGCCCCCGTACGGGAGGCGCGCTCCGCCTTGGGGCGGTCCGGCGGCGACCGCCTGTAATGGAACGCAAGGCTGCCGTCACCAAGCCGCAGCGCCGCACGGGCGTACGCGAGGCGGCCGCCCAGGCCACGCGCGACAGCATCCTGAAGGCCGCGACCAAGGTGTTCGCCAAGTACGGCTACGACGGCGGCAGCGTGGAGAAGATCTCCAAGGCCGCCAAGTCGTACGACCGGATGATCTACTACTACTTCGGCAGCAAGGAAGGCCTCTTCATCGCGGTGCTCGAAGGCATCTACCATCGCATGGACGACGCCGAGGCGGCCATCGCACTCGACACCTCGCGGCCGGTGGACGCGCTCACCGAAGTCATCCGCTTCGTGCTGGGCTACTACCGCAAGAACCCCGAGTTCGTCACGCTGCTCAATACCGAGAACCTGCACAAGGGCCGGCACATTTCGAAGTCGCTGCGCGCGCGCGAGTACTCGTCGCGCGCGGTGGCGATCATCGCGGAGATCCTGGCGAGCGGCGCCGCGCAAGGCCTGTTCCGCAGCGATCTGGTGGCGCGCGACATCTATCTGCTGATCGCCTCCACCGGCTACTTCTACACCTCCAACCGGCACACGCTCACCGCCTTCCTCGGCGAACCGCTGGAGTCGCCCGAGGCGATCGCGCACTGGGAAGACTTCGTGATCGAGACCGTGCTGCGCACCGTGCGCGCGGACGAAGTGCAGGACAACACACCACCCCACGAGGAAAGAACGAAATGGCAGAAATCGCAAGCGGCGGCAAGTCGGGCAAGGTCGTCATAAAGAACATCGGGCTGCTGCTCTCGGGCGACATTGACAAGCCCATCCTAGATGCCGACACCATCGTCGTGAACGACGGGCTGATCGTCGCGGTCGGCAAGGAGAAAGACTGCGACCTCGAAGGCGCCGTCACCGTCATCGACGCGAAGAAGACCTGCGTTGCGCCCGGCCTGATCGACAGCCACGTGCACCCGGTGTTCGGCGACTGGACGCCGCGCCAGGGACAGCTCGGCTGGATCGACTCCACCATGCACGGCGGCGTGACCACCATGATCTCCGCCGGCGAGGTGCACCTGCCCGGCCGCCCCAAGGACATCGTGGGCCTGAAGGCGCTGGCCATCACCGCGCAGCGCGCATTCGACAACTTCCGCCCCGGCGGCGTGAAAGTGCTGGCGGGCGCGCCCGTCATCGAGAAGGGCATGGTCGAGAGCGATTTCAAGGAGCTCGCAGAGGCCGGCGTGGGCCTGCTCGGCGAGGTGGGCCTGGGCTCGGTCAAGGCCGGCTACGAGGCCAAGGAGATGGTGGCCTGGGCGCGCAAGTACGGCATCCAGAGCACCATCCACACGGGCGGCCCCTCGATCCCGGGCTCGGGCCTGATCGACAAGGACGTGGTGCTCGAGGCCGACGCCGACGTCATCGGCCACATCAACGGCGGCCACACATCTCTGCCCGAGGCCCACGTGTGCGAGCTGTGCGAGAAGAGCTCCCGCGCCATCGAGATCGTGCACAACGGCAACGAGAAGGTCGCCATCGCCGCGGCGAAGGCCGCGTTGGAGCTCAAGTGCCCGCACCGCGTGATCCTCGGCACCGACGGCCCCGCGGGCTCGGGCGTTCAGCCGCTGGGCATCCTGCGCATGGTGGCGATGCTGTCGTCCATCGCGAACATCCCGCCCGAGCTGGTGTTCTGCTTCGCGACGGGCAACACCGCGAAGATCCGCAAGCTCAACTGCGGCCTCGTCGAGGTGGGCCGCGCCGCCGACTTCGTCTTCATGGACCGCGCACAGCATTCGCCTGCACCGGGCCTGCTCGAGAGCGTGCAGCTCGGCGACATCCCGGGCGTGGGCATGGTGATGATTGACGGCATCGTGCGCTGCGGCCGCAGCCGCAACACGCCGCCTGCGACCGAGATCCCGGTGGTCGTCTCGGGCGCGCACTGAGCGAACGCCCTCGCCGCCGCCGGCTGGCTTCAGCCGCCGCGGTGCGAGCGGAAGACGAGATAGCGCGCCGACAGGAAGTTGGCGCCCATGCCCGCAACGCTGCCGAGCGCCACGCCGAGCGCCGCGGCCCAGCGGCCCTCCACCCAGTGCAGCGTGAGCACGTAGGCGCCGTAGTTCAGCACCGCTCCGGCGGTCATGGTCGCGAGATAGCCCAGATATTCGCGCCAGACGGAACGGCCGGATGCGGCGCTGGCCGCGCTCGCAGCGAAGGTGTAGCGGCGGTTAAAGGCCCAGGTGGTCGTCGCGGCCGAGAGGAACGACAACACGCGCGCCGCATACCAGCCCAGCAGCGGCGCCAGCAGGTAGAGCACCACCACGTCGACCACGAGCCCGATCACGCCGACCACGGCGAAGGCCAGGAACTCGCGGCCGATCTTCATCGAAGGCCGTCGGCGCCGCGGGCGGCCCGCTCGCGCACGCTCGGAATCGCGAGGTAGCTCAGCCGCTTGGCCTCGCGCCGCCCCAGGGTGATGGCCTGCATGATGACGCCGCATACGAAGGACAGCATCGCCGCCAGCATCGCGCCGGTCGACAACACCGCCGTGGGGAGCCTGGGCACCAGGCCGGTGAGCAGGTAGGTCATGAACACCGGCACGGCCAGCGCGATCGACATCAGTGCCAGCAGCGCGCCGATGATCGAGAAGAACTGCAGCGGCCGTTCGCTCACGAACAGCTTGCAGATGGTCTTGAGGATGCGCCAGCCGTCGCGGTAGGTCGATAGCTTGCTCACCGAGCCCTCGGGGCGCGTGCTGTAGGCCGTGGCTTCCTCCGCATACGGCATGCGCAGCTCGAGCGCGTGCACGGTGAGCTCGGTCTCCGTCTCGAAGCCGCGCGACAGCGCCGGGAACGACTTGGCATAGCGCCGCGAGAACACGCGGTAGCCCGACAGCATGTCGGTGAGCCCGCCGCCGAAGAGCTGCGCCACCGCGCCCGTCAGCATGCGGTTGCCGAAGCGGTGGCCGGCGCGGTAGGTGTGCGCGTCCTGGCCGTCGTCCACGCGGCTGCCGACCACCATGTCGAGGTTGTCGCGCACCAGGCGCTCGATGAGGCGCGGCGCGGCGCCAGCGTCGTAGGTGGCGTCGCCGTCGGCCATCACGTAAACGTCGGCATCGACGTCGGCGAACATGCGGCGCACCACGTTGCCCTTGCCGCGCAGGGCCACATGGGTGACGGTGGCGCCGGCCGCGCGCGCCACGGCAGCGGTGTTGTCGCTGGAGTTGTTGTCGAAAACGTGGATGTCGGCTTCGGGCAGCGCGGCGCGAAAGCCCTGCACCACCTGCTCGATGGCCAGCGCCTCGTTGTAGCAGGGGATCACCACGGCGACGCGCAGGCCGCCGGCGGCATTGCCGCCATGGCCTTGCCGGATGCTGGTGGAGATGTCCGCGGCCTCGTTCATGGTGCGACGGGAAGGATACGGTAGACCCGGCTGCCGTCCTTCTGGTATTCGATGGCGAAGTACTTGTCGAAGTCGAGGCGCGCAGTGAACACCGGCGCTACCGAATCGGGCAGCACCACCGCGACGAAGCCCAGGCCCGAGAGCTTGCGCGCGAGGTCGCCGCCCGACAGCTTGCCGAAGTCGGTGTAGCGCCAGGGCCCGAGCGTGTCGCCCCAGATGGGGTTGGGGCCGTAGTAGATCGCCTCGTTCAGCGCGATCTGGTAGACGCGGCCCTTGGCGGTACGCCGCAGGTAGTCCATGACGGCGTAACCCGGCACATGCTTGCGCAGCACGGCTTCGCGGGCCTCGGGGGTGGTCGCGATCAGCGCGACCTTGGTGGCCGTCTGGCGCAGGGAAACCGCGGCCAGCACCGCCAACAGCAGCACGATCGCCCAATCGCCCACGCGGGCGGGGGTGCGCGCAGTGACGGCTGCGGGAGGCACGTCGGCCGCCGAAGCCCTGGCCCCGGCCAGGCGGCCAAAGCCCGCGACGATCCAGCCGAACACCACCTGCCAGCCGACGGCCGCGATGGCCGCCAGCAGCGGGAACGAGGCCGTCAGGTAGCGCGGATAGCGCGAGGTCACGGCCCAGACGATCACCGAGTACAGGCAGAACCAGCCGGCCGCGCGCACGGCCGCGGAGCGCTTCCACAGCGGGCTGAACGGCGCGAAGAACACCGACCACAGCAGCGCGTTGGGCAGCTCGGCATGCACGCGCACGTCGGCCACCTGCTGCACGTAGTCGGCCGGCGTCCATTCGGTGAAGCCGAACACGCGCGCGCCGATGGGGTTGAAGGGGTCGCCCGTCATGATGGCGTTGCGCGCGTACCAGTACACGCAGGGCAGCAGGAAGCAGGCGAACACCAGCGCCCAGGCCTTGAGGCTGCGCTCGTGGCGGAAGACGAAGGGCGCCACCAGCGGCAGGAAGATCAGCGCCTGGTACTTCGAGCCGGCCGCCAAGCCCAGGCAGAAGGCTGCGACACCGAGCCAGCGGATGCCGCCGTGCACCGGCTTGCCGATCTCGGATTCGCGCCACCACCACAGCGCCACGCAGGCAGAGAGCACGAAGAGGGCCACGCCCATGTCGATGAGCGCGTTGGAATAGTCGCCGAGCCCCAGCCAGATGGCCGCGCCGATGCACGCGGTGAGCCGGTCGGCATGCAGCATGCCGAGGCGATAGATCATGACCACCGACAGCGCCCCGGCCAGGCCGTTGAGGAAATGCGGCAGCACGTCGTCGCCCAGCTGCAACGCTGCGGCATACAACAGGTTGTAGTTGTACGGGAACCAGGGATAGCGCAGCCAGTCGTGGATGCCAAGCGAGCCGTGTTCCGCGACCTGCCGCGCATAGGGCAGGTGGTACATAAGCTCGTCGAATGCGATGGGCGGCGCCAGCGGTGCCGCCAGCGCGGGCAGTACGACCAGCGCCAGCGCGATCGCCGCGATGCGCTCGACGTAGCTCCAGGGCGCCGCGGGCGAGTTCGCGAGCAGGGTGCGCCGCTCGCGCAGCCAGGCAGGCAGCTGCAGCACGGCGGCTGCCACGCCCACGGCGACGATCGCCGCGGTCGCGCCCGTCTTGAAGACGCCGAAGATGGCCAGCGCCTGCAAGGCGCAGATGAAGACACCGACGCCGAGCGCCACGGCCATCGCGGCCTCGAGCCCCGCATCGCGGCGCGGCGGAGGCGCAAGACGGCCCAGCAGCGCGCGTCCATAGCCCCAGCAGCCCATCACGAAAACCGCCAGGGCCGCGTAGTGCGCGGCTGCAAACATCAGCTTCTGAATAACGACTCCCGGTGTCGGACGGCCGCGCCGGCCGGCAGGTTCAAAGGTTGGGCGCGAGCAGGCGTTCGAGGTCGGCTTCGCTTTCCTTGCGCCGCGCGGCCTGGTCCTGCAACTGGTCGTGTCCGATCTTGCCGACGTTGAAGTACGTCGAATCGGGATGGCTCAGGTAGAACCCGCTCACGCTGGCGGCGGGCATCATAGCGAGGCTTTCCGTCAGGCTCATGCCAATGTCCGCGCAGTTCAGAAGGTCGAACATCGGCTTCTTCACGCTGTGGTCGGGGCAGGCCGGGTAGCCGGGCGCGGGGCGGATGCCGCGGTACTTCTCCGCGATCATGTCCTCGTTGCTCAGGCTCTCGTCGCTGGCGTAGCCCCACAGGTCGGTGCGCACGCGGTGGTGCAGCGCCTCGGCGAAGGCCTCGGCCAGCCGGTCGGCCAGGGCCTTGAGCATGATGGCGGAGTAGTCGTCCAGGTCGTCGATGAAGTACTTCTCCTTCTTCTCCACGCCCAGGCCGGCGGTCACGGCGAACATGCCGACGTAGTCCTTCACGCCGCTGTCCTTCGGCGCGACGAAGTCGGCCAGGCAGCGGCTCGGGCGCATCACGCCGTCGATCTCGTGCTTCTCTGTCTGCTGGCGCATGCCGTACCAGGTGAGCGCCACCTCGCTGCGCGATTCGTCGGTGTAGAGCTCGATGTCGTCGTCGTTCACCGTGTTGGCGGGCCAGAAGCCCACCACGCCGCTCGCGCTGAGCCAGCGGCCCTCGATGAGGCGCTTGAGCATGCGCTGGCCGTCGGCATACACGCGCACGGCCTCGGTGCCGACGATCTCGTCCTTCAGGATGGCGGGGAACGGGCCGGCCAGGTCCCAGGTCTGGAAGAAGGGGCCCCAGTCGATGTACTTCGCGAGTTCGGTCAGGTCGAAGTTCCTGAACACGCGCCGGCCGATGAACTTGGGGCAAGGCGGCAGGTAGTTCGCGAAGTCGATGGGCGTCTTGTTGGCGCGCGCCTTCGCCAGCGGCCACAGCGGCACCTGCTTCTTGTTGGCGTGCTGCTCGCGCACCTTGACGTAGTCGGCGTTGATCTCGTCGATGTACGCGGCGGCCTGGTCGCTCAGCAGGCTCTGCGCCACGCTCACGCTGCGCGAAGCGTCGGGCACGTAGACCACGGGGCCCTCGTAGTGGGGCGCAATCTTGACGGCCGTGTGCACGCGGCTGGTGGTGGCGCCGCCGATCAGCAGCGGGATCTTGCGGATGCGGAAGTGGTCGTCCTTCTGCATCTCGCCGGCCACGTACTGCATTTCTTCCAGGCTCGGCGTGATGAGGCCCGACAGGCCCACGATGTCCGCGCCCTCGACCTTCGCCTTCGCGAGGATCTCGTGGCACGGGACCATCACGCCCATGTTCACCACCTCGAAGTTGTTGCACTGGAGCACGACAGTGACGATGTTCTTGCCGATGTCGTGCACGTCGCCCTTCACGGTGGCGATGATGATCTTGCCCTTGGAGCGCACGTCGCGCCCCGCCGCCTCGTCCTGGCGCTTCTCTTCCTCGATGTAGGGAATGAGGTGCGCCACGGCCTGCTTCATCACGCGGGCCGACTTCACCACCTGCGGCAGGAACATCTTGCCCTGGCCGAACAGGTCGCCCACGACGTTCATGCCGTCCATCAGGGGGCCTTCGATCACATGCAGCGGGCGGCCGCCCTTGGCGAGGATCTCGCGGTAGGCCTCTTCGGTGTCCTGCGTGATGAACTCGGTGATGCCGTGCACCAGCGCGTGCGACAGGCGCTGCGCCACCGGCACGGGCTGCTCGGGCGTGCCGCGCCATTCGAGCTTCTTGGTGTCGTCCTTGGCCGCGCCCTTGGCGCTCTCGGCGATCTCGACCAGGCGCTCGCCGGCGTCGGGGCGGCGGTTGAGCACCACGTCTTCCACGCGCTCGCGCAGCGTGGGCTCGACCTCGTCGTACACGCCCACCATGCCGGCGTTGACGATGCCCATGTCCATGCCCGCCTTGATCGCGTGGTACAGGAACACGGTGTGGATCGCCTCGCGCACCGGGTCGTTGCCGCGGAAGCTGAAGCTCACGTTCGACACGCCGCCCGACACCTTCGCGCCCGGCAGGTTCTGCTTGATCCAGCGCGTGGCCTCGATGAAGTCGACCGCGTAGTTGTCGTGCTCCTCGATGCCGGTGGCGATGGCGAAGATGTTCGGGTCGAAGATGATGTCCTCGGGCGGGAAGCCCACCTCGTCCACCAGGATGCGGTAGGCGCGCTCGCAGATCTCGATCTTGCGCGCGTAGGTGTCGGCCTGGCCCTTCTCGTCGAAGGCCATCACCACGGCGGCGGCGCCGTAGCGCTTCACCAGCATGGCCTCGTGCTTGAACTTGTCGACGCCCTCCTTCATGGAGATGGAGTTGACGATGCCCTTGCCCTGGATGCAGCGCAGGCCCGCCTCGATGACCTCCCACTTCGAGCTGTCGACCATCACCGGCACGCGTGCGATGTCGGGCTCGCTGGCGATGAGGTTGAGGAAGCGCACCATCGCGGCCTTGCTGTCGAGCATGGCCTCGTCCATGTTCACGTCGATCACCTGCGCGCCGTTCTCGACCTGCTGGCGCGCCACGGCCAGCGCTTCTTCGAACTGGCCGTTGAGGATCATGCGCGCGAAGGCCTTGGAGCCGGTGACGTTGGTGCGCTCGCCGATGTTCACGAACAGCGTGCCTTCGCCGATGGAGACCGGCTCCAGGCCTGAGAGCTTCATGGGAGGCGGCATTGGGGAAGACATGGTTGGACTCGGAGGCAAAAGCGGTTATTCGTGCGCGGGTTGGGGGAGTCTATCGCCCTCCCATACGCCGCAGGCGCTGCAGGAGTAAGTCCGAATCATGAAAGGGAAAGTCCGGATCGATCCGGCCCGGTCGGTTTCGCAGAATGAAAAGTGCACGCTCGTTCGTTTTTGCGTGCCATCCCAACCGATCAACCCACAAGGGAGTTCCGATGATTCGACCGGCCAAGAGGATTGCGGCGACGAGCACGAGGACCAGCACAAAGACCAGCACAAGGACGCCAGGCAGCAGCGACGGCTCGGTACGGCGGATGGCCGGCGCGCTCCTGGTGGGCGGCATGCTCGCGCTCGCGCCCCTGGCTCAGAAGGCACAGGCAGCCGGCACCGGTGCGCAGACGGCCTATCCGATCGTGCTGGTGCACGGCATGCTGGGCTTCGACACCATTGCCGGCATCGACTACTGGTACGGCATTCCGGGCGAGCTGCGCGCGCAGGGCGCGAAGGTCTTCGTCGCCGAGGTGGCGGCCACCAACAGCAGCGAGGTGCGCGGCGAGCAGCTGCTCAAGCAGGTCAAGGACGTGCTGGCGCTGACCGGCGCGAGCAAGGTCAACCTGATCGGCCATTCGCACGGCGGGCCCACGGCACGCTACGTCTCGGGCGTGGCGCCGCAGCTGGTGGCTTCGGTCACCACGGTGGGCAGCCCGCACAAGGGCAGCAAGGTGGCCGACGTGCTCGGCAACACCCTGCCCGACGGCAGCATCAGCCGTGCCGTGGTGGTGAGCGCGGTCAACGCGTTCTCCAGCCTCATCGGCATCTTCTCGGGCAACAACACGCCGCAGAACGGGTTGGGTGCGCTGAATTCGCTCAACACCGCGGGCTCCGCGAAGTTCAACGCCAAGTTCCCCGACGGCGTGCCCACCACCGCCTGCGGCAACGGGGCCGAGCTGGTCAACGGCGTGCGCTACTTCTCCTGGTCGGGCACGCAGCCGCTGACCAACGTCTTCGACGCCTCCGACTACCCGCTGTCGCTGCTGAGCGCGGTGCACGGCGAGCCCAACGACGGCCTCGCCTCGGCCTGCAGCTCGCACCTGGGCACCTACCTCGGCAGCTATAGGCAGAACCACCTGGACGAGGTCAACCAGATGCTCGGGCTGCGCGACCTGTTCTCGGTGAGCCCGGTGACGCTGTACGTGAACCAGGCGGCGAAGCTGAAGCAGCTCGGCCTCTGAGGAGACGATGCCCCGCAAGCTCCTGTGGCCGCTCGCGACGGCGGTGGTGCTGGCTGCGAGCGCGGCGTGGTGGCTGGCCGGCAACGAGGAGGCACCGGCTGCCGCCGTCGCATCTGCAGCCCAGCCGGCAAGCTCGTCCGCGCCGCCGGCCGCCTCCACCCCTGAGCCAGGCGCAAGCCCCCACGCCCCCGACCCGCTGCTGACGCCCGCCCTGCTGCGCACCTTCGAGCAGATGCTCGACGGCGCCCAGGCCCGCGACAGGGAAGGCCTGATGGCCGAGATGCGCGCGAAGATCGACAAATTCCTGCCGCCCGAATGGCGGGTGCGCGCGCTGGGCCTGCTGGAGCGCTACATCGACTACCGCACCGCGCTCGAGGCGCTGCCCGCGGCCAGCATCGGCGACCCTGCAGGGCTGCGCCGGATTCTCGATGCGCGTGCCGGTATCCGCTCGCGCTACTTCGCGCCAGAGGAGGTCGAGGGCCTGTTCGGTGCCGAGGAGAAATTCGACCGCTTCAGCGTCGAGAAGCTCGAGATCGAGCGCAACGCGAACCTCACGGCCGAACAGAAGCGCCAGGCGCTGGCGAAAACCGAGGAAACATGGCTCACGCCCGAGCAGCGCGCCGACCGCATCGCCTCCGTCGCGCAGCTGGCGGTGGGCGAGCAGACCGCCGCGCTCGAAGCACGCGGCGCCAGCCCGCAGGAGCGTTTCGACGAACGCTCGAAGCGGTACGGCCACGAGGCGGCGCAGCGGCTTGCCGCGCTCGACCAGCAGGAGCAGGACTGGCAGAGCCGCCTATCGCGCTACGCCGCCGCCGACGAAGCCGCGCGGGCGCAGCTGCAGGCCGAGCTCTTCACGCCGCAGGAGGCGCTGCGCCTGCAGGCCGCGCTGGAGATGCGGGCAGCCGACGCAAAGAAAAAGGCGGTCGCGCCGCCTTGATCCCTGCCCTTTGCCGTGAGGCGATCAGGCCGCCACCGGCACCTTCGCCGCGGCCGAAGCCGGCAGGCCGAACACGCGGTCGAAGACCCAGTTGAAGACGAAGGTATAGACCAGGAAGAACACCACCAGCCCCAGGTCCATCACCAGCGCCTGCCATAGCGACACGCCCAGGCCCCAGGCGAACATCGGCACCAGGAACGCGATAAGGCCGCCCTCGAAGCCGATGGCATGCGCGATGCGGCGGCGCACGCTGCGTCCGCGCACGGCCTGGCGCGATTCCCAGCGCTCGAAGAGCCAGTTGAAGACCAGGTTCCAGATCACCGCGATGACCGAGGCGGCCACCGCCAGCGCGCCCGAATGGCCAAGGCCGGCGTCCGTCATCAGGGCCAGCCCGGCGCTGGCGGCCACGATGGCGATGCCTTCATAGAGGCTGATGTAGACGATGCGGCGCTGGATCCCTTGCATTGCTTTCTCTCTGCGTTCATTGATGTGATGGCTGGACTTTATTTGTCATCTGCTGATATAAAAAGTTAACTTGTTTCAGTTTGACTGATAGATCGGGCGCCATGGCTTTTTCCAGCGACAACGTCGAAGTCTTCCTGGCCGTGGTCGACCACGGCTCCTTCTCGGCCGCCGCGCGGGCGCTGCGCCGGGTGCCCTCGGCCGTGAGCATGGCGATCGCCAACCTCGAAGCCGAGCTCGACCTGCAGCTCTTCGACCGCAGCGGCCGCGAGCCCCAGCCCACGGCCGCCGCACGATCGCTGGAGCCGCAGGCGCGGCTGCTGGCGTCGCAGCTCAGGCAGTTGCAGGCGCAGGCGCTCGCCCTCACCCAGGGGCTGGAAGACCGGCTCACCCTGGCCATCGCGCCCGAGCTGCTGGCCGCCCCGTGGACCGGCCCGCTGTCGGAGCTGGCGCGGGAGCATCCGCTGCTGCAGGTCGAGGTGCTTGCCGCGCCGCAGGCCGACGCGCTCGCTCTCCTGCACAGCGGGCGCGCACAGCTCGCGCTCGTGTTCGAGCGGCCCAGCCTCGACGGGCGCGAAGGCTTCCAGGAAGTAGGCAGCGAACTCATGGTGGCCGTGATGGCACCCGACCACCCGGTTCTCGCGGCCAACGGCGGCCGCCTGCGCGAGGACCACCTGACCAACACCCGCCAGATCGTCGTGGCAGGCCGCGACCTCGCCACCAGCGACCCGCGCTTCGTCTTCGCGCGCCACGTCTGGCGCTCCGACAACGCGCTGGCCGCGCTGAGCCTGATCACCGCCGGACTGGGCTGGGGCTGGCTGCCGCGCAACTTCGCCCGGCCCCACGTGGCGGCCGGCGCGCTGGTGGAAATTCCTTT
Organism: uncultured Variovorax sp.; assembly: GCA_913776885.1. GTDB lineage: Bacteria > Pseudomonadota > Gammaproteobacteria > Burkholderiales > Burkholderiaceae_C > Variovorax. The sequence goes on from CAJYQC010000102.1 coordinate 26,667, forward strand.
CGAGAATCTCAGCAACGGGCTCGACCTGTGGGTGGATGTGGTGTGGTCACGTGAGCGCCCACTCGGCCTGGGCGCCCAGTATTTCGTGAATCTGATCGCCAAGGGACGGGCCGCGGCGGGCGAATGCAGTCCGAAGGTGAGCAGCGATACGGTCGGGCCGCCGAACTAGACGACGGGTCTGTTGACCAAGGAGCCACGCCCTCCAGCGCAGCATCGTCAACTGCCGCATCGTGCTCGCGCCCGGCCGCGCGGCCTTCCCAGGCCGGAGAACTTCCGCCTTGAGGAAACCGCCACTCCCCCGGCCGGCGAAGGCCAGGCGCTGCTGCGCACGCTGCACCTGTCGCTCGATCCGTACATGCGGCAGCGGATGTCGATGGCATGCGCCGGCCGCATCATCGGCCTGCTGCGGGCCGCGGCATCGGCAAGCGCGTGATGGGCGTCGTCGGAGATTGAGGCAGCCGGGCGGACGCCTCAGTGCCGGGGCCCGCCGCCGTGGCCTTCTCCATGACCGCCCCCGCGATGCCCACCGCCGCCAGGATGCGGATGCGGCATGCCCGGCGGAGGCCCCGGACGGAACCCCGGCTGCGGACGCGGCGGCCTGAAGCCCGGATCGACCGGCGGACGCACGCCAGGCGGATGCGGCGGCCGAACCCCTGGGCCGGGCGGCGGCCTGAACCCCAGAGCGGGAGGACGGAACCCGGGCCCAGGCTGCCACGGATGCGGCTGCCAGCCCGGTCTCACCGGCGGCGGCGGACGCCAGCCCGCCACGGGCGGCGGGGGCGGCCGGTTGCCCCACCAGCGCCGGTCGCCGTACCAGGGCCGGTCGCGGTAGTAGTCGGCCCAGTAGCTGCCGATCGCGAAGCCGATGATCGGCACGCCGATCAGCGCGCCGTAGGTGGCCAGCGGCACGCGCTGCTCCTGATAGGCGTAGTCGATGCTGCGCGCCCAGACCCAGCCGCGCCCACCGTCGGGCAGCACCACGTCGCACCAGCCGTAGCCGCTCGTGCAGCCGACCACCTCGAGCGGCTGCCCCGGCCCGAGCCGCGCCACCAGCGGATAGTCGCCCGAAGGCCCCGCCCGCAGATTGACCCCGCCGCGCGTGAACGCCTGCTGCGCCTGCGCCGCGAGCGGAAGCGCCAGGGCCAGCGCGCCTGCGGCAGCCCAACGTAGTGCAAGAGATTTCATCGCCCCAGCCTAGGCCGGCCCCCCCAGCCCGTCAATCAGCGCAGCCCTGATTCCAGAAACACTGCGGAACCGGCTCCGCCAGGCCGCTGGCCTGGCCCCCGGAAGGGCGTCGACGAAGCGACACGAAATGCGCGAAGCCTGGGGGAGAGCCAGGAACACCGCTGAACCGGCTTTGCCGGGCCGCCGGTGCTGCCCCCCCCGGGAAGGGGGTTGGCGCAGCGACACGAAGTGCGCGCAGCCTGGGGGAGATCCAGGAACACCGCGGAACCGGCTTTGCCGGGCCGCCGGTGTTGCCCCCGGAAGGGGGTTGGCGCAGCGACACGAAGTGCGCGAAGCCTGGGGGAGATCCAGCTACGCCGCTTCCTTGTAGAAACCAGCCGCGTTGCCGCCCAGCGCCCGCCCGGCCATCGGCTTGACCGCCTTGCCGATCGCCGCGATGTGGTCCGGCGTGGTGCCGCAGCAGCCGCCCACGATGTTCACCAGCCCTTCCGATGCGAACTCGTGCAGCAGGCGCGAGGTGACCTCGGGCGTCTCGTCGAAGCCGGTCTCGCTCATCGGGTTCGGCAGGCCGGCGTTCGGGTAGCAGCTGATGAAGGTGTCGCCGGCCACGCGCGCCAGCTCCTGAATGTAGGGGCGCATCAGCGCCGCGCCCAGTGCGCAGTTCAGGCCGATGGCCAGCGGCTGCGCGTGGCGCACGCTGTGCCAGAAGGCGGTGACGGTCTGGCCGCTGAGGATGCGGCCCGACGCATCGGTCACCGTGCCGCTGATGATGAGCGGCAGGCGCTGCCCGCTGTCGTGGAAGTACTCGTCGACCGCGAACAGCGCGGCCTTGGCGTTGAGCGTGTCGAAGATCGTCTCGACCAGGATCACGTCGGCGCCGCCTTCGATCAGCGCCTCGGTCTGCACGTAGTAGGCCGCACGCAGTTCCTCGAAGTTGACGTTGCGCGCGCCCGGATCGTTCACGTCGGGGCTGATGCTCGCCGTCTTGGGCGTCGGGCCGAGGGCGCCGGCCACGAAGCGGGGCTTGTCGGGCGTGCTGAACTTGTCGCAGGCCGCGCGCGCGAGCTTCGCCGATTCGAGGTTCATCTCGCGCGCCAAGTGCGCCATCTTGTAGTCCTCCTGCGCGATGGTGGTCGCGCCGAAGGTGTTGGTCTCGATGAGGTCGGCACCCGCCGCGAGGTAGCCCTCGTGGATGTCGCGGATCACGTCGGGCCGGGTGAGCGAGAGCAGCTCGTTGTTGCCCTTCACGTCGCGCTCGAAGTCCTTGAAGCGCTCGCCGCGGTACTGCTCTTCCGTCAGCTTGAAGCGCTGGATCATCGTGCCCATGGCGCCGTCGAGGATGGCGATGCGCTGCGCGAGGATGCCGGCCAGGGCCTGGCCGCGGGTGTAGGTGACGGGCTTCATAGACCCCCGATTGTAGGAAGGGCCCCTGCCCCTGCCCGCCATCAGTTCTTTGCGCGGCCTTCCACGAAAGCCAGCACCGCCTCGATCATCCGCCGCACGTGCGGCTGCACGCCCGCCGCCACCTCGGGCAGGTAGTCGAAGGGCAGCTTCTCCTGCATGTAGCTCGACTGCGTCATCTCCAGCTGCACCGCGTGCACGTTCTGCGCGGGGTTGCCGTAGTTGCGCGTGATGTAGCCGCCGGTGAAGCGGCCATTGAGCACGCCGGTGTAGCCGGTGGCGCTCTCGGCGATGCCCAGCAGCGTCTGCGCCAGCGCCGGGTCGCAGCTGACGCCCTTGCCGGTGCCCAGGTTCAGGTCGGGCAGCTTGCCCTCGAAGAAGCGCGGCAGCACCGAGCGGATCGAGTGCGCGTCCCACAGCGCGGCCACGCCGTGCTGCGCGCGGATGCGGGCGAGCTCCTCGGCCAGCTTCGCGTGGTAGGGCTGCCAGATGGCTTCGCGGCGCTCGGCGATCTCGGCCTCGCCCGGCACGTCGGCAGGCTTGGCGTACAGCGGCGTGTCGTCGAAGGTGTCGACCGGGCACAGGCCGGTCACGCTCTGGCCGGGGTAGAGGCTCGCGCCGTCCGGCGGACGGTTCAGGTCGATCACGTAGCGCGAGTGCGTCGCCACGAGCACCGAGGCGCCCAGTTCGTCGGCGAAGTCGTAGAGCCGCTCGAGGTGCCAGTCGGTGTCGGGCACCTGGCGCGCCTCTTCGGTCAGGCGCGCGGCCAGCGCGGGCGGCACATGGGTGCCGACGTGCGGCATCGAGATCAGCAGGGGGCGGGTGCCCTGGCGGAAGCGGAAAGGAGGTTCTTGTGTGGTGAAGGCCATGTGGGGGTCGATCAATCCTGGAGTAGTTGGGTGCGCGCGGCCACGAAGGCGGCGGCGGCTTCTTCGTGCAACGCGTGGCGCCCGGCCGAGACGCGCGGCCGGCCCGCCACCCAGACGCCGTCGATGGCAGAGGTGCGATGGCTCGCGAAGACGTGGGCGGAAAGCATATCGGGCGCGGACAGGCCCTGCAGCGCGATGTGCGCAGCATCGAGCACGACGAAGTCCGCCTGCTGCCCCGCCGCGAGCCCGCCCGTTGCGCGGCCCGAGGCGCGAGCCCCGCCCTGAACAGCTTCCAGCGTGAGCGCGGTCGCCACGTGCGGCTGCGCCGCGCTCGCGCCGACGTTGCGCTGGCGCTTCGCAAGGCGCTGGCTGTACTCGAGCATCAGCAGCTCTTCCGCAGCGTTCACACTGGCGTGGCTGTCGGAGCCCACGCCCCAGGCGCCGCCGTGGCTGCGCCACTTTGCGAAGTCGAAGATGCCGTCGCCCAGGTTCGCCTCGGTGGTCGGGCACAGGCCCGCGACCGCGCCGCTGCGGGCCGCGTATTCGTACTCGGCGTCGTTCATGTGCGTGGCATGCACGAGGCACCAGCGCTCGTCCACCGGCGCGTGGTCGAGCAGCCATTCGACGGGGCGCAGGCCGCTCCAGGCCACGCAGTCGTCGACTTCCTTGGTCTGCTCGGCGATGTGGATGTGGATGGGCGCGGTGCGGTCGATGGCCTCGAGCCCCGCGACGGCCTCGCGCAAACCTTCCGGCGGAACGGCGCGCAGCGAGTGCGGCGCGAGGCCCAGTCGCGCGCCCTGCGCGTCGCACTGCGGCTTGAGCGCTTCGAGCAGGCGCAGCATCGATTCGGTGGAGCGCACGAAACGGCGCTGCCCCTCGGTGGGCGGCTGCTCGCCGAAGCCGCCGGTCTGGTAGAGCACCGGCAGCAGCGTGAAGCCGATGCCCGCCTTCTTTGCCGCGCGCAGCAGCGCCAGGCTCAGCGTGGCGTCGTCGGCGTAGGGGCGGCCGTCCACGTCGTGGTGCACGTACTGGAACTCGCACACGCCGGTGTAGCCGGCTTCGAGCATCTCGGCATAGAGCCAGGTCGCGATGGCTTCCATGTGCTGCGGGCCCAGGCGCGCGGCAAAACGGTACATCAGCGTGCGCCAGCTCCAGAAGCTGTCGTGCTGCTCGGCGCGGTGTTCGGTGAGGCCCGCGAAGGCGCGCTGGAAGGCGTGCGAATGCAGGTTGGGCATGCCGGGGATCACGGGGCCGCTGGCGGCCTGCGTGTCCACGGGGCGCTGCGCGCCGGGCTGCACCTGCGTGAGCCGGCCCGCGTCGTCCCACGTCAGCAGGACGTCTTTGGCCCAGCCCTCGGGCAGCAGCGCATCGGCCGCGAAAAGAGTTTGTGTCATGCGTTGCCTCCAATGGCGATGCGCCCCTGCCGCACCACGGCGCGCACGGGCTGCTGTCCGAACCAGTAGGCAAGCTCGGCCGCTTCGCGCACGTTCCACAGCACGAAGTTGGCGGGCATGCCGGGGGCGATGGCGCCGTGCGTGTCCTGCAGGCCCAGCGCGCGCGCGGCGTGCACGGTGACGCCGTCGAGCGCCTCGGGCACCGTGAGGCGGAACAGCGTGCATGCCATGTTCACCATCAGCAGCAGGCTCAGCGCGGGCGAGGTGCCGGGGTTGTGGTCGGTGGACACCGCCATCGGCACGCCCGCGGCGCGCAGCGCGTCGATGGGCGGCAGGTGCGTGTCGCGCAGCGTGTAGTAGGCGCCCGGCAGCAGCACGGCCACGGTGCCGGCGCTGCGCATCGCCTCGATGCCCTCGGCCGACAGGTGCTCGATGTGGTCGCACGAGAGCGCGCCGTAGCGCGCGGCCAGAGCGGCGCCGCCCATGTCCGAGAGCTGCTCGGCATGCAGCTTCACCGGCAGGCCCAGCGCCTGCGCGGCCTTGAAGACCTGCTCGGTCTCGGCCAGCGAGAAGGCGATGCGCTCGCAGAACACGTCCACCGCGTCGACCAGCCCTTCGGCCGCGAGCGCGGGCAGCATCTCGTCGCAGACGAGGTCGATGTACTCGCCGCTGCGGCCCGCGTATTCGGGGGGCAGTGCATGCGCGCCGAGGAAGGTGGTTCGCACCGTCACGCCATAGGCCTCGCCCAGGCGCCGCGCCACGCGCAGCTGCTTGCGCTCGTGCTCCAGCGAGAGGCCGTAGCCCGACTTGATCTCGATGGCGCAGACGCCGTCGGCCAGCAGCTGTTCGAGGCGCGATGCGGCCTGCGCGAAGAGCGCGGCTTCATCGGCCTCGCGCGTGGCGCGCACCGACGAGACGATACCGCCGCCGGCCTTCGCCACTTCCTCGTACGTGGCGCCGGCCAGGCGCATCGCGAATTCGTTGGCGCGCTGGCCGCCGTAGACCAGGTGCGTGTGGCAGTCGATGAGCCCCGGCGTCACCAGTGCGCCGCCGCCGTCGTGCGGCTTCAGTCCGGTGAATTCAGCCGGCAGCGCGCTTCGGGCGCCGACCCAGCGGATGGTGCCCTGCGCCACCACGATGGCGCCTTCCACGTTCGCATCGGTGGCGAGGCGGATGCCGGTCCAGAGGCCGTCGGCCGAGGGAAATTCGTTGATGCCGGATTTCATCGTGTCGTTCCTGTTGTTGTTACCCCGGCAGGATGCGCACCGCGAGCAGCCGTGCGCCGGCGCCCTCGGGCCGTGCATTCCAGGCCCGCGCCGAGTCGGCCCACTGCAGGCCCTCGCCTTCGCCGAAGGCTTCGTCGTCGAGGCGCCATGCGCCGCGCAGCGCGAGCAGCACACCATGCGGCGCGGCCTCGATGGCCGTGGCGCGGTCCAGCACGCGCACGTCGGCGCGCCACTGGCCGCGCCGCGTCATCACGTTGAAGTCGTTGGAGGCGCCGCCGAGCAGCGTGCAGTCGATCGGCTCGTCGCCGCTGAAGGCGAAGGGCTGCAACGCAACGTCGAGCCGGTGGTCGATGCGCCCGTCGTGCGTGAAGAGCCGAACGCCGTCGCCTTCGAGCAGCGTGATGCTGCGGTCCACGCCCACGAACACCGAGAACGGCCCCGCCGCCGCGATGGTGGCGATGCTCACGCGCCAGCCGAAACTGTCGAGCCCCGCGCCCTGCGGCCAGCTGGCGATCTCCTGCGTGGTGCCGCCGCCGTTCTTCCATGGCGTGGCGGGCAGCGAGGCGCGCGAGAACCGGAACACGCTGCTCATGAGCGCCCCTCTTG
>CAJYQC010000103.1 GCA_913776885.1 uncultured Variovorax sp.
CGTCGAAGCGGCGCGCCGATGCGCAAACAGAGGGAAACGCCCGTCATCCTGAATGCCGATCAGCGCAATGCAACGCGTGCAGCACGCTCGATGCAGAAAAAGGGGGCTACTTCAGCGTAGCCTTAGAAAGAACGGCGACTTTGCAGCGGCAGCGGCAGTTCGCACCTGGCAAGCGAGCTCACGCTTTCTGCTCCGAACCCGCCGCTCGCGCAGCGGAGGTCGGCGACAGCCTTCGAACTATGCCTCTCGTCCTTTATGAGGCACTGGTTAACAAGACGTGAAGGGCCAACTATTCGCGGAGTGTCTTGAACATCTCGCGAACTTCATCTTCAGTAACCACCTCTGTTTGACTCGCCGCCGCTGACCTGGAATACCCGCCGCCTTCATATTCCGGCTCTCGCTCCTCGCGTTCGCTTATCGTTTCGTCGATCGAAGCGATGGTGCGCGCGAAGTCAAGGTCGTATTGCTGGGCCAGCTCGGTCAAAGAAGTTCGCAAGTCGTTCAGTTCACTGGTATCGGTGCAGTTATCAATGTCATAGTGAACGCCTTCACTCCGGTAGTGCGTCAGGGCTTCGCTCAGTTGCTGCTCATCCCGATCTGACCATTCCAGCGCAGAGTCTGGGAACTGAAGCAAGGCCAACCAGTCAAACGCGCTCGCCATTTCCAGGTGACCGAGCAGCCCGTCCAGCACGGTGCGATGGATGGATTGGCCCCCCTGGCTCAGATACCAGGCGCGCTCTTTCATTGATTCCAGGGCGTTGAGCGTGTCTCGAAAGTCGATGCTCCGCTTTCCCCAACGATCGACGAGGTGCGCTCCATACTCTTCGCAGAGGCGGAGAAGCCCCTGGTCCTGCAGCGCTTCGCAAATCTCGACGAGCTTCGTCAAGCGGGCTTCTTCACCCGTGTCGATCGAAGATCCGAAGATCCCCTTCGCCGTTTTCTCCCATCGTGTCGACTCGCCATACAAGACCTGCTTCAACGACGACTGAAAGCGCGTGGCATCGGCAGCTATCGCGGCGCGCAGCGGCTGGTCAGGTCGCTCGATCGCCAAGTCCCAGACGTTCGTAAGCTGTTTGAATCGGATCGCGTCAGCCGCAAGATTGAAGGCAATTGCCGGTGTGCGACAGATGACGCTGGCGGCGAAGTCCCGGATGGATGGATTGATGAATTCGGCGTGCCCCGAGCGGTATGACAGGAAGGCGCCGTCGAGTTCTTGAAGCGCCGTGCGAAAGTCGCCAGGGCTATGGGGCCGGTTGTAGCGTTCCGAATTTCCTCGATGAATTGCCTCGAAAGCGGGTTCGAGGTCCACTACATCAACCCACTGACCAAGGCTATAGAGCGCCAACAACAGGTCGCGTCCAGCGTCGGAAATTTGCGTCGCGAATGCATGAGACCATAGGCCCTCAGGCGACTGAAGTAGCGCCGTGATGCGTTGCTTGTACTGCTCCGGCGGCGGTGATTGCAGACGGGTCAGCGATGCCAGCCATTCGACCAAGCGCGGATTGAAGTGGTCGTGCTTGATGATCTCAAGGAAGAAGTCATCCTGCAGGATCACGTCCTTGTACGCGAGGGGAAGATCGCTGAAATACAAGTGGTTGTAGAGAATCCTGGCGCGTTGCCCGAAGGAGTAGTCGCCGAGTTCCAGCACGCAGCGGTGGGCCATCATCGTGCTGTGCAGGAAGCGCTCCGAAATCTGGAACGCGCGGCGCAGGATGTGCTCTCGCGTGGTTAAGACGAACCTGCTGTGCGGCGTGTTCCGCACCATGTCCATGAAGTTCACCAAGGCTGCATCGTGGTTGCTGCCGAGATAGGTGCGTTGGTCACCGAGGAACGTCTGGCCGAGAAAGTCGTCGTAGTAAAAAATCTGCTTGCTTTGCCGACGAAAGAGCCGCTTGCCCTCGCCCACGTCGGTTTGCATCACGATGGGCTGGTAGCCGTCTTCCAGATGGGCGTATAGCAGCATCTCGGCCAGAGTCGTCTTGCCAATGCCGGGAACCCCCGAAATGATGACGACCCGATGTTCGTCCAGTAGCTGCTGAGCGCGCGGGAATGCCTTGTTCTGAACGAACACAGGCAACTTATGCCGGATGCGCTCGACTTCAAATTCGGTCTGCGAGATTTCGGCGTTGTTCAGCACGCGATCCAATACCGTCGCGCTCGTGAGCCAGAGCTTGAAGTTGGCGCGTTCGATATCGGGGTGGCGGCTCAACAGGCCATTCAGGTCGTCGGCACCGATGACATCGGCTGGCCCCAGGATGAAAGGCCGGAAAAGCTCGATCAGCTTGTCCTTGTCGGCCGGTGAAAGCGGCAGTGAAGTTACAAGGACATAGCGCTGTGGGCGAAGCCGCTCCACCTTGAGAAGCTCAGTGCTACGCAGATGCGACAGCAAATTGCTGATGGACGACGACGCGTAGTGCTTGCACTGCACGATTGTCGTGCCGCCCGCCAGCGGGGCGTAGCGGAGATCAATGCCTTGATCGCGCCCGCTCTTGAAAGCCTCCAGCGCGACATTCCACTCGGCCTGCAGCAAATCCCTGGTCAGCTCTTCGAAATCCAGGGGAGACAGCGATTTGTAGTCATAGCGGCTCATCCATCACCAGCCTTTACTCGCCGACTTCGACTTCCATTTCCGCCTCGGCCTCGATCTCTTCCGTCTGGGCTTGCAGTTCGGCAATGGCGGCGCGCAGGGGTTCGTAAATTGTGATCTCGCCGCCCTGGATTTCAAACGTCACCGCAAGGGCATAGCGGGCGACCGAACCTGGATCGTGGCTCCAACCCTGATGACCCACCACGGCGATGCAGAAGTGATCAGGCAGGGCGTTCGAGCGAACGACGGCCCAATCCTTTTGCACCGTGCCGCTGTTTCGCTTGTGATCGCGGATCACGCCCCACTGCGGCTTTTCATGCAAGGTCCATGGCAAGGTCGATCCGGGCAAGGGCTCGTTGTCATTGGCGACGTTCTTCAGGGCGCGCACCCGGAAGTCGTTGAGACCCTCGCCGAGGTTGCTGGTCTTCCAGTCAACCCAGGTCGAGAGATAACGCCGCAAGTTCCGGCGCGTGCGGCGAGGCTGGGCCACGTAGGACAGCGTGACATCAATCCGCACATCGAATTCATCCGCCTGTTGGCGAAGCTCCGGTGGGATCGGCACTTGATAGACGTGGCATTCGGCCGCGTGAATCTGGGTTTCGCCGCTGGTGATGAAGGTCGTGCGGTGATCGGTGTTCGCCGTCGCGCGTTGCTCATCGGGGATGCCGTACCCCAAGCAGCGCAGCGCATGCGATGCCGCACCCAGCAAGGCCTGCTTCTCTGCCTGCGGCTGGTTATCGAGAGGATTGCGCAGGCGCGTCAGCACGTCTTCCGCCCAGGTCGGCCATTGCGCCGATTGCACGACAAGCGCGCGGTACAGCAGCGCCGGTTCGTCGGGCAGCACACGCTGCACCTGGGCCGCGATGCGCGCGACTTTGGGAGCAGCATAGGAAGTACCTGCATCGTCGCGGTCAGACGCCGGACCCACTGCATGCAGCGTTGACCGGACCAGCTCGGGGCAAGCAGCCGGGATGCGGCCGCCACCTTGGATATCGGGCGGGTTGTTGGTCGTGCGGACAGCATCGCCGCCGTAAGCAACGACTTCCGGCTTGATGACGCTCCAGATGCCTGGCCCCGTCCGAGAAAAGGCAGACGGGCCATCGGGCTGGATCGCGAAGGTGCGCCATGCGCCTGATTCCGCAACGTCGTAGGCCACGGAGCCGACGGTCAGTGCTTGCAGGCTCTGACCTGGATTGGCGACCCGGACGGAATCCTCGGTGAGATAGCCGGGGTAGTCCCGGCCACCGGCAAGGTGCTCGCGGATGCCAAGCAGTGGCGCGGCCCCTTCGATCGGTAGGTTCCCCGCGCTCTGCACGACCAGCACGTCACGCTCATTGCAAAGCTGGTCGATCTCCGCCGCCCATGCGGACATGTAGCGCGTGCGGCAATAGCCGCGCGCGTTGATGGAGTGATTGAAGATGCGCGTCTGTCGCGCCCCGTCGTTGAAGCGCTCGACGGCTTGCCGTATGGCCTCCGGCGGGAAGAGCGTGACAGGCATCAGGTTTTGCGCATTGAGCACGCGCGCGTTCTGAATCCAGAACGGCAGTGCCGGCGCACCGGCCTTGGGGATTTCCTCGCCGTAAAGCACGGCTCCGGCCACCCTGGTGCCGTGGCCTCCGGGCGCGACTTCATCCGCTACCGCTGTGGCGGCCGTTCCAGGCAGAAAGCAGTGCGATGCGGCCTGATCGACAGCCGGCTGAAGCAAGGCATGCCCTTCCTGAATGCCGCTGTCGATCACACAGACCGCTGGCGCACCCGCATTGGGCGGAGTCGGAGCAACCTGTTGGCCTGCCTGACCGGCCTGGGCTGCGACCGCTTGCGGCAGAACGATGTCTTCGGGCTCCAAAATTTCGAAGATGTAGGGATAGTTCAGGACGAAGTCCTTGAGCCCCTTCCCCGAAATCTTGAGCCGAACCGTGAAGCTGTCGGGCAGCACGCCGGCGCTGAACGGTGCGCCGTCGATATTGTGGAGGATCTCGCCGTGGTAAACCGCGCGGAAGCTTTCAATCTGGTTCTCGCGCTCGATCTTCAGCGCTTCCCAGGTGTCATAGGCGGCATTGCGCTTTTGCGACCAGTCGAGTTCTTTCGCGGCCCAGGAGGCGTCAGTATCGCGCTTGCCGCGCTTTGGCACCGCTGGGATTTCCTGGGTGCCGGCACAGGCGATGCCGACATCGACAATGAAGTCTTGAGCGTCGGCGATGTTGCCCCATTCGGCAAAGAGCCGTTCCGACAGGATGCGGCCGAGCCGGTCGGTCTGATTGGGGTCGTCAAACAACTGATAGATGCTGGCAATCGTGGCCGAGCCATGAATGTTCACGGCAAAGCCATTGACCATGGCGAGGAACGACGCCACGTCGATGTCTGCCGACGCGACGATGACATAGCCCTCTTCCTGCTCCGCCACGATCTCGAAATCGAAGTACTCCCGCAGCACATCGAGGTCTAGCCTCGGGTCCACCTTAAGCAGGATGGGAATGCCGTTCGGCATGACCGGCAGTGCTTGGCCCTGGCGTTGTGCCTGGCGCTGCTTCCAATTGCCCGACAGTGCTTGTGCGGCACCTTGCAGCGTGGCGCTATGCGCTTGCCGGGCGTTCTTGTTGGCAAGCGTTTGGGGATTGGTCTTGCCTCCACTGGGCAGGCGCGCACGACCTTGATAGCGGAGTAGGAGTGGCAGGTGTTCGAAGTTGTGCTCGCCGGGCATGCCTTATCCCCTGTGCGCCGCGTCGTGCCGCTGCAGTTCTTCGATGGTTTGCGCCAGCATGCCATGCACCAGAGTCTGGCCGCCTGCGAGAACAGCGGCCTTTGCCGCATCCTGCGCTGCTTTGACCACCATCGCCGCAGAAGAGCCGTTCAGCTTCGAAGCCAATTGGTCCCAATGCATCGGCTTTTCAAAGCGCACGGTGGAGAGCGTCATGCGCAGCAGCTTTTCGATCTCCTCTGGGCCTGGCAGCGGGATCGAGAACACATCATCAAAGCGGCGGAACAACGCTGGGTCGAGAGCCGATTCCAGATTGGTTGTTGCCACCAGCAGGCCCGGTGCGTCGTACTCCTCCATGAGTTGGAGCAGCGAATTGACGATGCGGGATACCTCGCCGATGTCTTTTGACGCGGTGCGCGACCTCGCGATGAAGTCGCATTCGTCGAGCAGCAGCACGCAGGGCTTTTCCCGCGCGGCGCTGAAGATCGAGCGTAGGTTTTGCGCCGACTCGCCGAAGAAGGATGAAATTAGCACGTCGAACCGCACCTTCATCAGCGGCAGGCCTGTGTTCCAGGCGAGACGCTTGGCCCCCAGGGATTTGCCGCAGCCGGGCGGGCCGTAGAGCAGCACCGTCTTCCGCGGCTTGAACCCGAAGACGCGCAGGCGATCGCGCGCGGCATATTCCGCCTCAATGCGCGCGAAGCGCTGCTCGACCGCGTCCGGCAGCACCATGTGATGCTCAAGCTGATCGTGCGGGATGAGCGTGGCCAGGTTTTCGCCATGGCGGCGGCTGTGGGGCAGTTCTTTGAGCGTCCGATCGGCATTCGCCGCCGCTGAGGGCGTGTCGGGCCGTTTGGCTTTGGGCTGCTTCAGGATCGCTTCGAGCTGAGCGGCGAGCCGGACATGTCCGGTCTTCC
>CAJYQC010000104.1 GCA_913776885.1 uncultured Variovorax sp.
GAACAACGATCGCAGGGCATTGATCCTGGGCAACGGCTACAACAGCAACAGCGAGAAGGCCCTGCTGTGGATCCAGTATCTCGATGGTGACAAGGCGGTGCTCAAGATTCCCGCGCCGGCCTTGCAGGGGGCTGGCACCGGCAACGGCCTGTCGGCTCCGCGGCCGGTTGACCGCGACGGCGACGGCAAGGTCGACCTGGTCTATGCCGGAGATCTGCTGGGCAATCTCTGGAAGTTCGACCTCAGTGGTTCCGACAGCAGCAAATGGAAGGCCACATTGGATGCCGTCGGGTCGCAACGTCCTGCCACGACCGCATCCACCCTCGACGACAGACCGCTGTTCGCGGCAGGCGCCGGGCAGCCGATCACTGCCGCGCCCGTTGTCGTTGGACACCCGCGCGGCGGCTACATGGTGGTGTTCGGCACCGGCCGCTTGTTCGCCTCCGGAGACGAACGTTCGACCGCCGATCAATACCTCTACGGCATCTGGGATCCGGCCAACGGGAGCACCGGCACCGCGACATCTGCCAACCTGGTTGAGCAGGCCATCGGCACCGCTGCTGCCCAGGAAAGCGATATCGAGTTGCGTACCGTCTCGCGCAACAGCGTGAGCTACACCGGCTCGAACGCCCGGCGCGGCTGGCGACTGAAACTGCCGGCGTCCGGCGAACGCATTGTCTATCCGGGCGACGTGCTGGGCAACGGCGTCGGGCTTTTCTCGACCACCATTCCCGGCTCTGGCAGCAATTCGGTCGATTGCACCGCCGGCACGGGCGACGACGGCTGGACGCTTGTGGTCGACTTCTTCAGCGGCTCGGCGCCAGAAGGCATTGCATACACCACCTCCGGCGCTGTGGGCGCCCATGTCGGATTCAGGAATCGCTACGGCAGGGACGACATCGTCTTCGAGCCGCAAAACCGCGAGAAGGGCAGGGACGTGATCTGTAATGCCGCTGGCGAATGCAAGTCCCCGAAGCGGCCGGACATCGTGCGTCGCTTCGGATGGCGCAGCTTGATCTCGACCAATTGAGGAGGAACTGAGTGTGAAAAGAAATCCCGGGGAGGCTTTCGGTGGCCAGTCGCGTTCGCGCGGCTTCACGCTGATCGAACTCATGATCGTGACGCTGGTGATCGGCATCCTTGCTGCCATCGCCTATCCGAGCTACACGCGCTACGTGCAGCGGGCTAAGCGGGCCGATGCGAAACAGCAGTTGCTTCAGGCGGCACAGTGGACAGAGCGGTACTTGACGGCCAATGGCAGATATCCGCCGGAGACAGTCGCGCTGCCTACGGGGTTGAGCAGCTCACCGTCGTCCGGAACGGCAAGCTATGCCATCCGCTACTCGGCGAGAAGTGCGACCACCTATACCCTGCAAGCGGTGCCGCAGGGCGCCTCTTCCAGCGACGAATGCGGAACCCTCACAGTGAATCAACAGGGCGTCAAACTGGCCGCCGGCCGCACTACTGCTTCGGATGCGCTCGTCCAGCAATGCTGGAACCGTTGAGCCAGGGCAGCCGTTGGAAATCTTTGGAGGATGTCGTGAAGCGCCGGTTCAGATATCGCGCAGCAGCTGCCTGAACTCGTCCACGTCCTCGAAGCTGCGGTACACGGAGGCGAAGCGCACGTAGGCGACCTTGTCGAGCTTCTTGAGCTCGCGCATGACGAGCTCGCCGACCTTGGTCGAATCGATCTCGCGCAGGCCGCTGGCCAGCAGCTTCTGCTCGATGCGCAGCAGGGCGTTGTCGATCTGCTCGATGCTCACCGGGCGCTTGCGCAGCGCCAGCATCATGGAGGCGCGCACCTTGGTCGAATCGAAGTCGGCGCGGCTGCCGTCCTTCTTGACGACCACGGGGAAGTTGACGTCGGGCCGTTCGTAGGTGGTGAAGCGCTTGTCGCAGGCGCTGCACTGGCGGCGCCTGCGGACGAAGTCGGCATCCTCGGAAACGCGGGTCTCGACGACCTGCGTTTCAAGATGGCCGCAAAAGGGGCATTTCATGCGGCCAGGGCTTCTTTCTTCTCTCTAGGGGCCGACGACAGATCAGCGGTAGACAGGGAAGCGGCTCGTCAGGGCGTGGACCTTGGCGCGCACGGCTTCGATGTTCGCCGCATCGCGCGGGTTCTCGAGCACGTCGGCAACCAGGTTTGCGGTGATGCGGGCCTCTTCGTCCTTGAAACCGCGCGTGGTCATGGCGGGGGTGCCGATGCGCACACCGCTGGTGACCATCGGCTTTTCGGGGTCGTTGGGGATCGCGTTCTTGTTGATCGTCATGTGGGCGCTGCCCAGCACGGCTTCGGCTTCCTTGCCGGTGATGCCCTTGGAGCGCAGGTCGACCAGCATGACGTGGCTTTCAGTGCGTCCGCTCACGATGCGCAGGCCGCGCTGGGTGAGGGTCTCGGCAACGATCTGGGCGTTCTTGACCACCTGCTGCTGGTAGGCCTTGAACTCGGGCGACATGGCTTCCTTGAACGCGACGGCCTTGGCAGCGATCACGTGCATCAGCGGGCCGCCCTGCAGGCCGGGGAAGATCGCGCTGTTGATGGCCTTCTCGTGCTGCGACTTCATCAGGATGATGCCGCCGCGCGGGCCGCGCAGGCTCTTGTGCGTGGTGGAGGTGACGATGTCGGCGTGCGGCACCGGGTTGGGGTACACGCCCGCGGCCACGAGGCCGGCGTAGTGGGCAATGTCGACCATGAAGATCGCGCCGACGTCCTTGGCCACCTTGGCGAAGCGCTCGAAGTCGATGCGCAGCGAGTAGGCCGAGGCGCCCGCGATGATCAGCTTGGGCATGTGCTCATGCGCCTTGCGCTCCATCGCGTCGTAGTCGATGGCTTCGTTGGCGTCCAGGCCGTAGCTCACCACGTTGAACCACTTGCCGCTCATGTTCAGCGGCATGCCGTGGGTCAGGTGGCCGCCTTCGGCCAGGCTCATGCCCATGATGGTGTCGCCGGGCTTGAGGAAGGCGAGCATCACGGCTTCGTTGGCCGAGGCGCCGCAGTGCGGCTGCACGTTGGCGGCGTCGGCGCCGAAGATCTGCTTGATGCGGTCGATGGCCAGCTGCTCGGCCACGTCGACGTGCTCGCAGCCGCCGTAGTAGCGCTTGCCAGGGTAGCCCTCGGCGTACTTATTGGTGAGCTGCGAGCCCTGTGCGGCCATGACGGCGGGCGAGGCGTAGTTCTCGCTGGCGATCAGCTCGATGTGGTGTTCCTGGCGTGCGTTCTCGGCTTGGATCGCAGCCCAGATTTCGGGGTCGGTCTGTTCGACCAGGATATTGCGGTGGTACATGGCAGTCCTTTGAAGACGAGGTCCTTGTTCTTCAACCAAACAAGGGCTGCCCAGGCGAACGGCTGAACGCCTGTGTGAGCAGGCGGTACGCTTCCCAGTGGTATTCCACGTCAGCACGAGGCACCTCGACGGTGCTGCGCCTATCGCCAGTCGCGTACGGCTCGAGTGTAGCTCAGCGGGCCGCACCCGGGCCGCCGAAACTCCTTCAGGAAACGGAAGACAGCAGGGCCACCTTGGCCGGTTCACTGCCTTCCTCGCGCTTCGCGGGAGGAGCCACCACCGGGATGGGCTGCGGGCGCACGCTGGGCGGCGTCACCGTCAAAGCCGCGCGGCCGTTGGCGACCTGCAGCAGGCGCTCGTGCTCGGCCATGACCTTGGCGGCGTAGCCGCCGTCGTCCTCGAGGTTGGCGGCGCCGACGTAGTAGCGCAGGCCGCCTTCCAGGGATCCGGCCCGGGCGATGCATTCCTGCAGCACCTTCACGCCTACTCGCATGTTGGTCACGGGGTCGAAGGCGGTGAGCGTGCCGCCCGCGCTTTCGTACTTGTCGCCGTGAACGCGGGTCATGACCTGCATCAGGCCCTGGGCGCCGTCTTGGCTTTGGGCGAATGGATTGAAGCTGGACTCGACGGCCATGATCGCGAGGATCAGGGTCGGGTCGATCTTCGTGCGCTTGCCGATGCCGTAGGCCTCGGCCACGAGCACGCTCAGCGGCTCCGCGGCCACCCGGTATTTCTTGCTCAGCCAGTAGGCCACGGCGGCCTGCTGCTTGGGCAGGTCGGCGGGGCTCGCGGCCGTGGTTCGCTCGATGGCGGTGGGCTCTAGATCGGTGGCTTCGGGCGCGGGCTTGCGCGACTGCAGCCAGCCCATCAGTTCCTCTTCGCCGGTCTTGCGCAGATCGGGCCGCGCCACGAGGGCGAGGGCCGCGAACACGATGGCCAGGCCGACCAGCGCGAACCCGTTGTGGGTGATTTCAAAAAAGCCGTCTGCCACGTCGGACAAGAAAGTCCGTAGCCCGCGGGCCGTGACATCAAACGCCTTATTCATCGCTCTTCCTTTCTGTGCGGCACCCGATTCGCAACGCCATGAAGGGCGAGGGATGAAGGCAGCGGCGCTTGGATTGGTACGAATCAGGCTCCGCGCATGGAGTGAAGGGGTTGATGGGAGCGCGGTGGCCTGATCAAGCCGGGGAACCCGGCAGCGGTTTCAGGTGGCCCCTCTGCGTCGGGCAGTCAGGGCAGCGCGGATTCTAGCGTGGCTAAATACCCGGTCAAGCATAAGTATTTGTTTTCTTATGCTAATAGTTGTTTAAAAAGATGGCTGCCACAGAGGCGTTTAGGCCTAAGGGAAATCCCTTTGTAGAACACGTTTGCAATCGGAGGGACAGACGCCTAATCTGAATGGGCCTGGATTCCAGGCGTTCTTCCGAGGCCCGGGAAACCCGCGGTGCAAGTCCGAGGGTTCGGCGGTCGAGGAACTACGGTGGCAATCTCTTGCTGCCAGCACGGCGGGAACCATCGACTTCCCGTCGCGCGAATCGATGGCATGGGTTTTGGGCCCGCCATCAAGCCCGGTGGGAAGACGCTCGTCGACTCACCGGGCTTTCTTCTTTCTGCAGACTCTGCGACGTGCTTTCTGCGGCGCTTCGGTATTTCTCCATGAGATGCACACGCATCCTTTCCGCGAGCGCGGCGTCTTCGGATGTTTGCGGCACACTCCGGCGATGGACGTAGCTTCGATCAAACAGAACAAATGGGTGCGACGTGGGATCGTCGCGTTGCTCGCGCTCCTGGCCTTCTGGGTCATCGCCTGGCTGGCGGTACCGCCGATCGCCAAGAGCCAGCTGCAGAAGATCGCGAGCGAGAAGCTCGGCCGCCAGGTCACCGTCGGCAAGATCGACTTCAAGCCGTGGACCCTCGAACTCACGCTCAACGACCTGCGCATCGCCACCGCCGACGGCAGCAGGGCGCAGGTGGCCGTCAACCGCATCTACGCCGACGCCGAACTGCAATCGATCTTCCGCCTCGCGCCGGTGATTGATGCCGTCACCGTAGATGGCCCGGCCGTCCTGCTCACGCACCTGGCCGACGGCAAATACGACATCGACGACATCATTGCCAGGCTCTCGGCCGGCCCGCCGCCCGATCCGAAGGCCAAGCCCGCGCGCTTCGCCATCTACAACATCGCGATCAACGGCGGCTCGGTCGACTTCGACGACCAGACCGTCAAGCGCAAGCACGAGCTGCGCGACTTCGTGCTGAAGGTGCCGTTCCTGAGCAATCTCGCCTCCAAGCGCGACGTCAACACCGAGCCCAAGCTCGCCTTCGCGCTCAACGGCAGCAAGTTCGACTCGGCTGCCTTCACCACGCCTTTCGCCGACAGCCGCAAGACCGACGCCCACGTGCAGTTCAAGGGGCTCGACCTGGTGCCTTACCTCGGCTACATCCCCGGCGGTGTGCCAGTGAAGCTGCAGGCGGGCAGCCTCGATGCAGATTTGAAAATCGCCTTCGAGCAGGCGGCCACCACCGGTCTGAAAATCACCGGCACGGTCGAGGCCCACACCACCAAGGTGGCCGATGCGCGCGGCCGCGATCTCCTGTCCTTCGAGTCGCTCAAGCTCGGGTTGGCCGACGTCCGGCCGCTGGAATCGGTGTTCCACCTGAGCGAGGTCGCGCTGGCCAATCCGCAGCTTGCGGTGGCGCGCGACGCGGCCGGCAAGCTCAACCTGCTGGCCACCGACCCTGCCACCGGCGCGACGGAAAAGGTCGCCACCCCGCCTTCGGCGGCAGCGAGCGCGCCTGGCGCAGCCGGCCAGCCGGCACCGAAGCCTGTGCTCAAGGTTCAGGTCGACAAGGTTGCGCTGAGCGGAGGGCGCGTCGGCTGGCGCGACGAGACGGTGAATCCGGCCGCCGCCGTGGATCTCACCGATCTCGGCATCGACGTTTCGGGCGTCACCTGGCCGATGGAGAAGCCGGCCGAGTTCAGTGGCAGCACCGCCGTTGCGGGCGCTTCGCTCAAGTTCAAGGGCAGCGCCACCGACAAGGTGGCCGATGTGCAGACCGAGGTCGACGCGCTGCCGCTTTCACTGGCTGCGCCCTATCTGGCGCAGAGCCTCGAGCCCGCGCTCGATGGCAGGCTCAGCGGCCAGATCGACATCGCCTGGGCCCAGCCCGACCTGAAGTTCAAGGCACGCCGCCTCGCCGCCGACGGCCTGGCGCTGACCCAGGGCAAGACCGCGCTGGCGAGTGTCGGCCGCTTCGAGCTCATCGATGCCGAGGCCGACATGACGAAGCACACGCTCAACGTGGCCTCGTTCACCGCCACCAGCCCGAAGATCCGCGTGGAGCGCGACAGCGAGAAGCGCTGGATGTTCGAGCGCTGGCTCAAGACGCCGGCCGGCGGCGCCGCGAAGGAGGCCGATGCGAAGGTCGCCGCTCCCAAGCCCGCAGCCTCCGAGACGCCCCAGCCCGGCGCCAACACCAGGCCCTGGGCGCTGACCATCGGCACGCTGGCGGTCGACAACGGCGCGCTCTCCTATTCGGACAAGGCCAACGCCACCCCCGTGACGGTGGAGGTCACGGCCTTCAAGCTGCTCGCCCAGAAGCTGGCGCCCGAAACCAGCGCGACCTCGCCGCTGGAGGTTTCGGGCCGCATCGGCTCGGGGCGCTCCGACCCCGGCCGCTTCGACTACAAGGGCAACATCGTGCTCAAGCCGCTGGCGGCCGAGGGCAGGGTGGAAATCGCTTCGTTTCCGGCGCACGCCTTCAAGGCCTATTACGCCGAGGCCCTCAACATCGACATCCGCCGCGCCTTCGCGAGCTACCGGGGCACGGTGCGCTGCGCGAGTTCACCGGCGGGCATGAGCGTCAAGCTCGCGGGCGATACCGCGCTCGACGACTTCCGGGCCAACAGCGTCTCGCTGACCCAGTCGCCGGGCTTCGACCGCAACAACAACCAGCTGCTGAGCTGGAAAACCCTGAGCCTGCGCGGCCTGCAGGTCAGCCTCGCGCCCAACGCGCCGCCCAACGTGGACGTGCGCGAGACCACGCTGACCGACTTCTTCGCCCGAGTGATCGTCGATCCCACCGGCCGCCTGAACCTGCTGAGCCTGACGAAGAAGGGCGAAGCGGAAGCGACGGCAGCCGCGGCGGCGGCCGGCGAGGCCAGTTCGCGCAAGGGCCCGGGCGGCACGACCACCACCACGACGGCCAAGGCCTCCGCACCGAAGGCGGCCGGGGGGCGGCCGATGTCGGCAGAGGAAATGGTCGGCGCGGCGCCCGAACCTGCCAGCCCTGTCGCGGCGGCAGCCGCGGCCGCGCCGGCTGCCCAGGCAGATGCCGGGCTGGCGCCCGTCATCAACTTCGGGCCGATGAGCCTGGTCAACGGCAAGATCGACTTCACCGACCTGTTCGTCAAGCCCAACTACTCGGCCGACCTGAGCGAGCTGACCGGCAAGCTCAGTTCGTTCTCGTCGAATCCGCCGAAGGGCGAGGGCGGGCGTCCTGCGCTGGCCGACCTCGAACTGCGCGGCAAGGCGCAGCAGACCGCCGCGCTGGAGATCACCGGCAAGCTCAACCCGCTGGCCAAGCCGCTGGAACTCGACATCACCGCCAAGATGCGAGACCTCGATCTGGCGCCCCTTTCACCGTACTCGGTGCGCTACGCCGGGCACGGCATCGAGCGCGGCAAGATGAGCATGGACGTGAACTACAAGGTGGCGCCCGACGGCCAGCTCACGGCCACCAACAAGCTGGTGCTCAACCAGCTGCAGTTCGGCGATGAGGTGGCCGGCTCCGCCAACAGCCTGCCGGTGAAGCTCGCCGTGGCGCTGCTGGCCGACCGCAACGGCGTGATCGATGTCGACCTGCCGCTCAGCGGCTCGCTCAACGACCCGCAGTTCAGCGTCGGTCCGCTGATCTGGAAGGCGGTGGTCAATCTGGTCGTGAAGGCAGTGACTGCGCCGTTCAGCCTGCTCACCGGCGGCCTGGGCGGCGGCAGCGGTGAATCGAGCACCATCACCTTCGAGGCGGGCAGCTCCGAACTCAGCGCTTCGGCCAGGGAGAGCCTGGACAAGGTCGCCAAGGCGCTGACTGACCGGCCCACGCTGCAGATGACGGTTGCCGGCACCTCCAGCCTCGAGAAGGAGCGCGACGCCTACCAGCGCCAGCGCGTGCGCCAGCTGGCCTACGCCGAGAAGCGCCGCGTGGCGGTGCGCGGCGGCCAGGCCGGCACCGACATCCCGCCCGTCACCGACGCCGAATATCCCGA
Source organism: uncultured Variovorax sp. (assembly GCA_913776885.1). Classification (GTDB taxonomy): domain Bacteria; phylum Pseudomonadota; class Gammaproteobacteria; order Burkholderiales; family Burkholderiaceae_C; genus Variovorax. The sequence continues at coordinate 8,551 of CAJYQC010000104.1, forward strand.
GCTGCTGACCGCGGTGTACAAGCGCGCCGACATCACCAAGCCGCGCAACATGGTCGGCCTCGCCAAGGAACTGCCGCTGCAGGACATGGAAAAGCTGCTCTTCGCCAGCGTGCCCGTCGACGAGGAATCGATGCGCCAACTCGCGGTGGAGCGCGGTGCGGCGGTGCGCGACTATTTGCTCGCGAAGAATGTGCCGAGCGAGCGGCTCTTCCTGGGCGCGGTGCGCACCAGCGCGAGCGGCAGCGACTGGAAGCCGGGCGCCGAGCTGAGCCTCACCATGAAGTGACCAGAGCGGGCGAAACGTGATGGGGGAAGCATCGCCCGCATCAGGCCGCCCCTTGGTTTTTCGCCCGGGCTTGCTATATATGTAGGCCGTCAGCCTCCCAGCCCCAGGGGCGCCGCGCAGGGCCGCCGTTTATGGCGGAATTCAGCGAGCGGCGCCAACTGGGTCAAAATGTCGATCTGCGCCGGCCTTTGCCGGCGCCTTCGCTTTCTCCACCAAGACAACGATTTCGCGCAGTGACCTCTAATTCTTCCAAGCCACACGACATTCAGGCCCTCGACACGCTCACCGGCGGCGCCTTCACCGCGCCGACCTCCGGCGAGCGCGCTGCGCGCATCCGCGACTGGCTCGCGGGCAACCCGGTGCCCGAGCAGATGCAGGAAGTCTTCAAGGAGCTGAGCGGTCGTGACAAGGGCGCCGCGCGCCTGCTGCGCGAGAAGCTCGACGAGCTCAAGCGCGCGAAGGGCCAGGAGGCCATCGCCGCCGAATGGGCGCAGAAGGCTGAAGCGCTCGTCGCCCAATCCAAGCTCAACATCGCCGACGCGCTCGCCTGGCAACGCGACGCCGCCAAGGCCGGCGCGCCGCTGTCGCGTGAGCCGCTGGCGGGCCTGAAGCTGAAGCTGTCGGAGCGCGTCAAGGGCATCGAAGACCTGCAGCACCGCGCGCAGGTCCATCGCGAAGCCGCCGTGCTGCTGGCGCAGCGCTTCGAAGTACTTTCCACCAAGGGCTGGCAGGACGCCCAGGTCGCCGAGGAATCGCTGCGCGCCGACGTGGCGCACTGGCAGCAGCAGGCCGCCGAGATCGTGGCCGATGCCAACTGGAGCAGCCTCGACGCCAAGTTCGCGCCCCAGCTCGAAGCCTCCAAGTCGCAACTGCTCGTGGTTTCGGACGCGTTCCACAGCGCGCTGGCGCAGGCCGTTGCCGCGGCTTCCGACGCCGCGGCGCCGCTGCCGCCGGTGCCCGTGTGGGCCGACGAACTGCGCGCTGCGCGCGGCGAGGTCGTGGCGCCCAAGCCTGCTGCGCCCGCCCGTCCGGCCGCACCCAAGGTCGATCCGGCCGTGCGTGCCGCCGCGCAGGAGGCCGTGCAGGCTGCGCTCGCCAAGCTCGAGCAGGAAACCGCCGAAGGCCACGGCAAGGCCAGCGCCGGCGCGGCTGCCGCGCTGCGCGCCGTGCTCAAGGAGCACGGCAAGCTGGTCGATGCGCCCCTCGAAGCCCGCGTGCACGCCGCGCTGGTGGCGGCCGGCGAACTCGAAGGCTGGCAGCGGTGGAGCGCCGACAAGGTGCGCGAAGACCTGGTCGCCAAGGCCGAAGGGCTGCTGAAGCGCCCCGAAGGCCAGGCGCTGGGCGGCCGCAAGATGCAGGAAACCCTGCGCACGCTGCGCGACCAGTGGAAGCAGGCCGACCAAGGCGGCGTGCCGAACCACGCGCTGTGGAAGCGCTTCGACGAGGCCTGCAACGAGGCCCACAAAGTGGTCGAGGCCTGGCTGGAAAAGGTGCGCGCCGATGCGGCCGAGCACCGCGCGCTGCGCGTCGCCCTGATCGAAGAGGTCAAGAAATGGGCCGCCGAACACGCCGGCGCCACCGACCTGAAGGCGCACAACCGCGCGCTGCACCAGTTCGCCGACCGCTGGCGCGATGCGGGCCACGTGGGCGAGAAGGTGTTCGCCGAACTGCAGCCGCTGTGGAACGAGGCTTTTGGCGCCGCCCGCGCTCCGTTCGAGACGGCGCAGAAGGCCAGCATCGAACGCCGCCAGGCCATGATCGCCGAAGCGGCCGAGCTCGGCGCCCAGCCGGTGCTGCGCATCGACGCCGTCAAGGCGCTGCAGCAGCGCTGGCAGTCCGAGGCACAGACGGTGCCGCTCGACCGCCGCCAGGAACAGAAGCTTTGGGACGCCTTCCGCGCCCCCATCGATGAGGCCTTCAACCGCAAGACCGCCGAACGCGAAAAGGCATCGGCCGCGATGAACGAGCACGACCGCCATGTGCTCGAGGCCTCGAAGGCGCTCGACGCGGCCAATGCCACCGGCGACGCGCAGAAGATCCGCGCTGCCATCGCCCGCCTCGAAGGCGCGCTACGCGGCGAAGTGCCGCCGCCGGCACCGAAGGCCGATGGTCCGTCGGTCGGCGCGACCGAGGTCGTGGCGCCCGGGCAGGCTGCAGCCGAATTCAGCGAGAGCGCCGAACAGGCGCCGAGCCCGAGCGATGCGGAAGCGTCGCCAGGCACGCCCCACGAAGCAAGCGCGGCACCCGCTGCCGCGGCAGACCTGGTGGCGCCCGCCGATGGGGCCGACGCATCGGCACGCGCAGACGCCGCGGCCCACGACGCCGGCGAAGCTGCCACTGCCATCCAGGCTCCCGCACCGGCGCCGAAGACCGCGCCCAAGCCCGTCGTGGCGATGCGCGGCGACGACCGTCCGAGCAGCAAGAAGGCCGAGGCGGCCCCTGCAGCGCGTGGTGGTGCCGGCGGCCGTTTCGGCGACCGCCGCGATGGCGGCCGTCCCGGCGCCGGGGGGCCGGGGCGTCCTGGCGGCGATCGCGGTGATCGCGGCGACCGTGGAGCGCCTCGCGGTGGCGACCGCGGCGCGCCGGGCGGCCGTTTCGGCGACCGTCCCCCGCGCGAAGACCGTGGTCCGCGCCTTGGCGATGCAGCCTTCCGTGCACAGCGCGAAGCGCTCGAACGCGCTGACATGGCGCTGCGCAAGCTCGCCGCGCAGGCTCATGGCGAAGCCCTGACCCAGGTGCTGGGCGCCTGGGAGCAGCGCGATGCCAGCCGCCTGCCCAGCGTCCAGGAACTGGGCCGGGCGGTCACGCCGGCCGTGCGCAGCGGCTGGTCGCAAGCCATCGGCTCCGCACCCTCGGCTGCTGCCAACGATGCCGCCGAAGCGCTGCTGCGCCTCGAGATGGCCGCGGAGGTGCCGACGCCCGCGGAACAGCTCGAGGCACGCCGTGCATTGCAGCTGAAGCTGCTGACCAAGCGCGGCGACCCGGCACCGTCGCAGACCTGGGGCCAGGACGCCGGCAAGGTGCTGGCCGCCGCACACGACGCCGCCAGCGCACGCCGCCTGCAGAACGCTCTGAAGGCGCTGCTGCGCAAGTAAGGCGCAGCTCGCTTCCTCCACGAGAAAGGCGCCCCCGGGGCGCCTTTTTTTTTCTTCATGCCGGTTGCGGGCCGCGGGGATTCCGTCGACTCAGGCCGTGCAAGATTTCAAGGCCTCGCAGGAAGAAAGAAC
>CAJYQC010000105.1 GCA_913776885.1 uncultured Variovorax sp.
CGAAGAGACCTGAAGAACCTGCTCATGCGGCGCATGGTCAGCGCCGCATGAGTTCAGGCTGGCACTGACAGCCCCGTCCGTCAGGCGACCTCTGCCGGCTGCTCTGCCTGCGAGCTCACAGCGGCCGTCTGCTCATCGGCGCATTGCACCCCCGGTGCTCCGGCGGGCACTGCAACCACCGCGACCGGCGCCACGGGTTCAGCGAGCTTGGCGCTTTCGGCGATCACCGGTTTCGCAGACTCGGGCGCCACGAGTGCCGGCACTTCCGCAGGCTGGACGGCGGGCATCGCCACCGCTACAGGCGCTGCTTCCACCGGCATGACGCTTTCCACGACGGACTTCACAGCCTCCGTCTTGACCTCTTCGACCTTTGCTGGGGCGGCGACCTTTGCTGGTTCAGCCATCGCGGGCGCAGGCGCGGCCACCGCGACAGGCGCCGCTTCCACCGGCTTGGCACTTTCCACGACGGCGGGTTTCGCGGGTTCCGGCTTCACAGGCTCCGGCCTGGCCGTTTCGACGGACTTTGCTGGCTTCACGGGCTTGGCGGGTGCAGGCTTCACCGATTCCTGCACCGCCGCCACCGGCTTCACAACCTCCTGCTTCACCGGCTCGCTCGCCATCCGGCTCAGCGCAAGCGCAGCCTTCAGCGGGAACAGCGTGCGCTCGTCGCCCTGCGCGGTGTTGCTCACCGTGGTGCCCGCGGTCTCGTCGAGGCTCGCGGTGCGCACGGCGTCGAGGCGGTGCGTGGGCACCATGAACGGCGAATGCGTGGTGTAGATGACCTGGCTGTCGGCGAAGTCCTTTTCGAGATGCGCCAGCAGGTCGGCCTGCGAATGAGGGTGCAGGTGCAGGCCGGGTTCGTCGAGCAGGAGCACGGCGTCTTCGGCCTGGCCGCCCCGGGTGTCGGCGAAGAAGGCGACGTAGAACGAGAAGAACCACTGGAAGCCGCGGCTGCGCTCCTGCAGGTTCACCTCGACCTCGTAGCCGGCGGTCGGGTCGGACACCAGCGTGTCTAGGTACTGGCCGTCGAGGTTGAAGCGCACCTTCAGCGCACGGTCCTTCCAGAGGCGGCGGATCTCGGCGGTCACCACCGAGCCGGCGCGGTTGACGAGCTGGTTGCGCGTGGCCTGGTCGTTCTTCTCGAGCAGCGCCTGCAGCTGCCGCAGGTCGAGCCCCGCGACCTTGCACAGCCTGCCGAAGCTCTGCTGCTCGGGCGTGAGCTGGCCCCAGCCCTCGCGCCCCAGGTATTCGGCGATGTTCTGGCGCCCGGGGAGCGCCGGGTATTCGTCGACGTAGACGAAGCGCGGCAGCTTGGCGATCACCCATTGCCGCGCGCGCTCCAGCGCGGGCGAATCGTTGGCGATGGCCAGCGCCATGTCTTCCAGCTCGGCCAGCAGCTGGTCCTGCTTGTCGTTGAGCTCCGCCCCTGCCACCGCGAGCGCCTTGCGCAGGGCCTGCGCCGCCTTGACCGCGCCGGCCGACCACCTGATGTAGTCGGGGCTCATGATCATCGCGGCGTCGAAGAGGTCGGCCTCCTGGTCCAGCGCGGCCTTCGCCTCGTCTGCGACCTTCTCCGCCGCGGCCTTGACCGCCGGCACGATCTTGCGGACCTTGCCCTTGATCTCGCTCACGTCGAGCGACAGGGCACCGAGTCCTTCGAACCCGGCCGTGCGGACGTCGGCATAGCCGCGGCTCGCGGTGACGTGGCGCACGCCCGCCGCGCGCGGCAGGATCGCGGCCAGCTCGGCCTGCTCGCTCTCGTCGAGGCTCCAGCGCGTGAAGACGACGGGCGTGTCGCCTGTGCACTCTTCCAGGCGGCGATGCCGCGGAAAGTCCTGGATGGGGCTGAGTTCGGCGAGCCCTTCAGCGGGGTTCAGGCTGTGCAGCGCGCGCAGCAGGTTCGACTTGCCGCTGTCATTCCGGCCGAGGATCGTGGTGATCCGTGATGAGTCGATGAGGCCGCTGTCATTGATGGAGCGAAAGTTGGTGATCTGGAATGACGCCAGGCGCATGCGGAAACTTCTCTCTTCTTGAAATGGATACGGGGCCGGGGAATGTATTGCATCCCCGGCCCTGTCTCGCCTCGCATCGCCTCGAAGAAAAGAAAAAAAATTACTCAGCCGCGCGCCGCAGGGTATCGACCACCGGCCGGCGCAGCACTTCGCGCAGGCCCCACCATCCGGCGCCGAGCGCCAGCACCGCGCCGGCCAGTGCACCGACGACCGGCACCAGCGGCGAAGCAGTCCAGGTGAACTCGAACACGAAGCGCGCGAGCCCCCAGCCGATCAGCGCGGCCACGATGCTGGCAAGGAAGCCCGCGAGCAGGCCCACGCCCGCGAGCTCGGCGCGCTGCACCTGCCGCAGCAGGCTGGCACGCGCGCCCACCGCGCGCATCACCGCGAACTCGCGCGCGCGTTCCTCGCGGGTGGCCGTGACCGCGGCGAAGAGCACCACGAGGCCGGCCGCGAGCGTGAAGCCGAACAGGAACTCGACCGCGCGGATCACCTGGTCGAGCACGCGCTGCACCTGGTTGATGGTGGCGCTCATGTCGACGTTGGTCACGTTCGGATAGCTGCGCACCAGCGCGTTGTCGAAGCCGCGCGTCTCGGGCGCGCGGAAGGCGCCCATGTAGGTGGTGGGCACGTCGGCCAGCGAGGCCACCGTGTACATCACGAAGAAGTTGGCGTGCATCGAGCCCCAGTCGAC
>CAJYQC010000106.1 GCA_913776885.1 uncultured Variovorax sp.
GATGCGGTCGGTCTCGGAGCCGATGCGCGCCATCAGGTCGCCGGTGCGCTTGCCGCCGAAGTAGTCCAGCGGCAGGGTCAGCAGGTGCTCGTAGGTGGTGGTGCGCAGGTCGGCGCCGATGCGCTCGGACACCAGCGCCAGCAGGTAGGTACGGGCCCAGCCCAGCCCCCAGCCGACCAGCGCCGCGAGAAGCAGTCCGCCCAGGTAGAACCCGACACGCATGGTGTCGATCTTCTGGCCGTTCTGGAACGGGATCAGGATGTCGTCCATCAACGGGATCGTCAGGTACGGCGGAACCAGGGTGGCGGCCGTGGAGAGCAGCGTGAGGAAGAACCCGACGATCAGCTGCTTGCGGTACGGCTTGGCGAAACGGCCCAGGCGCAGCAGCACCCATGTGGAAGGCGGGGTCTGGAGTTCGGCGTCGGCGGAATCCTCGCCGTCCACGGCCTCGGCGGACTCAGCTGTCTCCTTGGCGACAACGCCCGTCGTTCGCTGTCCGAACAGCTTCATCAGCCGCAGCGCCGCGACCTGCCCGGCGAGGGTGTAGCGCCAACGCGCCAGCCGGCCCGAAGCGTCCGCGAGATCGAGCGTGCCGACGCCGGCATGATCGGAAACGCGCAATTCCAGGGCTTCGTCGGTTAGCGGCCACTCACGCCACTGCTCCGAGGAAGCGGCGCGGGGATCGAATGCGATCAGCCTCCGGTCAGTCAGGGCGACTATGGCGGAGGCGAAGCTAAGTTGGTCGTCGAGGTCAACCGTCAGTGTTACCAGAACGTTTTCCGCGACTGCGAGGCGGTTTTTGAGTGCTTGCGCTGATGCCGCTTCTGTTTCGCCCTCCCGGGTGCCGACTGGATCGTGATGTTGCATTGTGTTTCTTTGACTCTTGCCCGTCGCGGGCCTCTTGGACCGCGTCATGGCGCCCCAGGTCGGGCGCCGATTCTGACCGATCGCCATGGGCGCGCTTGAAGGCGCCGCGGTGCTCGGCCAAAGCACATCGAACGTTTGCATGACCCGTTTCGACGACATCCAACTGCTGCGCATCAATTATTTGCGCGGGCCCAATCTCTGGACCTACCGTCCCGTGCTCGAAGTCTGGCTCGACCTGGGCCAGCTCGAAGACTACCCCTCCAACAAGATCGACGGCTTCACCGACCGCCTGACGACCCTGCTGCCGGCGCTGATCGAGCACCACTGCGGCGTCGGCGAGCGCGGCGGCTTCATCCAGCGGCTGACCGAAGGCACCTGGTCGGGCCACGTGCTGGAGCACGTCGTCATCGAACTGCTGAACCTGGCGGGCATGCCGACCGGCTTCGGCCAGACCCGCAGCACCTCGGAGCACGGCGTCTACCGCATGGTGTTCCGCGCGCGCGACGAGCAGGTCGCCCGCGTGGCCCTGGCCGAGGGCCACCGCCTGCTGATGGCGGCCATCAACAACGACCCGTTCAGCGCCGCCGACGTGCAGAAGGCGGTCGACGCGGTCAAGGCCAAGGTGGAAGACTGCTACCTCGGCCCGAGCACCGCCGCCATCGTGGCCGCCGCCACTGACCGCGGCATTCCCCACATGCGGCTGAACAGCGGCAACCTCGTGCAGCTGGGCTACGGCGCCAACCAGCAGCGCATCTGGACCGCCGAGACCGACTACACCAGCGCCATCGGCGAATCCATCGCCAGCGACAAGGAGCTGACCAAGTCCCTGCTCGCGAGCTGCGGCGTGCCCGTGCCCGAAGGCCAGGTGGTCGCCGATGCCGAAGAGGCCTGGGAAGCCGCCGAGGACATCGGCCTGCCCGTGGTCGTGAAGCCATCGGATGCCAACCACGGCCGCGGCGTGTCGCTCGAGCTGACGACGCGCGAGGAAGTCATGGCCGCCTTCGCGGTCGCCGAGCCCGAAGGCAGCGACGTGATGGTCGAGCGCTTCATCCGCGGCCACGAGCACCGCCTGCTGGTGGTGGGCGGCGAGGTGGTGGCTGCCGCGCGCGGCGAGATCATCACCGTGACCGGCGACGGCAAGTCCAGCGTGCGCGAACTGATCGACAGGCAGCTCAACAGCGACCCGCGCCGCGGCGCGGAAGAAGAATTCCCGCTCGACGTGATCCTGATCGACACCGACGCCAAGCTGCAGCTCGAGCTCAAGCGCCAGGACCTGAACGCCGAGGCCGTGCCCGCCGCCGGCCGCGTGGTCACGATCCAGCGCAACGGCAACATGGCCAACGACTGCACCGACCAGGTCCATCCCGAGGTGGCGCACGCCGCCGTGCTGGCAGCCCGCGTGGTGGGCCTGGACATCGCCGGCATCGACCTCGTGGCGCAGGACATTTCCCGGCCGCTCGGCCCGCAGGGCGGCGCGATCGTCGAAGTCAACGCCGGCCCCGGCCTGCTGATGCACCTGAAGCCGGCCGTCGGCTCGCCGCGCCCGGTGGGCCGCGCGATCTGCGACCACCTGTTCCCCAACGACGCGCCCGGGCGCATCCCCGTGGTCGGCGTGGCCGGCTCGCGCGACACCGCCGTGCTGGCGCGCCTGGTGGCCTGGCTCATCAACCTGGGCGGGCGCCACACCGGCCTGGCCTGCCGCGACGGCCTGTTCCTCGAGCGCCGCCGCGTCGACGCGCGCGACAGCGCCAACTGGGAAGCCGGCCACCGCCTGCTGGTGAACCGCGCCGTGCAGGCCGTGGTGATCGAGAACGGCGCCGAGACCATCCTGCGCGACGGCCTCGCCTACGACCGCTGCGAAGTCGGCATCGTCACCGACCTCGAGGGCTGCGAAGCGCTGGCCGACTACGACATCACCGAGAG
>CAJYQC010000107.1 GCA_913776885.1 uncultured Variovorax sp.
CGGGCACCTTGGTCGAGGTGTTGTGAGGGCAGCCCGAGCAGTACCAAGCCGGGCGCGATGGCGTGGCCACGGCCTTGCCCAGCACCACGTCCTTCGCGTCGAGAATCGCGAGCCGCATGCGGATGCGGTCGCTGGTGTGGAAGCGTGCCACGCGCCCCGCGACGACGCGCGCGATCTGCGCCACCGAGAAGTCGGCCGTGGCCGGCAGCAGCCACTTGCCGCGCGGATGCGCTCCCCATTCGCCTTGCTCGTCGAACTTGCCGATCACGCGCGGGCGCACGTGCTCGCGCCAGTTGTAGAGATGCTCCTTGAGCTGGTACTCGACGATCTGGCGCTTTTCTTCGACCACCAAAATTTCTTCGAGACCATCGGCGAACTCGCGGATCGAATCGGGCTCCAGCGGCCACGGCATCGACACCTTGAACAGCCGGATGCCGATGCGCGCGGCCTCGTCGGCATCGATGCCCAGCTCCTCCAGCGCCTCCAGCACGTCGCGGTACGACTTGCCCGATGCCACGATGCCCAGCCGTGCCTTCGGCGAATCGATGGTCACGCGGTTGAGCCGGTTGGCGCGCGCATAGGCGATGGCAGCGTAGATCTTGTAGTCCTGCATCAGCGCTTCCTGCTTGCGCGCCTGCACGCCGAGCGTGTCGGTCGACAGGCGCGCATGCACGCCGCCGGGCGGGAAGACGAAATCGGAAGGCAGCTGGGTGTGCACGTCGAGCACGCCGGCCGGAATGGAGCCTGAAGACTCCACCGTATCGGCCAGCGCCTTGAAGCCCACCGGCAGCCCGGCGAAGCGCGACATCGCGAAGCCGTGCAGGCCTAGCTCGATGTACTCCTCCACGCTCTGCGGATAGAGCATCGGGATCATCGATGCGGCGAACAGGTGGTCGCTCTGGTTGGGCAGCGTCGAAGAGGAGGCGCCATGGTCGTCGCCCGCCACCAGCAGCACGCCGCCGTGGGGAGAGGTGCCCGCGTGGCTCATGTGCTTGAACACGTCGCCGCACCGGTCCACGCCCGGCGCCTTGCCGTACCACATCGCGAAGACGCCATCGACGGCGGACTCGCCCGTCAGGTGCACCTGCTGCGTGCCCCAGACGGCGGTGGCGGCCAGCTCCTCGTTCACGCCGGGCAAGAACTTCACCGCGTTGGCTTCAAGCTGTGGTTGTGCCTTCCACAGCGCTTCGTCCAGGCCGCCCAGCGGCGAGCCGCGGTAGCCCGAGACGAAGCCGGCGGTGTTCAGCCCGGCCTTCTGGTCGCGCCATTTCTGCACGAGCATGAGGCGCACCAGTGCCTGGATGCCGCTGAGGTAGATCCGGCCTTCGGTGGCCGTGTATTTGTCGTCCAGCGCAACGCTGGCCAGTTCGTGGGGTGCCATGACTGAAAAAGACTCCGGGTAGGACTCGTCGGAATGCGGGCATGGCCCCGGTAGAGGGCCGGCTCGCGGGATGCCTAGGCGGGATAGACGTCGAGGCAGCAACGATTCTTCCGCCTTGTCCGCGGAAAGTGCTTCTTCGTTTTGGCGAAGCGCAGCCTATTCCGGAAGATCTGTCTTCTGAGAGCGCGATCCGCCGAAAGTATTTCGGCAAAGGCCGTGCCTTCCGCCGGCCCGACAATGTCGGCCTTGCAGACCTCCCCCGCACCCCATGAGACCCGACCTCGATTCGCTGGCGCTTTTCCTTCGCGCCATTGAGCACGGCAGCCTGTCGAAGGCCGCGGCCGAGAGCCACATGGTGCTGTCGGCCGCCAGCCGCCGCCTTGCCATCCTCGAAGAGCAGCTGGGTGTGGTGCTGCTCAACCGCACCTCGAAGGGTGTGACGCCCACCGGCGCCGGCGAGTCGCTGGCCATGCATGCGCGGCAGATCCTGCGCGACGTCGACCGCATGCGCGCCGACCTCTCGGACTACGCGCAGGGCGCCACCGGCCGCGTGCGCCTACATGCCAATGCGTCGGCCATGGGCCAGTTCCTGCCCGACGACGTGGCCAGCTTCCGCCAGCGCTACCCGGAGATCCGCGTGAGCGTCGAAGAGCACCGCAGCGTCTACATCGTGCAGGCCATTCGCGACCGGCAGGCCGACGTCGGCGTCATCACCAGCGAGGCGGCCGACCCGGCGCTGCACTTCATTCCCTACCGCACCGACAGGCTGGTGGCCATCGTGCGGCAGAAGCATCCGTGGCGCGGGCGCGAAGTGTCGTTCGAGGAACTGCTCGACTACGACTTCGTCGGCCTGGAAGACGACTCCGCCATCTCCCGCACCATGGAAGACGCCGCGATGAGCGCCCGCAAGGTGCTGCGCCTGCGTGTGCGCGTGAAGAGTTTCGAGGCCGTGTGCCGGATGATCGAAGCGGGCATGGGCGTGGGCATCCTGCCCGAAGGTGCTGCAGTGGCCTATCGCAAGGAGATGAAGCTGCGCTTCATCAATCTCACCGACGCGTGGGCTTCGCGGCGGATGTATCTGTGCACGCGGCAGGAGGCGCTGAGCTTTCCGCAGCGGCGGTTGGTGGATCACCTGCTGGCGCGCGGGATGAGCTAGCCGCTTCGGTCCTTACGCCAGCGAAGGAAAGCGGGTGCCATGACCCGGGCGAGCCCGGGGTGTCTCTGGGGTTACACACAAGGCCCATAAAAACGGCCGCGGCTTGTTTACAGGTCGCCCACAACAAGAGAGACCCCAAATGACACATCGAGGACGAGGATCGAGGCCCGCGTGGCCGTTCAAGACACTGGCGCTGACGCTTGCCATCGTGCTGACCGCCTGCGGCGGTGGTGGTGGCGGCAACGCCTCCTTTCCACTGATTCCGCCATCTTCCGGCGGCAGCCCATCGGCCGGCACGCCGGCGCCTTCGCAGGGCAGCGCGCAGCCGCCCGCAACGCAGCCCGACAACACTGCGCCCATGGTGACGCCGCCCACATGCGCGGCAACCGTTCCGGCCGGTGCGCCGCTGACCGCCATCTCGTCCGTGCAGGGCACCGGCGACATCAGCCCCATGGCCTCGCAGGCCGTGACCGTGCGCGGCGTGGTCGTCGGCGACTTCCAGAACACCGGCACCACCTCGGTGAAGCTGAATGGATTCTTCGTACAGCAGCTCGTACCCGATGCCGACCCGATGACCTCGGAAGGTGTCTTCATCTATGCGCCGAGCAACGCCACCCGCGTGGCGGTCGGCGACTACGTGCAGGTCACCGGCGTGGTGACCGAGTTCGGCCAGACGGCGGGTTCAGGGGCCAAGCCCGACAGCATCACTCAGATCGCCGGCACTACGCCGACTCCGCTCGCCATCAGCGTGTGCGGCAGCGGTGTGGCCATCAAGCCCACGCAGATCACGCTGCCAGTGGCCGACGAGTCCACGCTGGAGCGCTACGAGGGCATGCTCGTCGAGATCGCGCAGCCCCTGGCCGTGACCGAACTGTTCGAGCTGGGCCGCTACGGCCAGATGGTGTTGTCGCTCAATGGCCGACAGTTCAACCCCACGAATGGCAACGCGACTGCCACGCACGCGCAGAACCTGCTTTCTCGCATCGTGCTCGACGATGGTTCGTCGGTGCAGAACCCGAACCCCATTCCGTACCTGAGCGCGGCCGGCACCGACGGTACCCGCCGCATGGGCGACACCACGCAGAAGATCGCCGGCATCCTGAGCCACAACTTCGGCGCCTACCGCATCCAGCCGACGGTGACGCCGGTGTTCGCGCAGGCCAATCCGCGCCAGCCCACGGCGCCGGTGGTCGGCGGCTCGCTGAAGGTGGCCAGCCTCAACGTGCTCAACTACTTCACCACCTTCCAGGATGGCACCAACTCCGTGGGTCAGACCGGCCAGGTCTGCCTGCTCGGCACAGGCGTGGCGACGGACTGCCGCGGCGCGAACAACCTGAACGAGTTCAAGCGGCAGCAGGCCAAGATCGTGGCCGCCATCGCGGGGCTCGATGCCGACGTGATCGGCCTGATGGAGATCCAGAACACCGACGTGGCAACGAACGACCTGCTGGCCGCCCTCAATGCCAAGGTCGGCGCGAACACCTATGCGGCCGTCAACAGCGGCGTGTTCGGCACCGACGCCATCAAGGTCGACATCCTCTACAAGCCCGCGAAGGTGCAGCGCGTCGGCAACGTCGTACTGCCGACCGGCACCGACCTGGCCGACTACACCGCCGCCAGTGGCCGCCCGCCGCTGGCCCAGCGCTTCAGCGCGGTGGGCAACAACGGCGGCTTCTGGTTCGTGGTCAATCACCTCAAGAGCAAGGGTAGCTGTCCGGCGTCGGGTGACGTCGACCAGGGCCAGGGCTGCTGGAACCTCGCGCGCGTCAAGCAGGCGCAGGCGTTGAACAGCTTCGTCGGCAAGCTCAAGGCCAAGGGCACGACGGGCGAGCCAGACGTGCTGATGATGGGCGACTTCAACAGCTACCTGCTCGAAGACCCGACCAAGCAACTCGAGGCCGCGGGCAACGAGAGCCTGCTCAAGCGCATGCCCGCGAGCGACCGCTACACCTACGTGTTCGGTGGCGAGACCGGCGCGCTCGACCATGCCTACGTCTCGGCCTCGCTGGCCACGCAAGTCAACGGCGTGAACGTGTGGCACATCAACTCCGACGAGCCGACCGCGCTCGACTACAACACCGACTTCACCACCGACGACCGCTACGCGCCCACGCCGTTCCGCGCGTCGGACCATGACCCGGTGCTGGTGGGCTTGAACCTCGCGGCCGACGCCGCCGTGGTCGAGCCCATCGTCAGCGCATCGATTCCGGCTTCGGCGAAGACCGGAGAGACCTACAGCGTGGACATCACCGAAGCCACGCCGGGCGGCGCGACAACAATGACTTCGCTCACGGTCGACTGGGGCGACGGCACCACCGCCACCGCGGCGGCGGGCACCGGCGCAGTCACTCACACCTACGCGGCTGCCGGCACCTTCAGCGTGGTGGTCACGCTGACCAACTCCGCTGGCCAGACCGCGACGAAGACGGGCAATGTGAATGTCACCACCACGGTCGTGGTGCTGCCGCCTGGGCCGCCCGATCTGTTCTTCAGCGAGTACGTGGAAGGCTCCTCGAACAACAAGGCGATCGAGCTCTACAACCCGACCGCGTCGGCGATCGACCTGAGCCTCTACGCCGTCAAGCTGTATTCGAACGGAGCGACTGCGGCTACGAGCACGCAGGCGCTGAGCGGCTCCCTTGCGCCCGGCGGCACGATCGTGCTCGCGAACGCCGGTGCCACCGCTGCCTTCAAGCCGGCTGGCACCGTCGACAGCGGCGTCGCCAACTTCAACGGTGACGATGCCCTGACGCTGGAGAAATCGGGCACTGTCATCGACCGCATCGGCCAGGTTGGGTTCGACCCTGGAACCGAGTGGAAGAGCGCCAACGGCGCCAGCACGTTGAACCAGACGCTGCGTCGCAAGCCCGGCATCAAATCGGGCGATCCCAATCCGGGCATCGCTTTCGATCCGGCCGTTCAGTGGGACAGCTTTCCCATCGACACCTCTGCGGGCCTGGGCTCGCATACGGTGAACTGAGTGCTGTATTGGGCGCTCGCACAATGCGGGCGCCCTGAGATGTTGGTGCGCGGGGTGGCCTGAGGCTAGGGCGCGGCTCGTTCAGGGCGACGCTCACGCCGACGGCGTACCTTGCTCCGCGAATGTCCTCCGCCCTTCGGGCTGCCGCACCTCCTCCTTTGTTTCGCTGCGCAAGGCACCCCATCGGCGTGAGCGTTTGGCGCCGCTGCGGCATTGGCTCATGGGCTCGCGCACAGCGCATCGCGGAAGCTGTATTTGTTGGCAGTCTTCGCGACTTCGTGCTGTGGCAGCGGCAACTTCGGCGGGTTCTTCTCTAGAGTGAATGCCCCTGTCACTCGATACCCCAGCAAGGGGAGCAGAAAGGCGCTACTCACCCAACTCGATCCGATGTTCGAAGGCTGCTTGCCTCGCGGCAGGTCGTCGGTGCGAAAGCACTGATGCAGATGCGAGGTATCAAAAGGCGACGGCCAGGGTGTTACTAGCACCCCAGCCGTCTAACCAAGTTCGTGCAACTACCTAGAAAGCAACGCACAAAAATGGCTACCAAGACTATAGCCCGACCAACCACGCCGGTAGCTTCCGCAGAAACCGCCCAACAAGACCCGGCGGATCTTCTTGAAAACACCCTCACTCAGCTCGAAGCTCTCCTATGGGTGTGCCACGGGGAAGAGATCGACTGGTGCAGCGGGGACGGGCCCCGGCAATTGAACAACCTCCTCTGGCTCGCGGCTGAGATGGCGCGCAGGGCGGGGGAGTTGTTTCAGATGAGTGAGAAGGCGCGACGCGGGGCGCCTGAGGCTGGCGCTTAGGGGCGATGCGGGCTGCGGATTTGCAGCCCGCATGGGCCGGTTCCGTCGAATGGGCGAATGCTGGCGCATTCGGCGGCATGAATCCGTCAGCTTGGGGAATTCGAGGTCGCGCCAGAATCTGGGCTGTCTGTTTCTTGATCCTTGATTGCCAAGCATGCCTCGAGTTCATTTGATCGAGGGCCCAGTCGGGGCCGGAAAATCCACCTTCAGCGCGGCGCTGGCTGCAAGCAGCAACGGCGTGCACATCCCGCTCGACGAATGGTTCGCGGCGCTTTTCAGCCCAGACCGCCCGAGCGGCGATTTTGTCCCTTGGTATGTTCAGCGCAAGGATCGGTTGCTGGGCCTGATATGGAACCACAGCCGCAGAATCCTGGCTTCAGGTCGAGACGTTGTGCTTGAGCTTGGCCTGATCCACCAGCAACAGCGCGTCGAGTTCTGCCGAATGATCGCGAACGAAGGATTTCCGCCACACGTTCATGTTCTCGATGCTCCCTTGGAAATTCGCCGTGCGCGTGTTCGACGCAGGAATGAGGAGCGAGGTCCTACGTTTTCCATGGTCGTACCGGACCATGTCTTTGAGATGGCCAGCAGGCTTTGGGAGCCGCCGGACGAAATCGAGTGCGAAGAGTTTGAAGTTAGCTTTGTCACGCAGGAGCCGAACTCATTGTTTGAGGCGTGAGAAAGCCTAATTGAATGGCAGCTTTGGAGAAAAGGCTGCATCCGCTCCGGGCCCGAAGCTGCCTGTCGACCCGGCCAAAAAGCGGTCACTCCAGGGACATTGGCGCTCTGCAAGCTAGCCACCAGCAACACCTGAAACTCGACCCGCTGAAACGATAGATCAGGCCTTCGGGTACAGTTTTGGTGTCATGAACAAGGGCGTGGACGATTGATCCGCGCAGCATCGGGGGGCGCAGTGGGAATTGAATACCGACACTTTCTTGTGGTGGACGATGCACGATGGCGCCCGCAGGGGGATACCGCATCAAGAGTCGAACAGGTGCTTCGCGCGTGGTCGTTGGGCGACCGGCCAGACACAGTCATTGACCTGACGCGAGGTGAGCAGCTCTCGACGGAACCTGCCACTGTCGCGGCACAAGGCAGAGGAATCGCCGTGGTCTACGGTGGAGTAGATGGTACCGCTGTTGAAAAGCTGGCTGGTCCGTCCTACTACTCGGAAGTTCGCACCGTCGACCGCTACATCATGCGAACAACTCTGCTCATTGGGGACGACTATCGAATCCAGACAACCTCGGACAGCAGCATCTACTTCGAAGTGATGGAGCCGCCGCTCGATGGAAGAGGAAATCCCCTTGAGCCTAGCGATGGTGAGTTTTCGTCCAACCTCTACGCTGACACCTTCCCAGGGGCAGACATCTCATCGCCGCCAACGTTAAGGGCACATGTATCAGAATTCGCGCAAAAAAATATTGGGTTGGCCAAATGCAATGGTTTTTGGCGAGGGGCCCTAGCAATTGATTTCGGCAAGGATCTTCCAAGCTTTGCGCGAAGCGTTCATCTTCTGCCCGCCACGCAATTCGTGGGCGATCTCAGTGAAGCATTCCGCGGCCCTCTTGTCCAGATCGGTGAATTTAACTAGTAATGAGTACGCTGGCCGCCTGCGACCGCACGTCAAGTCATACGCTAGTCGATGTTCTCGCTCATTCCAGTCACGTCAACGATTGCATTGGCTGAATTTCGAAGGCACTTGGAAGCAACCGGTTCTGGCCGACTGTAGCCCGTTGCTTACCCGGCACTTCGGAGCACGGAGAGTCCTAGAAAGCACCGTATAGAAGTCGCCGGGTTCAGACCGTCTGGCGTCCAAGCCCAGATTCGAGCGCGCCGTCGAGAGCTGCCCATAGCTTCGGCACCGTGTCTTCGCGTGGCTTTCCTCGCTCAATATAAGCCGCCATCGCACGACGCGCATCTTCTTCGCGCCCTGAAAGCGCATGGCAAAACGCGGCTGCCGCGGGCAGCTGTGTGTACATGCCTGCCTCGGGGCGGTTGCTCAGCGTGACAACCTGGTCGTATATCGCTTGCCTACCCAACTGCCAGAAGTCCTGTGCTTGGCGCACGGCGCTTGAAAGCCGGGATGTCATGCCTTCAAGCAGGCCCTGTTCACCCCACATGTATGAGAGGTTGAGTTCTGCGGATTGTCCGTCGATGAACGCATCAAAAATCGCCGATTTCTCGGTGCGATGCCACTGCATTCTTCCCGCCACAAGGTGCGGCACAAAATCGAACGAATACCCCCAGCGTGGGGCAACAACACCGCCTTTGAGGCGTACGTAGGCGAAGACACGGCGAATGGGCGCATCTTTGCTGTCGACCCAGTGAAGTGGCTTTACCTCGACGAAGCGATCTGCACCGAGATATGTAGCAATCGCGGGCCCAATATGGGACTGAACCGCGGAAATGGTCAGAAGGTTGAAATCGCTCATGGAGGCGGGGTCTACGACGTCTTGGGGTCAACAAGCACTCTGTTCGAGTGTCCGGTCGTGGTCGCATTGTGCCGGCTCGGTGAACGGCCGGTGCTGGCCGTCACTCGACCGCTGCGATCGCCTCGGCGACTTCGAAGTAATTTCCGCATGCGGGGCAGGTGCCCACACCAAAAACGTACGGCATCCATTGGGCGACTTCCTCCTGCGACGCTGCAAAAGCATAGGTGTGCAGTCGTCTCGCCGGTTCGTCCAGGTCCTTAACCTCTCTTGGCTGAAGCGGACTCCGGGCAACGGTTCGATTTTTGACCCAATCTTCGGATGCAACAAATGATCCATATCGACCGACCCCGACAAGAAGCTCAATCCCGCACGACGTGCATCTGCCCTCGAATTCGCCGCTGGCGAGCCTGTGCAGATGCTGCCCCCACAGCAAGTCACCTTCGAGGGCGAGTACAGCCTGCAGAAGATAGATGAAATCGGTAGACGACAGCCCGGTAATTGTTGTCGTCTCGGTCGCGAGCCTATGAAGGCCCTCAATGGTCGAGCGATGGGGCTGCAGATCGTGGTTACCTGAAACATTTGGCGAAATCACGATTGCTCCAGCCAGAGATAGCGGCGTGACGCGGGCGACTGGTGGCCACTCACGTGCGGCCGACAGCAGATACGGCAATATGGGAGCGCTGGCTGAGTAGACGGTGCCTTGATGACAGACGCGTCCCCAGAGTTCGTCCCACACGGGGTCCTCTGCGTTAGGCGATAGAGCGCCAAGGAACGCGGGGAGATCAACAGCGCTGCCATAAGCGTGCTGCAACTTGCTCCAATTGGTCATGGTTTCATCAATGAGGATCGATACCAGGAGCACGAAAACTCAAGAAATAGGAAGCCGCTTCGAACGATTGGTCCTGGCCGACTGTAGTCGAAGCGCTATCCATGTCGCGGGCCGAGAACGCCTTATTTGCCATGCCGGTCGCCGCCCTGCCCGGAGACGAGAAGGCTCGCCCATTGGGGATGCTCCAACGCCGGAACGAGGTCCTTCAGTGACTGGAAGTTGGCCAAGCAGGGACGAGCATGGATCTGCAGTGCCGGCACAGCTGCCCGCGAGAGCGCGACGTCCAAAACTTTGCTATCTCTGCAGGGAAAACGAGACGCACCGCCGCCCACCCCGAGCTTCGCATTGAGTCCTGCGGCCTGACCCGTTGGAACGCCCACGAAATCTGGGAAGCGAGCCCACTGTTCGGGCCCGAGCAAAGGCGTACCGGGAGAGACCCATACCTCAAACTCAATACCGCTCGACCGCTGCGAAAAGTGGATGAAATGGAACAGGTCATCCTGCACCTGCCGATGGAAAGTGCAGCAACGCCCGTCACCAGTCGTAAAACCCCAGGGTGCTACCACCGGCTCAACGATGCGTCTCACGGATTTGTCGAAATGATGCTCAAGCATTCATGCCCCAAATTCTTGGCTTCGCAGCGCGTGTCAACCTGGCGGCGCGCTAGTAGCCGCAGATGCCCCGTTGCGTCGGCACGCCGAATGACCGGTTGAATCCGCCGCCGAAAGCAGAGATCACTGTTGGCTACCGGTTAGTTGTGCCACCGATTGCTTAACGCGGTTCGCGAGGTCAAAGACGTCTACTGCCTCGCCTCGTTCAACACGCTTGGAGATCATCGTCAGAGCATTGACCTGATAGAAAGTGGAGCCGATCCGCAAGGTCGGGTCCGTTCCAAACTCATCTGTGACCTCACACCAGGCGAGCGGTGTGTCGGCCGCCTGCAGTGCGTCGCCGAAGACCACGCCTAGTGCCTGCAAGCCCCAAGTATCCGTTTTGTGGACAAGTTGCGCGTCGATGAGTGACTGCAGTTCAGCAAAGTCCGCAGGTGATCGCTGGAGTCGATGCCCGGGACGGTGTTTCTGAAGCAGGACGGCCACGTGCGCACGTTGGCGGTCCATGTGCTCAATCTGCCACGGCGGCAAGGCCCGGAAGGTGGCGACGCCAACGCTGCTCTGCTGCGCAAATGCCGGAAGGGTGAGCGCGAACATGAATATCCAAAGACTCCGAATCTTTGCCATCGCCAAGGTCCTTAGAGGCTGGTTGGTCCGCTTTGTTGACGAAGGAAGTTCCGGCCTAGGCCGACTGCAGCCGGACAGCTCGCGTGTACAACGGCCCGAATCCAGCCGCCCACCATATGGCAGACTCGCCGCGATTCAACTTCAGACCTACGGCGTTCAAGTGAGCACTTCCGAGATTTTCCTGATCGCGATGCTGATCATCTTTTCGCTCCCGTATCTGGTGTGGCGTCTTGGTCGAACCGATTACTTCGCACCGCTTGTCGTGGTTCAGATCATCACGGGCATCGTGCTTGGCCCGGGCGTGCTGGGCGCGATGTTCCCCGACTACTACAGGTTCGTCTTCAACGGGCCGGTGATCCAGTCGCTCAATGGAGTCGCGCAGTGGGCCGTGATGATGTTCGTCTGGATCGCGGGCATCGAGTTGGATCTGCGCAAGGCTTGGGAGCATCGTCGCGAGAGCGGGATCACGGCTGGCCTTGCGCTTGGCGTGCCTCTGGTTCTTGGCGCGGCGGCGGCACTGGCGCTGCTTTCCTATCCAGGCTGGATAGGGGCGAAGGCGACGCAGTGGCAGTTCGTGCTGGGCATCGGCATGGCGTGCGCCGTGACCGCGTTGCCGATCCTGATTCTGCTGATGGAGAAACTGCAGATTCTTCGTCAACCCATCGGCCAGCGCATCCTGCGCTACGCGAGCCTGGACGACATCGCCATCTGGGGTGTGCTGGCGCTGATCCTCATGGACTGGGAGCGGGTGGGCAAGCAGGCTGGATTCCTCGTGGTCTTCGCAATCTCCGCGGCCGCGTTTCGCTGGCTGATGGTGCGCGTGCCCGAGCGCGACCGGTGGTATGCGGGTCTCATCTGGCTTGCGGCCTGCGGTCTGGGCGCCGACTGGTGCGGCCTGCACTACATGGTCGGCGCATTCATTGCCGGCGCGGTGATGGATGCGGAGTGGTTCGATCAGGAGCAAATGGACTGGCTGCGCCACAACGTCCTGTTGGTGGTGATGCCGGTCTTCTTCCTGAGCACCGGCCTGCGCACCAACTGGCAGGTGGGTGGCACGGCGGTCTTCCTGGTCGCGGCGGTACTGCTGGTGGCCTCGGTGGCCGGCAAGCTCATCGGACTTCGTCTGGCCGGCCGGCTGTTGAAATGGCAACCAGGCGAGGGCTCCCTGATCGGTTGGCTGCTACAGACCAAAGCCCTCATCATGATCATCTTCGCCAACGTCCTGCTGGACAAAGCGATCATCACCAACGAGACCTTTACTGCGCTTCTCGTGATGGCAGTTGCGAGCACCATGCTGACCGTGCCCGTAGTGACTCCGAAGCTCCGGAGGATGGCAGAGATCGTGTTTCGTTCGCGTTGATCGGTGGAGGAGCCCAAGGGGCAGGGACATTCGCGGACGAGCATACCCGGCGCCCCGTGCACGCACCCTCCGATCGAAGGCGGCGCACAGGTCAAGCGCAAAGACTCAGCGCAACGCCTCGACCAGATCGAGCACCATCCGGTCCCCACCGAACTTCTCGACGCCATGCGTCAGCAGCGCATCCACAGCCTGCGCAATGCCATGGCTCGAAGACGACTGTTCCGCCATGTCGTTGTAGTACCCCAGGTCCTTCTTCGCGTTCGCCATCGAGAACTTCAGCGAATCGGTGCTGCCCGTCAGCAGCTTGGGCTTGACGCGTTCGAGCGCCACGCCGTTGCCGCCGCCCTTGGCGAGCACGTCGACGAACACGTCGGGCTTCACGCCGGCACGCTCTGCGCAGGCTGCGGCCTCGCACAGCAGCGCCACGGTGCCGAGCGACACGAAGTTGTGCAGCAGCTTCATCGCATGACCGGCGCCGATACCGCCCACGTGCGTGATGTTCTCGGCGAAGCAGCGCAGAACCGGCAGGCACGAGGCCAGCACTTGTTCATCGCCGCCCACCAGCAGGTTCAGGCGGCCTTCGGCGGCTTCCTTCGCGGTGCGGGTCATCGGCGCGTCGATGAACTTGCCGCCCTTGGCGCTCACGGCCTCGGCGACCTTGGCGGTGGAGGCGGGCACTGCCGTGGAGCAGTCGATGACCACGGTACCGGGGCGCAGCGTGGTGAGTGCGCCGCTGTCGCCCAGCATCACGGCCTCGACCTGCGGCGTGCCGGTCACGCACAGGATCAGCACGTCGACCTGCGCGGCCAGCGCGGCCACGTCTTTCACCGAGGTGGCGCCGGCCTTCAGCAGGCCGTCGATGGGCTGGTTGCCCGCGTGCTCCAGCACGGTGAGCTGGTGGCCGTGCTTGACGATATTGCTGGCGATGCCGTGGCCCATCAGGCCCACGCCGACGAGGCCGACCTTGCGCGGCGCCTGCTGCTGTTCAGTGGTGGTTGTCATGTGTTGTCTTCATCCGTGCTTGATGGCGATGGTCTTGAGGGTCGTGAATCCGAGCAGGGCCTCGAAGCCCTTCTCGCGGCCGAAGCCGCTGGATTTCACGCCGCCGAACGGCAGTTCTACACCACCCGCCGCACCGTAATTGTTGACGAAGACCTGGCCGCAGTGCAGCTTGTGCGCCATGCGCAGCTGGCGCGCGCCGTCGCGGGTCCACACGCCGGCCACCAGGCCGAAGTCCGTGCCGTTGGCCAGGCGCACCGCCTCGGCCTCGTCGGCGAAGGGCGTCAGGGCCAGCACGGGGCCGAAGATCTCGCGCTGCGCGATGTCGCTGTCGTGCGGCACGTCGCGGAACAGCACGGCCTCCTGGTAGTAGCCGGTGGACGATGCGTTGGGCGACACCGTTCCGCGCGCCGCCACCTTGAGGCCGGCGGCCTCTGCGGTCGCGACCATGTCGCGCACCTGGCGGAACTGCTTTTCGTTGATGAGCGGGCCCATGTCCAGGTCTTCGGCGGGCGTGCCCGCGCGCACGGCGGTGAAGCGCCTGGCGAGGCGCTGCACCACTTCTTCATAGACCGACTGCTCCACCAGCACGCGGCTGCCCGCCGAGCAGGTCTGGCCGGCGTTCTGGATGATGGCGTTGAGCAGCACCGGCTCGGCCGCGTCGAGGTCGGCGTCCGCGAACACGATCTGCGGCGACTTGCCGCCCAGCTCCAGCGTCACCGGGCAATGGCGCTCGGCAGCGGCCAGGCCCACGCTGCGGCCGGTCATGGTCGAGCCGGTGAAGGAGATATGGTCGATGCCCGGGTGCGCGCACAGTGCCGCGCCGGCTTCCTTGCCGTAGCCGGTCACCACGTTGAGCGCACCTGCCGGAAAGCCAACCTCGGTGGCGATCTCGGCCAGGCGCAGCAGCGACAGGCTCGCGTCCTCCGCCGGCTTCACCACGCAGGCGTTGCCCGCGGCGAGCGAGGCGCCC
>CAJYQC010000108.1 GCA_913776885.1 uncultured Variovorax sp.
GGTGGCGCGGTCGTAGGCATCGATGTCGATGGGCGAGCCGGTCTGCACATAGGCGCTGACATCGGCAATGGCAACCAGCAGGCGCCAGCCCTTGCCGCGGCCCACCTTCGCGGGCTCGCAATAGACGGCGTCGTCGAAGTCACGCGCGTCCTCACCGTCGATGGTGACGAGCGGGACGTCGGTGAGGTCGACGCGGCCTTTCTTGTCGGCCGGGCGGACCTTCTCGGGCAGTGCCTTGGCCGCGGCCAGGCACTCCGCGGAAAACTCATGCGGCACGCCGTACTTGCGCACGGCGATCTCGATCTCCATGCCGGGGTCGTCGATCTCGCCCAGCACCTCCTTCACGCGGCCCACGGGCTGGCCGAACAGGGCCGGCGGTTCGGTGAGCTGCACGACAACGACCTGCCCCACCTTCGCGGGGCCGGTCGCGCCTTTGGGAATCAGAACGTCCTGGCCGTAGCGCTTGTCTTCCGGTGCGACGAGCCAGATGCCGCCTTCGTGCAACAGGCGGCCGATGATGGGCTGCTCGGGGCGCTCGACGATCTCTACCACGCGCCCTTCGGGACGTCCGCGGCGGTCCTGGCGCACGATGCGCGCCTTGACGCGGTCCTTGTGCAGCACCGCGCGCATTTCGTTCGGGGGCAGATAGATGTCCGCTTCGCCATCGTCGCGCTGCACGAAGCCGTGCCCGTCGCGATGTCCTTGAACAGTTCCTTCGATTTCATCCAGCAGGCCGCTGGAAGTGACATTATTTTTGATATGATCTCCTTCTTTCCTGAAATTCAAAACGCAGTTGCTTCTGCAACTACGTGGGCCCAGATGGCGGAATTGGTAGACGCACTAGTTTCAGGTACTAGCGAGTAACATCGTGGAGGTTCGAGTCCTCTTCTGGGCACCAAGTTTAAACAGACCTTTACCAGGTCATTCGATTCAAGCCACCGGTCTCCGGTGGCTTTTTTCATTGCCGATCGAATCCGCATCGAACGATCGGCGCAACCGGACAGGCAAGAGCCGGACCAGTTCAAGTTTTCTTGCGCGCGACCCTCTTTTTCCGGGTAGCTGCAGCAAATTGTGTATACTCGCAGTCTTTGCTGAAAAGCAGAGTCAGCCCAGATGGCGGAATTGGTAGACGCACTAGTTTCAGGTACTAGCGAGTAACATCGTGGAGGTTCGAGTCCTCTTCTGGGCACCAGATCCAAACTGACCCCCGCCAGGTCATTCGAAACAAGCCACCGGTCTCCGGTGGCTTTTTTCATGGTCGATCGGATCAGCATCAAACCGGCAGCGCGATCAGGTCGTGGCCCTCTGCACCCACGATGCGCGCGCGGGTGAACTCACCCACCTTCAGCGTCTTGCTGATCTTCTCGGGCGGCAGCAGCCGAACGGTGCCGTCGATCTCCGGTGCATCTGCATACGTGCGCCCCACCCCGCCCTTGCGGCCCATGGCCGGCGCCGAATCGACCAGCACCTGCATCGTCGAGCCGATGCGCCTTTGCAGCTTGGCGATCGACACGGCCTCGGCCACCTCCATGAAGCGCGCACGGCGCGCCTCGCGCTCGGCCTCCGGCAGCATGCCGGGGATGTCATTGGCGGTCGCGCCTTCGACGGGGCTGTAGGCAAAGCAGCCGGCGCGGTCGATCTCGGCTTCGCGGATGAAATCGAGCAGGTGCTCGAACTCCTGCTCCGTCTCGCCAGGAAAGCCCGCGATGAAGGTACTGCGGATGACGAGCTCGGGGCACACCTCGCGCCAACGCGCCAGTCGTTCCAGGTTCTTCTCGCCGCTGGCCGGGCGCTTCATGCGCTTGAGCACATCAGGATGGCTGTGCTGCAAGGGCACGTCGAGGTACGGCAGCACCTGGCCGCTCGCCATCAGCGGAATGATCTCGTCGACACTGGGGTACGGGTACACGTAGTGCAGTCGAACCCAGGCGCCGTACGGCTCGGCGATTTCACCGAGCGTGCGCACCAGTTCGAGCATGCGCGTCTTCACGGGCTTGCCGTCCCAGAAACCGGTGCGGTACTTCACGTCGACCCCATAGGCCGAGGTGTCCTGGCTGATGACGAGCAGCTCTTTCACGCCGCCTTCGAACAAAGCCTTGGCCTCGCTCAGCACGTCACCCACCGGCCGCGACACGAGGTCGCCGCGCATCGACGGGATGATGCAGAAGGTGCAGCGGTGGTTGCAGCCCTCGCTGATCTTCAGGTACGCATAGTGCCGCGGCGTCAGCTTGAGGCCGGCAACGCCGAAGGTGTTCGGTACGAGATCGATGAAGGGATCGTGCGGCTTCGGCAGATTGGCGTGCACCGCATCCATCACTTCCTGCGTGGCATGCGGACCGGTCACGGCCAGCACGCTCGGGTGCATCTGGCGCACCAGGTTGCCGCCCTGGTCGCCGGTCTTGGCGCCGAGGCATCCTGTGACGATCACACGGCCGTTCTCGGCCAGCGCCTCGCCGATGGTGTCGAGGCTTTCCTTCACGGCATCGTCGATGAAGCCGCAAGTGTTGACGATCACCAGGTCGGCGCCTTCGAAGGTCTTGGCAGTTTGATAACCCTCGGCACTCAGCTGGGTCAGGATCAATTCGGAATCGGTCAGGGCCTTGGGACAGCCCAGGCTCACGAAGCCGACCTTGGGGGCGGTCGGCGTGGCCATGCGTTCGGGGGAGGCAACTTCGCTCATATGCCTCTATTGTCCCAGCTATCGGAGACGGCGGGGCAACCGCCGCTCGCGGGCGCGGGCCGGAGGTCAGGAACGCTTGATGCCAAAGGCCCCCAGCACCTGCTCGGTGTTCTTCTGCATCTGCTCCTGCATCTGCAGGAACACGTTCTTCGATTGCTCGACGTAGCTGCCCATCAGCCCCTGCAGCATCGGCGACTGCATGGTCATGAAGCGCGCCCACATCTCGGGCGTCAAGCCTTCGGCCTTCTCAGCGAGCTGCGCCTGTACCTCGGTCATGGCCTGGATGTTCTTCTCGAGGTACGGGCCCATGTAGCCCTGCATCGCCTGGCCGTAGAAGCGGATGATGTTGGCCAGCACCTGCTCGGTGAACATCGGCGCGCCGCCCGCTTCTTCTTCGAGAATGATCTGCAGCAGGATGCTGCGCGTGAGGTCGTCGCCGGTCTTGGCATCACGAACCACGAACTGGGCATTCTGGATGACCAGCTGCTTCACCTCGGTCAGCGTGATGTACGTGGATGTCTCGGTGTCGTAGAGCCTTCGGTTCGGGTACTTCTTGATCACACGCTGTACCGGCTTGACCCCGGACTTCTTGCTCTGCACTGCGGACTCCTTCACATGGACGCCCATGTCATCGGATGATTCTAGGGAGCGGTTTTGCTGCGCCGCGACAAGGTTTACCCTGACCGTATCGACCACCCGCCTCAATCGGACGAGATCGCGTACTCGGCGCCGCAGACATGGCAGCCTGCAACCTCGGGCTGCTCTCCCTCCGCTTCACGGAACCGTAGCGGCGTCTTGTGGCCGTAGACCACCCAGCAGCGTGGGCAGTGCTCCTGACCGACGGTGGGCAGGTAAGCGCGGGCACGCTGCTCGGCACGTTCTTCAGTCAAGGG
>CAJYQC010000109.1 GCA_913776885.1 uncultured Variovorax sp.
AGAGGATGGAGACGCCGGACGCGGCGATCTGGGCGACGGTCTCGTAGAGCTCGTCGACGATCAGCGGCGCCAGGCCCATCGACAGCTCGTCGAGCAGGAGCAGCGCCGGGTCGGAGGCCAGCGCGCGGGCCATCGCCAGCATCTGCTGCTCGCCGCCCGACATGGTGCCGGCGAGCTGATCCTTGCGTTCGCGCAGGCGAGGGAAGGTCACGAACACACGCTCCATGTCGCTCGCGATGCCGGCCTTGTCGTTGCGGATGTAGGCGCCGATCTGCAGGTTCTCGGTGATGGTCATGCGCGTGAACACGCCACGGCCTTCTGGCACCATCACGAGGCCCTCCCCCACCAGGTCCCACGCGCCGCGGCCCTTGATGCTGCGGCCCAGGAACTCGATGTTGCCGGCACCGGCCGGAAGCGTGCCGGTGATGGCCTTCATGGTGGTGGTCTTGCCGGCGCCGTTGGAGCCGATCAGCGAGACCAGCTCGCCCTCGCGCACCTCGAAGTCCACGCCCTTGACGGCCTGGATGCCGCCGTAGCCGACCTTCAGGCCGCTGACCTTCAGCAGCGTCTTGCCCGCCGTCTTCGTCGCGGTGTCTTGTTCGCTCGTCATCGTTGCTGCGCTCATCTCAGTGTCCTCCGGTGCCGAGGTAGGCCTCGATCACCTTCTCGTTCTTCTGCACTTCCATCGGCGTGCCCTCGGCGATCTGCTTGCCGTAGTCCAGCACGGTGACGCGGTCGCACAGGCCCATGATGAGCTTGACGTCGTGCTCGATGATCAGGATGGTGCGGTTGTCGCGGCGGATGCGGTCGATCAGCTCGCGCAGCGCCACCTTCTCGGTGGAGTTCATGCCGGCCGCGGGCTCGTCCAGCGCGATGAGCTGCGGGTCGGTGGCCAGCGCCCGTGCGATCTCGAGGCGGCGCTGGTCGCCGTACGACAGCGTGCGCGCCTTGTAGTCGGCGAACTTGCCGATGCCCACGTAGTCGAGCAGTTCATGCGCGCGCTCGGCGATGGCCCTTTCCTCGGCCTTGAAGCCGCCGGTGCGGAACATCGCGCCGAGCACGCCCGAATGCGTGCGGATGTGGCGCCCGACCATCACGTTCTCGATCGCCGTCATTTCGGCGAAGAGGCGGATGTTCTGGAAGGTGCGCGCGATGCCGGCCTTGGCCACTTCGTGCACCGCCGTCGGCTGGTAGGGCTTGCCCGCGAGCTCGAAGGTGCCGCTGTCGGGCGTGTACAGGCCGGTGATCACGTTGAAGAACGTGGTCTTGCCCGCGCCGTTGGGGCCGATCAGTCCGTAGACCTGGCCGCGCTTGATGGTGATGCCCACATCCGAGAGGGCCTGCAGGCCGCCGAAGCGCTTGGAGATGCCGCGGACGTCGAGGATGGTGTCTGTCGTCATGCTGATTCTTCCTCGGGCGTTCAGGGATTGATCGACATGGGACGGGAGGCCGCGCCAGGCAGCTCGTCTGCAGGCGTATCCACGCCCGGCGCATGGGTCTGCAGCGAGCCCGGGGCTACCGCGGCATGGGCCGGGTCGACGGGCACGCCGCCCTTCCTGGCGAGCGTCTTGCCGTGCTCGGGCGAGGGCCACAGGCCGCGCGGGCGCACCAGCATGATGACGATCATGGCCAGCGCGATGAACAGCTGGCGCAGGATGGAAGCGTCGAGGCGGCCGTCGGTCAGCGACTGCAGCGGGCCGGCCACGTAGCGCAGCACTTCCGGCAGCGCGGCCAGCAGGATGGCGCCCAGGATCACGCCGGGCAGGTGGCCGATGCCGCCGAGCACGACCATGGCCACGATCATCACCGACTCCATCAGGCTGAAGGACTCGGGCGACACGAAGCCCTGGAAGGCCGCGAACATCGCGCCCGAAACGCCGCCGAAGCTCGCGCCCATGCCGAAGGCCAGCAGCTTCATGTTGCGGGTGTTGATGCCCATCGCCTTGGCTGCGATCTCGTCCTCGCGGATGGCCATCCAGGCGCGGCCGATGCGCGAGAGCTGCAGGCGGTGCGAAATGAGGATGGTGACCAGCACCAGCGCCAGGAACAGGTAGTAGTAGAGCGTGACCGACGAGATGGTGAAGCCGTCGAACTTCAGCGCCTTGCCCAGGTCGAGTCCCCAGAACTTGATCGAGTCGATCGAGGTGATGCCCTTCGGACCGTTGGTGATGTTCACCGGCTGGTCGAGGTTGTTCAGGAACACGCGGATGATTTCGCCGAAGCCGAGCGTGACGATGGCGAGGTAGTCGCCGCGCAGCTTCAGCGTGGGCGCGCCCAGCAGCACGCCGAGCACCGCCGCCAGCACGAAGGCCAGCGGTATCACGATCAGCAGCGAAGTGTGCATGCCGTTCGGGAAGGTGATCTTGAACCACTCGAAGGTCTCGGACAGGTGCGAAGAGCCCATCAGCGCGAAGAGGTACGCCCCCACCGCGAAGAAGGCCACGTAGCCCAGGTCCAGCAGGCCGGCGTAGCCGACCACGATGTTCAGGCCCAGGGCCAGCAGCACGTAGAGCAGTGCGATGTCGGCGATGCGCACCCAGGCGTTGCCCTGCATCTGCAGCAGCAGCGGCAGCGCGAGCACCGCGATGGCGCCGATGACGTAGAGAGCGAGGTTCTTGCTGTTCTTCATGATGGCAAGCTCCTCAGGCGCGGTCGGCGACGCGTTCGCCCAGCAGGCCGGACGGGCGCAGCGTGAGCATGACGATCAGCACGATGAACGCGAAGATGTCGCTGTAGTTGCTGCCGAGCACGCCGCCGGTCAGCGTTCCGATGTAGCCCGAGCCGATGGCCTCGATCAGGCCCAGCAGGATGCCGCCGACCACCGCGCCGGCCAGGTTGCCGATGCCGCCGAACACGGCCGCCGTGAAGGCCTTCAGGCCGGGCAGGAAGCCCATCGCGTGCTGAGCGATGCCGTAGTTGGACGCATACATCACGCCGGCGATGGCGGCGAGCACCGCGCCGATGATGAAGGTGGCCGAGATGACCATGTCGGGCCGGATTCCCATGAGCGCGGCGACGCGCGGGTTCTCGGCGGTGGCGCGCATCGCGCGGCCGAGCTTGGTGTAGTTGACCAGCCACATCAGCACCACCAGCGAGAACGCCGTGACGCTGAGGATCATGACCTGGGTCGGGGAGATGACCGCACCGCCGAGGTGGATGGGGTCGGAAGGCAGGAGGGTGGGATACGCCTTGTTGGTCGGCTTCCAGATGATCATTGCCAGCGTCTGCAGCAGGATCGACATGCCGATGGCGGTGATGAGCGGCGCGAGCTTGGGGCTGTTGCGCAGCGGCCGGTAGGCCACCTTCTCGATCACGAAGTTGAGGGTTGCCGCGACGACGCAGGCGATGATCAGCGCGATCAGCAGGATCAGCCAGCCCGGGGTGTTGGGCATGCCGTCCTTCATGAGCCCGATGATGGTCCAGCTCGTGAGAGCCCCCACCATCAGCACCTCGCCGTGCGCAAAGTTGATCAGATTGATGATGCCGTACACCATGGTGTAGCCCAGGGCTATCAAGGCATACATGCTGCCGAGAACCAGACCGTTGATGATCTGCTGCAGCAATATTTCCATAACGCGATTTCCTATGTGTTGCACCGTTGGGGTGCCATTCACCCACCGGGTCACCGGTTGGGCGCCCCTGGCTTGACAAGCAAAAAACCAGCCAGCATGTGTCGCCGGCGGATTTGTGGGCGGGATTGTAGTCACGCGCCAGCGCCGTTTCGGTGCGCGCGGACCGGGGTTTACCCGCTCACGTCATGCTGTATGCGCGTGGGGTCATGCACGCTTTGCGCGCGTGCTGCAAGAGGGTATCGACGGCCGTATCAGCCCTTGGCTTCGTCGTTGCGCCGGCGCAGGTCGCGCAGCTTTTCCGCGATGCGGATCTCGAGTCCACGCTCCACCGGTTCGTAGAAGACCTGGCCCTCCAGGCCGTCGGGAAGGTAGCGCTCGCCGGCGGCGAAACCGCCCTCCTCGTCGTGGGCATAGCGGTAGCCCTTGCCGTAGTCGAGTTGCTTCATGAGCTTGGTCGGAGCATTGCGCAGGTGCATCGGCACCGGGCGGGTGGTGTCGGTCTTCACGAGGGCGCGCACCGCGTTGTAGGCCTTGTAGACGGCGTTCGACTTGGGCGCGATCGCCAGGTAGACCACGCATTCGGCCAGCGCCAGTTCGCCCTCAGGGGTACCCAGCCGCTCGTAGACCTCGGCCGCGTCCAGCGCCAGGCGCAGCGCGCGCGGATCGGCCAGGCCGATGTCCTCGCTGGCCATGCGCACCAGCCGGCGCGCCATATAGCGCGGATCGGCACCGCCGTCGAGCATGCGCACGAACCAGTACAGCGCGGCATCGGGGTCGCTGCCGCGCACCGACTTGTGCAGCGCGCTGATGGTGTCGTAGAACTGCTCGCCGCCCTTGTCGTAGCGGCGCATGCGCTCGCCGAGCACGCGCAGCAGCCATTCGTCGGTGATGTGGTCGAGCTTCTCGGCACGCGCCGCGACCGCGAGCGTCTCGAGGGTGTTGAGCAGCCTGCGCGCATCGCCGTCCGCATAGGCCACGAGGCGGTCGACCGCGGCATCGTCGATGGTGGGCACCGCCTGGATGGACTGCGCCCGCGCCACGATCTGCTTGAGGTTGCCTTCATCGAGCGACTGCAGCACGTAGACGGCGGCACGAGACAGCAATGCCGAGTTGACCTCGAACGAAGGGTTCTCGGTGGTCGCGCCGATGAAGGTGAAGAGGCCCGATTCGACGTGCGGCAGGAAGGCGTCCTGCTGGCTCTTGTTGAAGCGGTGCACCTCGTCGACGAAGACGATGGTGCGCTGCTGCGTCAGCCCGTCGCGCGCGGCGGTGGCGCGCTCCACCGCTTCACGGATGTCCTTCACGCCGCCGAGCACCGCGCTGATGCTCAGGAACTGCGCGTCGAAGGCATCGGCCATCAGCCGCGCGATGGTGGTCTTGCCCGTACCAGGAGGCCCCCACAGGATGCAGGAATGCGGCTGGCCCGACTCGAATGCGATGCGCAGCGGCATCCCGGGGCCGAGCAGGTGCTGCTGGCCGATCACCTCGCCCAGCGTCTTGGGACGCAGGCGCTCTGCAAGGGGCTGGTGGGCGGAAGTGGCCAATCCTGAGGGCTTGCGATGGCTTATTGCTTGACGACGTCGGCACCGGCCGGCGGCTTGAAGTCGAACACGCTCGCGGACAGCGAGGGGTTCACCTCGACCTTGCTGAACTTGAGCACGGAACGCTGGCCGAAGCTGTCGAGGATCTCGAGCGCCGCCAGCGCATCGCCCTGGAAGCCGACCTGCACGCTCTGCAGCTGGCCGTCCTTGTTCTTCGGCGTGGCCTTGACCCACTGCAGCCCGTCGCGATCGGGCGCGGACTCGAGATTGAAGTCCGCTTGCAGCGCCTTCAGGTCGGGAGCGGCGGCGATCAGCGCCGCGGGCGTGGAGCCCAGCGCCTGGGCCTGCGCGCGCTGAGTGACCTGGTTCAGGTCGGCGTCGTAGAGCCACAGCGTCCTGCCGTCGGCCACGATGCTCTGCACGAAGGGCTTCTGGTAGTCGAACTTGAACTTGCCTGGGCGCTGGAATTCGAAGGTGCCGGCCGAGGTCTTGGTACGGCCCGGCTGGCCTTCACGCGCGGGCGCGGTGACGGTCTGGGTGAAGTCGGCGCGGCCGGACTTCACCGTCTTCACGAAGCTTTCGAGGCTGTCGAGCCCGCCCGCCCAGGCGTTGGCCGAACTCAGCAGGCCGATCAGTAGCCAATGACGCAATTTCAATTTGGATTCCTCTGGATGGCTGTGCACTGGTCTTTCGACGCTATCCGCCGTGGGTTGCCGCAGGTGTAGGCCTTGATGAAGATTTGCAATGCCGAAAGGCGCTTTTGCAAATTGCCTTTCAGCACGTAACCTGGGGCCCCCGCTTCGCGCTCCCGTCATTCGGCCGCGCGCGCCGGCACCAGGATCTCGCGCTGGCCGCTGCCGCTCATGGCGCTGACGAGGCCGGCCTTCTCCATGTCCTCGACGAGGCGCGCGGCGCGGTTGTAGCCGATCTTCAGGTGGCGCTGCACCAGCGAGATGCTGGCCTTGCGGTTCTTGAGCACCACTTCGACCGCCTGGTCGTACATCGGGTCCTTCTCGCCATCGCCGCCGCCGCCGAGCAGATCGCCGTCACCCTCGCCATCCACCGTACCGCCTTCGAGCACGCCTTCGATGTAGTCGGGTTCGCCCTGGCTCTTGAGGTAGGCCACCACGCGGTGCACTTCGTCGTCGCTGACGAAGGCGCCGTGCACCCGGATCGGCAGGCCGGTGCCGCTGGGCATGTAGAGCATGTCGCCCATGCCGAGCAGCGCCTCGGCACCCATCTGGTCGAGGATGGTGCGGCTGTCGATCTTGCTCGACACCTGGAAGGCGATTCGGGTCGGGATGTTGGCCTTGATCAGGCCGGTGATCACGTCCACGCTCGGGCGCTGGGTGGCCAGGATGAGGTGGATGCCGGCCGCGCGCGCCTTCTGCGCGAGGCGTGCGATCAGCTCTTCGATCTTCTTGCCGACCACCATCATCAGGTCGGCCAGTTCGTCGATGACCACCACGATGTGCGGCTCGCGCTTGAGCGGCTCGGGGTCGTCGGGAGTGAGGCTGAAGGGGTTGTAGATGAACTCCTCGCGCGCCTTGGCCTCGTCGATCTTGGTGTTGTAGCCGGCCAGGTTGCGCACGCCCAGCTTGCTCATGAGCTTGTAGCGGCGCTCCATCTCGGCCACGCACCAGTTCAGACCGTGCGCGGCCTGGCGCATGTCGGTGACCACGGGCGCCAGCAGGTGCGGGATGCCCTCGTAGACCGACATTTCGAGCATCTTCGGGTCGATCATGAGCAGCCGCACGTCGCGCGCCTCGGCCTTGTAGAGCAGCGAAAGGATCATCGCGTTGATGCCCACCGACTTGCCCGAGCCGGTGGTACCGGCCACCAGCACGTGCGGCATCTTCGCGAGGTCGGCCACGACCGGGTTGCCGATGATGTCCTTGCCGAGGCCCATGGTGAGCATCGACTTGCCTTCGTTGTAGACCTGCGAGCCCAGAATCTCGCTGAGCTTGATCGACTGGCGCTTGGCGTTCGGCAGTTCGAGCGCCATGTAGTTCTTGCCCGGAATGGTCTCGACCACGCGGATCGACACCAGCGACAGCGAACGCGCCAGGTCCTTCGCGAGGTTGACGATCTGCGAGCCCTTGACGCCGGTGGCCGGCTCGATCTCGTAGCGCGTGATGACGGGGCCCGGCGAGGCGAGCACCACGCGCACCTCGACGCCGAAGTCCTTGAGCTTCTTCTCGATCATGCGCGAGGTCATCTCGAGCGTGTCGGCCGAGACCGTCTCCTGCCGCGCCTGGGCCGGGTCGAGCAGGTCGACCTGCGGCAGCTTGCTGTCGGGCAGTTCCTTGAACAGCGGCTTCTGGCGCTCCTTCACGACGCGGTCGCTGCGCGGCACCTCGGTCATCGCGGGCTCGATCTGCACCGGCGGCGACGGCGCGCGGCGCTTGGGACGCGGCTCGATGAGCATCTCGTCGTCGCTGCCGCTGCCACCTGAATAAGCGCCCGACGCTGGCGACAGCGAAGGCTCGGCACGGCCGGAATCGATGTCGTCGCGCGCGTAGGCGGACTCTTCGGCCTCCGCACGCTCACGCGCTGCCTGCTTGCCCATGGCGATGTCGGCAGCCAGTTCGCGCTTTTCACGGCGCGACTCGAAAAGCGAATAGAAGCGTGCGCCGATGCGCTCGGCGATCAGGCTCCAGGAGAAGCGGAATACCAGCGCGGAGCCGATCACTCCACCGGCGATGGCCACCAGCGCCGAACCGGTGAAACCCAACCAGCGCACGCTGGCGGGACCGACCAGGTAGCCCAGCGCACCACCGCCGGAGCCCGGGAGGTGCGATTCGAGCCGGTACAGGCGCGACCATTCCAGCACGGTGCTCGCGCAGAGCAGCAGGATCAGGCCGAGCCAGAAGGCAAGGCGGCTGCGGTTGAAGCGCCCGCGCGGCGCAGCCTGCTCGCCGGCCGAGGGCTCGCCGCCGCGCAGCCAACTGGCCAGCGAGGAAAGCCAGGCGCGCAGCCCTGCGAAGAGGCACCACCAGACGGAATAGCCGGCGGCGTAATAGCTGCCGTCGGCCAGCCAGGCGCCGATGCGGCCGCCCCAGTTCTTGATTTCGCCCCCAGTGCCCGAG
This sequence comes from uncultured Variovorax sp., assembly GCA_913776885.1. Taxonomy (GTDB): domain Bacteria; phylum Pseudomonadota; class Gammaproteobacteria; order Burkholderiales; family Burkholderiaceae_C; genus Variovorax. Next base: position 8,203 of record CAJYQC010000109.1, read on the forward strand.
GTGGACCAGGCGGCGTCGGACGGCGTGAAGCTGAGCATCGAGAGCAGCCAGAACAGCAGTGCTGCGAATCCTGCGATCAGCGTGATCTCGTGGGCGAAGCGCATGGCGCGCACGCGCACGGGTTGCCCCTCGGCGGCGGAAGAAGATTGAAGCGTATTCAGCGAATAGGTCATGAAAAACACGGCGCCCGGCCTCGGGAAACTGGGGCCGGATGCGCCAACACTACAACAAAAGGCCGGGGCCGCCTTTACAGGCGGCCCCGGCCCTGGAGGATCAGGCCAGCGAAAGGAGCCGTTCCTTGACGATCATCGAACCGTCTTCCTGCGTCTGCACGAAACCACGCTCCTCGAGATCCTTCATCACGCGGCTCACCATCTCGCGCGAGGCGCCAACCATCTTGGCCAGGTCCTGGCGGGAGATCTTCTCGCGGACCTTGAGATTGCCGGCGCCGTCCTCGATGGCGAACTCGAGCAGCGAACGGGCCACGCGCCCGTAGACGTCCATCAGCGCCAGCGACTCGATCTTGCGGTCGGCATGGCGAAGTCGCTGCACGAGCCCGCGCATGATGTTGTAGGCCATGGAGGAGTTCTCGGGCAGGCATCGCGCGAAGGCGTCGCGGCCCAGCATGAGCACGTCGCACTGGATCTCGGTGCGCACGGTGGCTGAATGGGGCTCGTCGTCGATGAGGCTCATCTCGCCGAGATAGTCGCCCGGATGCAGCGTGGCCAGGATGACCTCTCGCCCGCGGCTGTCGGCGCTGGTGACGCGCGCGCGGCCGGTCAGGATGATGTATAGCGCATCGGACTTCTTGCCCTGCTCCACGACCACTTCGGCGCGCTTGAAGCGCTTCTTGATGATCGCGTCCGCGATGCTAGCGGACTGCGTGGCTGTCAACGACGCGAACAATGGAACGCGCCGAAGCAATTCGAGGTTGGACAGCATCGACATTTATCAATCCCTGAGACAGCGGGCGGAGCAATCCAGAAAGCAGCAAGCCGATGGATTACTACAATCGCGCGCATTGAAAACACCGTTTACCCGGTGTTGAACCGGGCAGTGATACTCCGTATATATCGCTACCACCCTGAAAATGTACACGCTGAAGCAGCGTCCATCCTAGGTTTTCTACTCATGTCTGCTCCCCAACACGCCAAGGTTTTGATTCTGGGCTCCGGCCCCGCCGGCTATACCGCTGCCGTCTATGCGGCACGCGCGAACCTGCAGCCGCTGCTCATCACCGGCATCGCCCAGGGCGGTCAGCTGATGACCACCACGGAGGTCGACAACTGGCCTGCCGACGTGCATGGCGTGCAGGGTCCCGATCTGATGCAGCGCTTCCTGGAGCATGCGGAACGCTTCAAGACGCAGATCGTCTTCGATCACATCAACAAGGTCGACCTGAGTAAGCGCCCCTTCACCCTCAGCGGCGACAGCGGCACCTACACCTGCGACGCGCTGATCATCGCCACCGGCGCTTCGGCGAAGTACCTGGGCCTCGACTCCGAGCAGAAGTTCATGGGCCGCGGCGTCTCCGCCTGCGCGACCTGCGACGGCTTCTTCTACCGCGAGCAGGAGGTCTGCGTGATCGGCGGCGGCAACACGGCCGTCGAGGAAGCGCTCTATCTCGCCAACATCGCGAACAAGGTCACCCTGGTGCACCGCCGCGACAAGTTCCGCGCCGAGCCGATCCTGATCGACAAGGTCATGGAGAAGGTCGCCGAGGGCAAGATCGAGCTGAAGCTGCATAACGAGCTCGACCAGGTGCTGGGCGACGACTCGGGCGTGACGGGCATCCGCATCAAGAACACGCAGACAGGTGCGACCGAGCAGATCGACCTCAAGGGCTGTTTCATCGCCATCGGCCACCATCCCAACACCGACATCTTCCAGGGCCAGCTGGAGATGAAGGACAACTACATCCTGACCCGCTCCGGCCTGCAGGGCTTCGCCACGATGACCAGCATCCCGGGCGTCTTCGCCGCCGGCGACGTGCAGGACAATGTCTACCGCCAGGCCATCACCAGTGCCGGCACCGGCTGCATGGCCGCCCTCGACGCGCAGCGGTTCCTGGAGCAGGACGGCACGCTGTAAGCACTGGGGCCCGTGAAAAGGCTATAATCCGAGGCTTTGCCGAAACATGGCTCTCTCAGGAGCCGCGGCGAAGCCGGGGTACCGCCACCCGTTTTCTGGCGAGGTCAAGCTGCAAAACACCTGCAATCGCCCTGATTGCGCCGGTGCCAGCTGTTCAAGAAAGAGTGTCCTCATGGCACGCGTATGCGACGTAACGGGCAAGGGCCCGATGGTCGGAAACAACGTTTCCCACGCCAACAACAAAACCAAGCGCCGGTTCCTGCCGAACCTGCAATACCGCCGTTTCTGGGTCGAAAGTGAAAACCGTTGGGTTCGCCTGCGTGTTTCGAGCGCTGCACTGCGCCTGATCGACAAGAACGGTATCGACTCCGTGCTCGCAGACCTGCGCGCACGCGGCCAAGCCTAAGGAGCTGAACCATGGCAACGAGCAAAGGCGGACGCGAAAAGATCAAGCTGGAATCCACCGCGGGTACCGGCCACTTCTACACGACCAGCAAGAACAAGAAGACGATGCCTGAAAAGATGTCGATCATGAAGTTCGACCCGAAGGCGCGCAAGCACGTCGAATACAAGGAAATCAAGCTGAAGTAATTCGGCCCGGTTTCTCCAAATGGAAAACCCGCTGCAGACACAGCGGGTTTTTTATTGCCCGTCCATTTCGTATTTCGCCTTGCCCTCTTTCATCAGAGATTGGGCACCCTCGAGAATTCAGCGGACATAAAAAAGCCGGCCCTCAGGCCGGCTTCTTCTTTGGGGAAGAACCCCAGTCCGCGTCAGGCGCGAGCCGCGCGCAGACGGGTCGAGAAGTCTCGCAAGCCTGCGATGCCGCTGGCTTCGGCACGATGGCACCAGGCCGCCAGATCGGCCGCGAGCTGCTCGCGCGACTGCGAGGTGTTGAGCCACAGCTGACGCAACTCTTCGCGCATCGTGACCATCTTGTCGAGCACCGGATGTGCGGCACGGGCCTGCACCACGTGCGAGCGGGCCGATGCAGGCACCTTGTCGTCGTCGCGATGCAGCCAGCGCTTGGCAGCCTTGAGCACCGACAGGTCGGCGCCCGTGTTCTTCAGGGCAGCCAGTTCCTGGCTGGTAGCGCGGCGCATTTCGCGTGCATAGCCGGCCATGACTTCGTAGCGGTTGGCGATGACGGCCTCGAGCGTCTTCTCGTTGGCCACGGGCTGGATGTCGCCCATCTGCATCTTCGGCGGCACCTTCTTGACCTTGGCCCAGCCCAGCTTCTGCAGCGCCTGGATGTAGATCCAGCCGATGTCGAACTCGTACTTCTTGACCGAGAACTTGGCCGAGGTGGGGTACGTGTGGTGGTTGTTGTGCAGCTCTTCGCCGCCGATGATCAGGCCCCAGGGCATGATGTTGCGGCTGGCGTCGGGCGCCTCGAAGTTGCGGTAGCCCCAATAGTGGCCGATGCCGTTGATCACGCCGGCGGCGGTGATAGGAATCCAGAGCATCTGCACAGCCCACACGGCCATGCCGAGCGTGCCGAACAGCGCCAGGTTCAGGACCAGCATCAGGCCGACACCCTGCCAGCTGTAGCGCGAATACAGGTTGCGCTCGATCCAGTCGTCGGGCGTGCCGTGACCGTAGCGCTCCATCGTTTCCTTGTTCTTCGACTCGGCGCGATACAGCTCGGCGCCGCGCCAGAGCACCTCCTCGATGCCCTTGACCTGCGGGCTGTGCGGGTCGTCCTGGGTTTCGCACTTGGCGTGGTGCTTGCGGTGGATCGCGACCCACTCCTTCGTCACCATGCCGGTGCCGATCCAGAGCCAGAAGCGGAAGAAATGCGACGGGATCGGGCCCAGATCCATGGCCCGGTGCGTCTGCGTGCGGTGCAGGAAGATAGTGACCGCGGCAATCGTGATGTGCGTGGTGGCGAGCGTGTAAAGCACGATCTGCCACCAGGTGAGATCCCAAAGGCCGTGTCCGAGCCAATCGATGGCCGCATTGAGGACGGCGGAGTCAGGAAGCAACATTGAGTCA
>CAJYQC010000110.1 GCA_913776885.1 uncultured Variovorax sp.
ACCACGATGGGAAAGATCACCGGCTTCATGGAGCATGAGCGCATCGAGGAGGGCTACAAGCCCGTCGAGGAGCGCGTCAAGCACTACAAGGAATTCGTCGTCGGCCTGAGCAACGAGCAGGCCAAGGTGCAGGGCGCGCGCTGCATGGACTGCGGCACGCCGTTCTGCAACAGCGGCTGCCCGGTCAACAACATCATTCCGGACTTCAACGACCTCGTGTATCGCAACGACTGGCAAAACGCCTTCGCGGTGCTCGACTCGACCAACAACTTCCCCGAGTTCACCGGCCGCATCTGCCCCGCGCCCTGCGAGGCCGCCTGCGTGCTGAACGTGAACGACGACGCGGTGGGCATCAAGTCCATCGAGCACGCCATCATCGACCGCGCCTGGGCCGAAGGCTGGGTCAAGCCCCTGCCGGCCAAGCACAAGACCGGCAAGAAGGTGGCGGTGGTGGGCTCGGGCCCGGCCGGCATGGCGGCGGCGCAGCAGCTGGCACGCGCCGGCCACGACGTGACGCTCTTCGAGAAGAACGACCGCATCGGCGGCCTGCTGCGCTACGGCATTCCCGACTTCAAGATGGAGAAGTCGCACATCGACCGCCGCGTCGAGCAGATGAAGGCCGAGGGCGTGGTCTTCCGCACCGGCGTGATGGTCGGCGCCGTGAAGGACCCGCTGGGCAAGGGCTCCAAAGTCACGAATCTGGCCAAGGAAACCGTCACGCCCGAGCAGCTGCAGAAGGAGTTCGACGCCGTGCTGCTGACCGGCGGCGCAGAGCAGTCGCGCGACCTGCCCGTGCCGGGCCGCGATCTCGACGGCATCCACTTCGCGATGGAGTTCCTGCCCCAGCAGAACCGCGTGAACGCCGGCGACAAGGTCAAGGGCCAGCTGCGCGCCGACGGCAAGCATGTGATCGTCATCGGCGGCGGCGACACCGGCTCCGACTGCGTGGGCACGAGCAACCGCCACGGCGCCGTCAGCGTCACGCAGTTCGAGCTGATGCCGCAGCCGCCCGAGGAAGAGAACCGCCCGCTGACCTGGCCGTACTGGCCGATCAAGCTGCGCACCAGCTCCAGCCATGAAGAGGGCTGCGAGCGCGAGTTCGCGATCTCCACGAAGGAGTTCATCGGCGAGAAGGGCAAGGTCACCGGCCTGAAGACTGTTCGCGTCGAATGGAAGGACGGCAAGATGCAGGAAGTGGCCGGCAGCGAGCAGGTGCTCAAGGCCGACCTGGTGCTGCTCGCCATGGGCTTCGTGAGCCCCGTGGCCTCCGTGCTCGACGCCTTCGGCGTGGAGAAGGATGCGCGCGGCAACGCCCGGGCGACGGTCGATTTCGTCGGCGGCTATGCCACCAATGTTCCGAAGGTCTTTGCGGCCGGCGACATCCGCCGCGGACAGTCGCTGGTGGTGTGGGCGATCCGCGAAGGCCGCCAGGCGGCGCGCTCGGTTGACGAGTTCCTGATGGGCTTCAGCGACCTGCCGCGCTGAGAGGGCGTTCCTCGTCGCGGGCCGTTGGCCACGGCTTCCTGACGAGGGTCTGACGGGCGCCGCGCTGAATTTTGTTTCAGTTTTGCGGGGCCGGTCTCGGCCCCGTTATCATCCGCGTCAAACCGCATGCCGGGATGCTTGAAAGGGCGCCCCGGCTTTTTTATTGAGATGGACACCGCCACACCGCTGCCACATCCCTTCGTAGAGTTTCGCGACGTCAGGTTCGGCTACGGCGCGCGCACGATCCTCGACGGCGTCTCGTTCGCCGTGCCGCGTGGCAAGGTGACTGCGCTGATGGGCGCCTCCGGCGGCGGCAAGACCACCGTGCTGCGCCTCATCGGCGGCCAGCAGAAGGCGCAGCGCGGCGAGGTGCTCTTCGATGGCAGCGACGTTGGCAAGCTCGACGCGAATGCCCTCTACGCCGCGCGTCGGCGCATGGGCATGTTGTTCCAGTTCGGCGCGCTCTTCACCGACATGAGCGTGTTCGACAACGTGGCGTTCCCGCTGCGCGAGCACACCCAGCTCTCCGAGGCGCTGGTGCGCGACGTGGTGCTCATGAAGCTCGACGCCGTCGGCCTGCGCGGCGCGCGCGACCTGATGCCCAGCGAGGTGTCCGGCGGCATGGCGCGGCGCGTGGCGCTGGCGCGCGCGATCGCGCTGGACCCCGACCTCGTCATGTACGACGAGCCCTTCGCCGGCCTCGATCCGATCTCGCTCGGCACGGCCGCGCGCCTGATCCGCCAGCTCAACGACGCGCTGGGGCTCACCAGCATCATCGTGTCGCACGACCTGGAAGAAACCTTCCGCATCGCCGACCACGTGATCATCCTCGCCAACGGCGGCATCGCCGCGCAGGGCACGCCGGCCGAGGTGCGCGAGAGCGCCGACCCGCTGGTCCACCAGTTCGTGAATGCGCTGCCCGACGGTCCCGTGCATTTCCATTACCCCGGCCTGAGCATCGAAGACGACTTCGGCAATGTCGAAGGAGGACGTTCATGAGCGCTGCGCTGGGCCGCCCCGAGCAGGCGAAGGCCTCCTTGGGGGGCAGTGAGGACACCAAGTACCGAACGTGGGAGCACGCATGACCTGGTGGAAGCCCGCCGACGTCGGTTTCGCCGCGCGTAGCCATCTGGCCAACCTGGGCCATGGCGCGAAGCTCTTCATGCGCCTGGTCGGCCCGGGTGCGCAGATCCTGCGCCGCTTCGCGCTGGTGCGCGACCAGATCCATTTCCTGGGCAACTACTCGCTGGCGATCATCGGCGTGTCGGGCCTGTTCGTGGGCTTCGTGCTCGGGCTGCAGATGTACTACGCGCTGCAGCGCTACGGCTCCTCCGAGGCGCTGGGCCTGCTGGTCGCGCTGAGCCTGGTGCGCGAGCTCGGGCCCGTGGTGGCGGCACTGCTGTTCACCGGCCGCGCCGGCACTTCGCTGACGGCCGAGATCGGTCTCATGAAGGCCGACGAACAGCTGAGCGCCATGGAGATGATGGCCATCGACCCGGTGCAGCGCGTGCTCGCGCCGCGCTTCTGGGCCGGCGTGATCACCATGCCGCTGCTCGCGGCGGTGTTCAGCGCGGTCGGCATCATGGGCGGCTACGTGGTGGGCGTGCTGATGCTGGGCGTGGACCCGGGCGCCTTCTGGGCGCAGATGCAGGGCGGCGTCGACGTGTGGCGCGACGTCGGCAACGGCGTGATCAAGAGCATCGTGTTCGGCTTCACCGTGACCTTCATCGCGCTGCTGCAGGGCTACGAGGCCCAGCCCACGCCCGAGGGCGTGTCGCGCGCGACCACGCGCACGGTGGTGACGGCGTCGCTGGCGGTTCTGGGACTGGACTTCCTGCTGACAGCCATGATGTTCAGCATATGAACGAGCAAACCTCCAGGCTTGCCCACCTCGTGCGGCCGCCAACCCCCTTGCAGCGGGCGACACCTGCAGCCCGGCAAAGCCGGTTCTGCGGTGTTCCCCGAATGAGCCTAACCGCTGGAATTTAGGAAGAGTCGATATGCAACGTTCCAACAACGACATCTGGGTCGGCCTGTTCGTCCTGATCGGCGCTGCTGCGCTGCTGTTTCTCGCGCTGCAGTCGGCCAACCTGCTGAGCCTGAACTTCCAGAAGACCTACTCGGTCACGGCGCGCTTCGACAACATCGGCGGCCTCAAGCCTCAGACCGCGGTGAAAAGCGCGGGCGTGGTGGTCGGCCGCGTGGAATCCATTTCCTTCAACGACAAGACCTTTCAGGCAGACGTCACGCTGGCTTTGCAAAACCGTTACAGTTTTCCCAAGGACAGTTCGCTGAAGATCCTGACCAGCGGCCTGCTCGGCGAGCAGTACATCGGGATCGAGGCGGGCGCCGACGACAAGAACTTGCAAGCCGGCGACACCATCACCGCGACCCAGTCGGCAGTGGTGCTGGAGAACCTGATCAGCCAGTTCCTGTACAGCAAGGCGGCGGAGGGAAATTCCACGCCTGGAACAGCCAATAAGAAATGAAAACACGATCTTTTTTGTCTTTTGCTATGAATAACGTAGCAAATCGGGTTCGCTGGGCAGGCGCCGGCGCAGTCCTCGCGCTGATCGCAGGTTGCGCGACCGGCCCCAACGCCAACCCGGCGGACCCCTTCGAGCCCTTCAACCGGGGCGTCACGCGCTTCAACGACGTGGTCGACGACACGGTGCTCGTGCCCGTGGCCACTGCCTACCAGAACGCCATTCCGTCGATGGTGCGCACCGGCGTGAACAACTTCTTCAGCAACATCAGCGACGTCTGGAGCCTGGCCAACAACGTGGCCCAGCTCAAGCTGCAGAACAGCGCCGAGACCTTCATGCGGCTGAACGTCAATACCTTCTTCGGGTTGGGCGGCGTGCTGGACGTTGCAACGGAGGCGGGCATTCCCCGCCATGAGGAAGATTTCGGCCAGACCCTGGGCTACTGGGGCGTGGGCGCAGGCCCGTACGTGGTGCTGCCGCTGCTGGGTTCCTCCACGCTGCGCGACACCGCCGCCAAGCCGCTCGACGTGTGGGGCGACCCGCTGGGCCATGTGGAAGACATCCCGTGGCGCAATTCGCTGACCGTGCTGCGCGTCGTCGACACGCGATCGCAGTACCTGCGCGCCAGCCGCCTGCTCGGCGACGCCGCGCTCGACAAATATTCGTTCACGCGCGATGCGTTCCTGCAGCGCCGCCGCAGCCAGGTCTACGACGGCAACCCGCCGGACGACGGCGGCGGTACCGACAAGGGCGCCGGCAAGTAGCCAGCGGAAAGTGCAGCCGGAACGGGAAGTGCTTGCATCCGGTTGCAAGGCTTCACCTCCTGGACAGGAACCCGGTCGGCCCTGCGGGGCTCGAAACCGTTCCTGCCTTGGCAGCCGGCGATTCCGGATGCCTGCGGATCTTCAAACTTGAATGAGGGACTCTCAATGAACGACAAGACCATGCAACGTCGCGATCTCGGCCGCCTGGCGCTGGCCGGGGCACTGCTGTTCAGTGCCGCCGTCGCCTTCGTCCAGCCTGCCCGTGCCGCGGACGAGGCGCCCGACGCACTCGTCAAGCGCCTGTCGACCGACGTGCTCGAGACGATCAAGGCCGACTCGTCCATCAAGTCGGGCGACGTCAACAAGATCATGGTGCTGGTCGACAGCAAGATCATGCCGAACGTCAACTTCCAGCGCATGACCGCTTCGGCCGTCGGTCCTGCCTGGCGTAGCGCCACCCCCGAGCAGCAGAAGCGCCTGCAGGACGAGTTCAAGGCGCTGCTGGTGCGCACCTACGCCGGCGCGCTCGACCAGGTGACCGACCAGACCGTCACCGTGCGTCCCTTCCGCGGCTCGCCCGACGACAAGGACGTGCTGGTGCGCACCGAGATCAAGGGCCGCGGCGACCCGGTTCAGCTCGACTACCGCCTCGAGAAGACCCCCGGCCAGGGCGCCGGCTGGAAGGTCTACAACCTGAACGTGCTGGGCGTCTGGCTGGTCGATACCTACCGCACGCAGTTCGCGCAGGAAATCAACAAGAGCGGCGTCGACGGCCTGATCGCCGCGCTGGCCGCGCGCAACAAGGGCAAGGGCTGAGCCGGAGCCGCGCGCGATGCTGGTCCTGCCCGCCCGACTCACCCATGACGAGGCCCCGGCCTGCATGCGCATGCTGCAGCAGGGGCTCAAGGGACAGGCCGACTCGTCGTCCACCGTGGTCGACGCGACGGCGCTGACCCATTTCGACTCCTCGGCGCTGGCCGTGCTGCTCGAATGCCGGCGCGAATCGAGCGCGCTGGGGCGCGGGTTCTCCGTCAAGGGGCTCTCGCCCCGGCTGCGCGAACTGGCGGCCCTGTACGGCATCGCCGGGCTGCTGCCCGCCGCGCCCTGACCCGCTGGCCCCGGCGGGGGCCTCGTGAGGGTATCGGGCCGCTGCGAGGCAGCTTGCAGAGCGGCACCTTAAAATCGCGGGCTCCCATGCCCGCGATCTCATTCCAGTCGGTCTCCAAGACCTATCCCCCCTCCAGACAGCAGAAAGCCCAGGGCAAGCCGGGGCTCAAGGCGGTCGACGAGGTCAGCTTCCAGATCGAAGAGGGCGAGTTCTTCGGCCTCCTCGGCCCGAACGGCGCGGGCAAGACCACCCTGATCAGCATGCTCGCGGGCCTGTCGCGCCCCTCGGCGGGCGCCATCAGCGTCCACGGATTCGACGTGCAGCGCGACTACGCGCAGGCGCGCCGCCAACTCGGCATCGTGCCGCAGGAACTGGTGTTCGATCCCTTCTTCAACGTGCGCGAGTCGCTGCGCATCCAGTCGGGCTACTTCGGCATCACCAACAACGAAGCCTGGATCGACGAGCTGCTGCAGAGCCTGGGCCTGGCCGACAAGGCCACGGCCAACATGCGCCAGCTCTCCGGCGGCATGAAGCGCCGCGTGCTGGTGGCGCAGGCGCTGGTGCACAAGCCGCCGGTGATCGTGCTGGACGAACCCACCGCGGGCGTCGACGTCGAGCTGCGCCAGACGCTCTGGCAGTTCGTGGCCAGGCTCAACAAGCAGGGCAGCACGGTGCTGCTCACCACCCACTATCTCGAAGAGGCCGAGGCGCTGTGCAGCCGCATCGCCATGCTCAAGCTGGGCAAGGTGATCGCCCTCGACCGCACCAGCGAGCTGCTGAAGTCGGCCGCGAGCAACGTGCTGCGCTTCAAGACCGACGCCATGCTGCCCTGGGCGATCGCCCAGCACGCGCGCGTCACCGGGCGCATCGTGCAGCTGCCGGCGCAGAACGCCCTTGAAGTCGAACAATTGCTGGCCGCCATCCGCGAAGCCGGCGTCACGGTGGAAGACGTGGAGATGCGCAAGGCCGACCTGGAAGACGTGTTCATCGACCTGATGGCCGGCGAGCAGACCCCGCTGGAGGTGGCGCGATGATGGCCGTCACGGGCTGGCGCGCGCTGCTCTACAAGGAAACGCTGCGCTTCTGGAAGGTCGGCTTCCAGACGGTGGGGGCGCCGGTGCTCACCGCGCTGCTGTACCTGATGGTGTTCGGCCACGTGCTCGAAGACCACGTGAAGGTCTACGGCACGGTCGGCTACACCGCCTTCCTCGTTCCGGGCCTGGTGATGATGAGCGTGCTGCAGAACGCCTTCGCCAACAGCTCGTCTTCCATCATCCAGAGCAAGATCATGGGCAACCTGGTCTTCGTGCTGCTCACGCCGCTGTCGCATTGGGGCTGGTTCTTCGCCTACGTGGGCTCGTCGGTGATCCGCGGGCTGGCGGTGGGGCTGGGCGTGTTCGTGGTGACGGTGCTGTTCGCGCAGCCGAGCTTCGCCGCGCCGGTGTGGATCCTGGTGTTCGCGCTGCTGGGTTCGGCCATGCTCGGCACGCTGGGGCTCATCGCCGGCCTCTGGGCCGAGAAGTTCGACCAGATGGCGGTGTTCCAGAACTTCCTGATCATGCCCATGACCTTCCTGTCGGGCGTGTTCTATTCGATCGGCTCGCTGCCGCACTTCTGGCAGAAGGTGAGTCACCTGAACCCGTTCTTCTACATGATCGACGGCTTCCGCTACGGCTTCTTCGGCGTGAGCGACGCTTCGCCGTGGCTCAGCTTCGGCATCGTCGGCACCGCGTGGCTGGTGGTGAGCGCCATCGCCATCCATCTGCTGCGCATCGGCTACAAAATCCGCGGCTAGACAATGGCTCTCCCCCAGGCTGCGCGCACTTCGTGTCGCTTCGCCAACCCCCTTCCGGGGGCGACACCTGCGGCCCGGCAAAGCCGGTTCCCCGGTGTCCCCCAATGAATACCTGCCTCAAATGACTGCTGACCAACTCCAAGCCATCATCACCGCCCACCTGCCGTGCGAGCACATCTCGCTGGAGGGCGATGGCCGACATTGGTACGCGACCATCGTCTCGGCCGAATTTGAGGGCAAGCGCTCGATCCAGCGCCACCAGCGGGTCTACGCCACCCTGGGTGCGAAAATGCACACCGACGAGGTGCATGCGCTTTCGATGAAGACGTACACGCCGGCCGAGTGGGCGGCGGTGGAAAAATAACTTCCTGGCCCCTGGCGGCCTCCTGATTTCGCTGGAACTTCGATGGACAAACTTCTGATTCGCGGCGGGCGAGAGCTCCGCGGCGAAGTATTCATTTCCGGCGCCAAGAACGCCGCGCTGCCCGAGCTGTGCGCGGCCCTGCTGACCGACGAGCCCGTGGTGCTGAACAACGTGCCGCGCCTGCAGGACGTGTCGACGATGCTCAAGCTGGTGCGCAACATGGGCGTTTCGGCCGAGCGCGACGCGAACTACAAAGATGGCGGCACGGTTCGGCTCAATGCGGCCGAACTCACCAGGCCGGAGGCGCCCTACGAGCTGGTCAAGACCATGCGCGCATCCGTGCTGGCCCTGGGCCCGCTGCTGGCGCGCTTCGGCCATGCCAAGGTGTCGCTGCCGGGCGGCTGCGCCATCGGTTCGCGGCCGGTCGACCAGCACATCAAGGGCCTGCAGGCCATGGGCGCCGAGATCGTGGTCGAGCACGGCTACATGGTCGCGCGGCTGCCGGCCGGTCGCACGCGGCTGAAGGGCGCGTGCATCCTGACCGACATGGTCACCGTCACCGGCACCGAGAACTTCCTCATGGCCGCCGCGCTGGCCGAGGGCGAGACGCTGCTGGAGAACGCTGCGCAGGAGCCCGAGATCGTCGACTTGGCCGAGATGCTGATCCGCATGGGCGCGAAGATCGAAGGACACGGCACCAGCCACATCCGAATCCAGGGCGTCGAGAAGCTGCACGGCTGCGAGCACACGGTGGTGGCCGACCGCATCGAGGCAGGCACTTTCATGTGCGCGGTGGCGGCCACCGGCGGCGATGCCTTGCTGCGCAACGCGCGCGGCGACCATCTCGACGCGGTGATCGACAAGCTGCGCGATGCCGGCTGCAACGTCACTTCCGAAAAGGGCGGCGTGCGCATCGCCTCCAAGGGCCCGGCGTACGAGCACCTGAAGGCGCAGAGCTTCAGCACCACCGAATACCCGGGCTTTCCGACCGACATGCAGGCCCAGTTCATGGCGCTGAACGTGATCGCGCGCGGCGCCTCGGTGGTCACCGAGACCATCTTCGAGAACCGATTCATGCACGTGAACGAGATGGTGCGCCTGGGCGCGCACATCCACGTCGACGGCAAGGTGGCGATGGTCGAGGGCGTGCAGCAGCTCTCGGGCGCCACCGTGATGGCCACCGACCTGCGCGCGTCCGCCAGCCTCGTCATCGCCGGCCTCGTGGCCGAGGGCGAGACGCTGGTCGACCGCATCTACCACCTCGACCGGGGCTACGACCGCATGGAAGCCAAACTGCGCGGCCTGGGCGCCGACATCGAACGACTGACCGCAGCCGCAGCCGCATGATCACCTTCGCATCAAAGGAGCCGCAATCGTGATCACGCTTGCTCTGTCCAAAGGCCGCATCTTCGAAGAGACGATGCCCCTGCTGGCCGCCGCCGGCATCGAGGTCACCGAAGACCCCGAGAAGTCGCGCAAGCTCATTCTGGAGACCACCCGCCCCGACGTGCGCGTGGTGCTGGTGCGCGCCTCCGACGTGCCCACCTACGTGCAGTACGGCGGCGCCGACCTCGGCGTGACCGGCCTCGACGTGCTGCTGGAGCACGGCAAGCAGGGCCTCTACCAGCCGCTGGACCTTCGCATCGCCGCCTGCCGCCTGAGTGTGGCCGTGCGCGCCGACTACGACTACGCCTCGGCCGTGAAGCAGGGCTCGCGCCTTCGCGTGGCGACCAAGTACGTGGGCCTGGCGCGCGACTTCTTCGCCAGCAAGGGCGTGCACGTCGACCTGATCAAGCTCTACGGCAGCATGGAGCTCGCGCCGCTCACCGGCCTGGCCGACGCCATCGTCGACCTGGTCTCGACCGGCAACACGCTCAAGGCCAACCACCTCGTCGAGGTGGAGCGCATCATGGACATCAGCGCCCGCCTGGTGGTGAACCAGGCCGCGCTCAAGCTCAAGCGCGAGCCGATGCGCCACATCATCGACGCCTTCGCCACCGCAATTCCTTCCGCCTGAAATCTCCCGCCTCATGACCTCGAAAGCAGCCCCCCTCCGCCTGTCCACGACTTCAGCCAGCTTCGACGCTGAATTCAAGGCGCGGCTGCATTGGTCGGCGGACGCCGACGCGGCCATCGAGAAAGTGGTGGCGGACATCCTCGCCGACGTGCAAAAGCGCGGCGACGAGGCGGTGCTCGAATACACCCGCCGCTTCGACGGCCTTGGTGCCGCCGCCACGTCCGAGCTCGAACTGACGCATGCCGACTTCAAGGAAGCCTTCGACTCGCTGCCCGCCGAACAGCGCGACGCGCTGCAGGCCGCGGCCGACCGGGTGCGCAGCTACCACGAGGCCCAGAAGAAGGCCAGCGGCGAGAGCTGGAGCTACCGCGACGCCGACGGCACGCTGCTGGGCCAGAAGGTCACGCCGCTCGACCGCGTGGGCATCTACGTGCCGGGCGGCAAGGCGGCCTATCCGTCGAGCCTGCTGATGAATGCGATCCCGGCCCATGTGGCTGGCGTCGGCGAAATCATCATGGTGGTCCCCACGCCCGTGAAGGGCAGCGTGGCGACGGGCGGCGCGGGCGGGCAGTCGTCCACCAAGGGCGAACGCAACGTGCTGGTGCTGGCAGCTGCCTACGTGGCCGGCGTGACCCGTGCGTTCACCATCGGTGGCGCCCAGGCCGTGGCCGCGCTGGCCTACGGCACCGCCACCATTCCCGCCGTCGACAAGATCACCGGCCCCGGCAACGCCTACGTCGCCGCTGCCAAGCGCCGCGTGTTCGGCACGGTGGGCATCGACATGATCGCCGGCCCCAGCGAGATCCTGGTGCTGGCCGACGGCACCACGCCGCCCGATTGGGTGGCGATGGACCTGTTCAGCCAGGCCGAGCACGACGAGCTGGCCCAAAGCATCCTGCTGTGCCCCGACGCGGGCTACATCGACCGCGTGCAGGCCGAGATCGACCGCCTGCTGCCCTCGATGCCGCGCGCGGAGATCATCGCCGCCTCGCTCAACGGCCGCGGCGCGCTGATCCACACCAAGAGCATGGAAGAGGCCTGCGAGATCAGCAACCGCATCGCTCCCGAGCACCTCGAAGTGAGCAGCAGCGAGCCGAACCGCTGGGAGCCGCTGCTGCGCCACGCCGGCGCGATCTTCCTGGGCGCCTTCACGAGCGAGAGCCTGGGCGACTACTGCGCGGGGCCGAACCACGTGCTGCCCACCAGCGGCACGGCGCGCTTCTCGAGCCCGCTGGGCGTGTACGACTTCCAGAAGCGCTCCAGCCTGATCGAGGTCAGCGAGGCCGGCGCCCAGGTGCTTGGCCCCATCGCCGTGACGCTGGCCGAGGGCGAGGGGCTGCAGGCGCACGCAGAAGCCGCGCGGATGCGGCTGACTAAGATCTGAAGTCCAACAACAACCCGCATGCGGGAGGAGCACGCCTGATGATCGATCGTCCTTTCGGGTCGCATTTCGCCGGTTTCGTCGGTTTCTTCGGTTCGCGCCTGTTTAGGTTGGCCGCCACGGCCATCGCCGGCGCCGCGCTGCTGGCGGCCTGCAGCCAGATGCCGCAGGCGCCGCGCGAATCTGTGGCATCCACGGCCACGCCCAGCGCCGCACCCGCGGCGCCCGCACCGCAGCTCGGCACGCAGTGGGGCGAAGGCATCGAGTCCAAGACCCGCACGGTCGTCACCAAGCGCTTGTCCGACCGGCCCGACGACGTGGCCTCGCTGGGCTACAACGAAGCTTCCGCCGTGCGCCGCGCGGTGGGCGGCAACCCCGAGCGGCGCCTGAGCCTGATGCTGGCCGACGGCGACGTCGAATGGTCGGTGCTCGACGAGGACGGCCGTGCGCTGCCGCTGCAGCGCGCCCGCCGCGGCGCCGGTGGCGACGACACCTTCCGCCTGGCCGGCGTCGAGGGATCGCGCTACACGCTGCGCTTTCGCAACCTCAGCGAGCGCAGCTACGAGGTGATCGCCACGGTCGACGGCCTGGACGTGCTCAGCGGCAAGCCCGGCAGCCTGCGCAACGGCGGCTACGTGCTGCAGCCGCTGCAGTCGCTGACCATCGAGGGCTTCCGCAAGAGCCAGAACGAGGTGGCGGCCTTCCGCTTCTCCGCGCCCGGCCGCGCCTACGCCGCCAACACCGAGGCCGGCGACGTGCGCAACGTCGGCGTGATCGGCGCCGCGCTGTTCGAGCTCGAGGAGCGCAACGCGCCCCGCCGCCAGCGCCGCGACGCCGCGCAGCAGCAGCCCAGCGCCTTCCCCGCCGACGGTGCCTACGCGCCGCCGCCGCGCTACCGCAAGTGATGTCCATGAAGCGTGCCGCCTTCCTGTCGCTCGTGCTCGCGGCATCCGCGACCGGCGCGCAGGCCATGAGCATCCGCGAACTGCGCACCCTCGAAGCCGGCGAGAAGGACGGTAAGGCCTACGCCAGCTACTACCTCGTCGGCGTGCTCGAAGGTTTGCGCGAAGGCGTCGAGGCCTCGCAGCGCAACGGGCAGAAGCCCATCTTCTGCGTCGAGGGCCGCCGCCTCGAGCCCTCCATGGCGCGCTCGCTCTACCAGACCGAGCTCAGCCGCAACGCCGACAGTTACGAAGCCGACATGCCAGTGCAACTGGTCATGGCCGGCGCCCTCCGCAACAGCTACCGCTGCACCCGATGACCGCTGCCCCTTCCGAATCCGCCCGCCTCCCGCTCGACCGCATCCGCGAGGACGTGCGGTCCATGCACGCCTACGCGGTGCAGGACGCCACCGGCTTCATCAAGCTCGACGCCATGGAGAACCCCTTCGGCCTGCCGCCTGCGCTGCAGGCCGAGCTCGGCGCGCGGCTCGGCGCGCTGGCGCTGAACCGCTACCCGGGCGAGCGCGGCGCCGACCTGCGCCGCGCGCTGGCCGCGCATGCGCAGATGCCCGAGGGCTTCGAGCTGATGCTGGGCAACGGTTCGGACGAGTTGATCTCGCTGCTGGCCATCGCCTGCGACAAGCCCGGCGCCACCGTGCTGGCGCCGGTGCCCGGCTTCGTCATGTACGCCATGAGCGCGAGGCTGCAGGGACTGCGCTTCGTCGGCGTGCCGCTGACGGCCGACTTCGAACTCGACGAGACCGCCATGCTGGCCGCCATCGAGCGCGAGAAGCCCGCCGTCGTCTACCTCGCGTACCCCAACAACCCCACGGCCAACCTCTGGAACGATGCGGTGCTCGAGCGCATCGTCGAGGCCCAGGGCGCGCAGGGCGGCCTAATCGCCATCGACGAGGCCTATCAGCCCTTCGCCGCGCGCAGCTACATCGACCGGCTCGCCAGGCACGGCCACGTGCTGCTGATGCGCACGCTGAGCAAGTTCGGCCTGGCCGGCATCCGCCTGGGCTACCTGATGGGACCGGCCGCGCTGGTCGCCGAGGTCGACAAGGTGCGCCCGCCCTACAACATCAGCGTGCTCAACTGCGAGTGCGCGCTCTTCGCCCTGGAGCACGCCGACGTGTTCGAGGCGCAGGCGCGGCAGATCCGCGAGGAGCGCGAGCGGCTGATGATGGGCCTCGGCCGCCTGCCCGGCGTGAAGACCTGGCCCAGCGACGCCAACATGATCCTGCTGCGCGTGCCCGATGCCGCCAAGACCTTCGATGGCATGAAGGCCCACGGCGTGCTCGTGAAGAACGTTTCTAAAATGCACGATCTGCTCGCAAACTGCCTGCGCCTGACCGTCGGAACCGCCGACGAGAATGCGCGGATGCTCGCGGCGCTCGAAGCCTCACTATGACCACCCCCACCATCACGGCCCGAGCGGGCGCTGCCGATCGCATCGCGACGGTCACCCGCAACACCGCCGAGACCAAGATCACCGTCAGCGTCAACCTCGACGGCACCGGAAAGGCCAAGCTCTCGACCGGCATCGGCTTCTTCGACCACATGCTCGACCAGATCGCCCGCCACGGGCTGATCGACCTCGAGATCGACTGCCAGGACGACCTGCACATCGACGGCCACCACACGGTGGAGGACGTGGGCATCACGCTGGGCCAGGCCGTGGCCAAGGCCGTGGGCGACAAGAAGGGCATCCGCCGCTACGGCCACGCCTACGTGCCGCTGGACGAGGCCCTGAGCCGCGTCGTCATCGACTTCTCGGGCCGTCCGGGCCTGGAGATGCACGTGCCCTTCACCAGCGGAATGATCGGCGCCTTCGACAGCCAGCTCACCTACGAGTTCTTCCAGGGCTTCGTGAACCATGCCTTCGTCACGCTGCACATCGACAACCTCAAGGGCGTCAATGCGCACCACCAGTGCGAGACGGTGTTCAAGGCCTTCGCGCGCGCCCTGCGCGGCGCGCTCGAGCTCGATCCGCGTTCGGCGGGAATGATCCCGTCGACCAAGGGCTCGCTCTGAGGACGGCGGCTCGAAAGCTATGAAATCTGTAGCAGCAAACACCGTCGCGGTCGTCGACTACGGCATGGGCAACCTGCACTCCGTGTCGCAGGCCGTGCGCCATGCGGCCGACCAGGTGGGGGTGGATGTGTTCGTCACCTCCGACCCGGACGTGGTCCGCAAGGCCACCCGCGTGGTGCTGCCGGGTCAGGGCGCCATGCCCGACTGCATGCGCGAGCTGCGCGACTCGGGCCTGCAGGAATCGGTGCTCGAGGCGGCAGCCAGCAAGCCGCTGTTCGGCGTGTGCGTGGGCATGCAGATGATGCTGTCGCGCAGCGACGAGGGCCCGACCGACGGCCTGGCCCTCATTCCGGGCGAGGTGGTCAAGTTCGACCTGGCCGGGCGCCTGCAGCCCGACGGCAGCCGCTTCAAGGTGCCGCAGATGGGCTGGAACCAGGTGCGCCAGGCCCAGCCGCACGCGGTGTGGGCCGGGGTGCCCGACCTCAGCTACTTCTACTTCGTGCACAGCTTCTATGCCCGCCCGGCAGACCCCAAACACAGTGTGGGCGAGGCGGAATACGGCGCGAGCTTTACCGCGGCCATCGCACGAGATAACATTTTTGCAACCCAGTTCCACCCGGAGAAGAGTGCGGACCATGGGCTGCAGCTATATCGCAATTTCCTCCACTGGAACCCCTGAACCTGTTCTTCCTGCCGGGCCCGGGCTCTGACAGCCCGGATCTCGCACATTCGCGTCACTTCCATGCTCCTCATTCCCGCCATTGATCTCAAAGACGGCCACTGCGTTCGCCTCAAGCAGGGCGACATGGATCAGTCCACCATCTTCAGCGAAGACCCCGCCGCCATGGCGCGCAAGTGGGTCGATGCCGGCGCGCGGCGGCTGCACCTGGTCGACCTGAACGGCGCCTTCGCCGGCAAGCCGCAGAACCACGCGGCGATCAAGGCGATCCTGAAGGAGGTCGGCGACGACATCCCGGTGCAGCTTGGCGGCGGCATCCGCGACCTCGACACCATCGAGCGCTACATCGACGACGGCCTGCGCTACGTGATCATCGGCACCGCCGCGGTCAAGAACCCCGGCTTCCTGAAGGACGCCTGCAGCGCCTTCGGCGGCCACATCATCGTGGGCCTGGACGCCAAGGACGGCAAGGTCGCCACCGACGGCTGGAGCAAGCTCACGGGCCACGAGGTGGCCGACCTGGGCAAGAAGTTCGAGGACTACGGCGTCGAGTCGATCATCTACACCGACATCGGCCGCGACGGCATGCTTTCGGGCATCAACATCGAGGCCACCGTCAAGCTGGCCCAGGCGCTGACCATCCCCGTGATCGCCTCGGGCGGCCTGTCGAACATGGCCGACATCGACCAGCTCTGCGCGGTCGAATCGGACGGCGTCGAGGGCGTGATCTGCGGCCGCGCCATCTACTCGGGCGACCTCGACTTCGCCGCCGCGCAGGCCCGCGCGGACGAGCTGACCGCCTGACGCTCCCGCTGCGCAGCGCGTGCTCTCCGCGCTCGCCATCGCCAACTACCGGTCGCTGCGGCAGCTGACCTTGCCGCTGGGCCGACTCACGGTCGTGACCGGGCCCAACGGCAGCGGCAAGTCGAGCGTGTACCGCGCGATGCGCCTGCTGGCCGACATCGCCAACGGCGGCGTCATCCGCTCGCTGGTGCGCGAGGGCGGGCTTTCATCCACGCTGTGGGCCGGGCCCGAGCGCTTTTCGGCCGCCATGCTGCGCGGCGAAGTGCCGGTGCAAGGCACGGGGCGCAGCGAGCCGGTGGCGCTGAAGCTGGGCTTCGCCGGCGCCGAGGCCGAAGACTTCGGCTACGCCATCGACATCGGCCTGCCGCCGCCGATCCCGTCCACCGCCTTTTCGCACGATCCGCAGATCAAGCACGAAGCCATCTGGAGCGGCCCGCTGCTGCGGCCCTCCACGCAGCTGGTCGACCGCAAGGGCGCCGCGCTGCGGCTGCGCGATGGCAAGGGCTGGCAGGCCGTCGGCCGGCCGATCCCGGCCTTCGCCAGCATGATGACCGAGCACGCCGACCCGCGCGATGCGCCCGAGATGCTCACGCTGCGCGAGCAGATGCGTTCCTGGCGCTTCTACGACCACTTCCGCTCCGACGCCGAGGCGCCCGCGCGCCAGCCGCAACTGGGCACCTACACGCCGGTGCTCGCCAACGACGGCGCCGACCTGGCCGCCGCGCTGCAGACCATCCGCGAGATCGGCGACGGCGAAGCGCTCGACCGTGCGGTGGACGATGCCTTTCCGGGCGCCGGCATCGAGATCCGCGTCAACGGCGACCGATTCGAGACGCTGATGCACCAGCACGGCCTGCTGAGGCCGCTGACGGCCGCCGAGCTCTCCGACGGCACGCTGCGCTACCTGCTGTGGATCGCGGCACTGCTCACGCCGCGTCCGCCCGCGCTGCTGGTGCTCAACGAGCCCGAAACCAGCCTGCACCCCGACCTGCTGCCCGCGCTCGGCCGGCTCATCGCGCAGGCGGCTCGGCAGTCGCAGGTGATGGTGGTGTCGCACGCCGCAAGGCTCATCTCGGCGCTGGACGACAGCGACGGCATGCAGCCGGTGGTGCTGGAAAAACGCTTCGGCGAGACGCGCATCGCCAACCTCGACATGAGCGAGATACCGCGATGGGAGTGGCCGACTCGATAAGCGGCGGCGGTGCGAGCACCTACTCGGCCTTCACCGACATCGTCTGGATGATGGTTTCGAGCTGCGCGCTCATCGGCAGGTTGATGCTCTCGCCCGAGGGCAGCTTGCGCAGGAACCAGCGCTTGTACTGGCGTTCGATCTCGCCGTCTTCGGCCAGCACCTGGAAGGTGTCGACGACCACCTTGTCGAGCTGGGCGTCGCCCTTGCGGTACATGATCCCGTAGGGGTCGTAGGAGAGGAAGTCGCCGACCACCTCGTAGTCGGACTTGGCGGCGTCCTTGGCGATCAGGCCGTAGAGCAGCACGTCGTCGGTGGCGAAGGCGTCGGCCTGGCCGCTCTTCACGAGGCCGAAGGATTCGGCATGGTCGCGCGCCACCAGCAGGTCGATGTTCAGCTTGAACTTCTGCGAGAGCTCGCGCAGCGTCTTCTCGTTGGTGGTGCCCGCGGTCACTGCCACCTTGCGGTTGGCCAGGTCGCGGAACGACTTGATCGGCGAGCCCTTCTTCACCAGCACCTTGGTGCCGGAGACGAACATCGTGGGCGAGAAGCTCACGCGCTTCTGGCGCTCGAGGTTGTTGGTGGTGGAGCCGCATTCCAGGTCGACCTGTCCATTCACCACCGCATCGATGCGCGAATCGGAGGTCACGGGCACCCACTTGATCGCGAGGCTCTTGTTGACCGCGTCCTCGATGGCCGTCACCAGCGCGCGGCACAGCTCTATCGAATAGCCGATGGGTTCGTTGCGCGCATTGAGGTAGGAGAACGGCACCGACGACTCGCGGTAGCCGATGGCGATGGTGCCGCTGCCGCGCACCTTGGCCAGGGTGCCCGTGAGCTGCTGCTGCGCCCGCGCGGGAGCCGCAGGCAGTGCGGCCGAAAGGAACACGGCCGCCAGCAGGGCGGCGAAAGCGGATGGCAGTGTGCCGACGCGCTTCATGGTTTTTCTTCGCTCTCGCTCAGGCGTGCGCCGGGTGGGCGAGGGTGGCATTGGCCTCCTCGTCGAGCGCCCTGGCGTTGACCTCGGCGTCGGCCTCGGAGAGCAGCTCGCCTTCCCATTTGGCGACCACCGCCGTGGCGATGGAGTTGCCCACCGCATTGGTGGCCGAGCGGCCCATGTCGAGGAAGGTGTCCACGCCCAGGATCAGCAGCAGGCCGGCCTCGGGAATGTCGAAGTGGTTCAGGGTGGCGGCGATCACCACGAGCGAGGCGCGCGGCACGCCGGCCATGCCCTTGGAAGTGAGCATCAGGATCAGCAGCATCGTGACCTGCGTGCTGATCGGCATGTGGATGTTGTAGGCCTGGGCGATGAAGAGCACGGCGAAGGTGCAGTACATCATCGAGCCGTCGAGGTTGAACGAGTAGCCCATCGGCATCACGAAGCTGGAGATCTTGCGCTTCACGCCGAAACGGTCGAGGGCCTGCAGGATCTTCGGATAGGCCGCTTCGGAGCTGGCGGTGGCGAACGACAGCAGGAAGGCCTCCTTGATGAGCACCAGCAGCTTGAGCACGCGCGGACCGAGGAACAGGAAGCCCGCCAGCACCAGCACGCTCCACAGCACGAGGAGGCCCAGGTAGAAGTCGCCCATGAACACCGCGAACTTCAGCAGGATGCCCAGGCCGTTGACGGCCACCGTCGCAGCCATGGCTGCCAGGACGGCCAGCGGCGCGAGCTTCATCACGTAGCCGGTGATCTTGAGCATCGCGTGCGAGAGCTCCTCGATGGCCGCGACCAGCGTCTTCGCCTTGTCGCCCAGCGAGGCCAGCGCCACGCCGAAGAACATCGAGAACACCACGATCTGCAGGATCTCGTTGTTGGCCATGGCCTCGACGAAGGACTTCGGCACGGTGTGGCTCACAAAGTCCTTCAGCGTGAACTTGGCGGTGGCGAGGTTGGCGGAGGCGCCGATGTCCGGCAGCGGCAGGCCGAGGTTCTCGCCGGGCTTGAGCAGGTTGGCCATGACAAGGCCGATGACCAGCGAGATCAGCGAAGCGGTGAGGAACCAGCCGATGGCCTTGCCGAACACGCGGCCGACCGACTTGGCGTCGCCCATGTGCGCGATGCCCACCACCAGCGTGGAGAACACCAGCGGGCCGATCAGCATCTTGATGATGCGCAGGAACACGTCCGAGACGATGGAGACGTAGTCTGCGATTTCCTTCGCGGCCTTCTTGTCCGGAAAGCTGGTGAAGATCATGTAGCCGACGATGATGCCCAGCACCATCGCGATCAGGATCCATGCGGCCATCGGCAGCTTCTTCATTCGTATCCCCTTTTGTCGTGTGAGAGTGGTTTTTTGCGGGTACGCGGGACCGGCCTGCACCTCGTCTCCCGATGCAGGCCGCCACAGGGTATCCAAGAAGGCCCCGGGCGCGCAATGGCCCTGGACGCCAGTTCCGTGCCACGGCACGGGCGCTGCCTACAATTCCTCACATGGAAACCAGCCTGATCGAGTTCCGCGGCCAGCCCGCCCTGTGCGCCACCGGCGCTGACGGAAGCACCGTCACCGTCGCATTGCATGGCGCCCATGTGCTGTCGTGGACCACGGCCGACGCGGTCGAGAGGCTCTACCTGAGCCCGCGCGCGGTGTTCGACGGGCAGGCGGCCATCCGCGGCGGCATCCCGATCTGCTGCCCTCAGTTTAACCAGCGCGGCATGCTGCCCAAGCATGGCTTCATGCGCAATCTGCCTTGGGAAAACGCCTCTTCCGACGCTCCCCAGACCCTGTGCCTGAAGCTGCGCGACGACGAAGCCACGCGCAAGCTCTGGCCGCACTCCTTCGAGGCACGGCTGGAGGCCACGCTGAGCCCCGGCGGGCTGCGCACCGCGCTCACGCTCCTCAACACCGATGCCGCGCCCTGGTCCTTCGCCGCGGCGTTGCACACCTACCTGCGCGTCGACGACATCGCCGATGCGCGCCTGAAGGGCCTGCAGGGCGCCAATCGCTGGGATTCGCTGACCGACGAGCGCTATGCCGAGAAGGCGGAGGCTCTGCAATTCGGCAACGAATTCGACAGCGTCTACGGCGCACCGGCCCGGCCGCTGCAGCTGGCGCAGCCCCGTGGCACGGTCGAAATCTCCCAGAGCCCTTCCTGCACCGAAACCGTGGTCTGGAACCCCGGCCCCGTGCTCGGTGCGAAACTCGCAGACATGCCTGCCGACGGCTTTCGCCACATGCTCTGCGTCGAGGCGGCCCGCATCGACGAGCCCGTGCTGCTTGCACCCGGCGCCCAATGGCTAGGCTGGCAACAGCTGCGCGTTCTCTGATCACCCCATCGGTTCCTTACCCCACCATGCTTGCCAAACGCATCATTCCCTGCCTCGACGTCACCGGCGGCCGTGTCGTCAAGGGCGTCAACTTCGTCGAGCTGCGCGACGCCGGAGACCCGGTCGAGATCGCCGCGCGCTACAACGCGCAGGGCGCCGACGAGCTCACCTTTCTCGACATCACGGCCACCAGCGACGGCCGCGACCTGATCCTGCCGATCATCGAGGCGGTGGCATCGCAGGTCTTCATTCCGCTGACAGTGGGCGGCGGGGTGCGCACCGTGGCCGACGTGCGCCGGTTGCTCAACGCCGGCGCCGACAAGACCAGCTTCAACTCGGCCGCCATCGCCGATCCGCAGGTGATCAGCGACGCGTCGCAGAAATATGGCTCGCAGTGCATCGTGGTCGCCATCGACGCCAAGCGCCGCAGCCCCGAGGAGGCCGCCACGCGCGGCGCGGGCTGGGACGTCTACAGCCACGGCGGGCGCAAGAACACCGGCCTGGACGCCGTCGAATGGGCCACCGAGATGGCCCGCC
>CAJYQC010000111.1 GCA_913776885.1 uncultured Variovorax sp.
TGCCCTGCTGCGCAGCCTGCGCACCTCGGGCGCGGCGGTCGACCACGTGGCCAACGGCTCGCAGGCCGACACCGCGCTCATGACGCATGACGAATTCGACCTGCTGATCCTCGACCTCGGCCTGCCCAGCCTGCACGGCATCGAGATCCTCAAGCGGCTGCGCGCGCGCGGCTCGCAGCTGCCGGTGCTGGTGCTCACGGCCGCCTACAGCGTGGAGGAGCGCGTCAAGGGCCTGGACCACGGCGCCGACGACTACATGGCCAAGCCCTTCAGCCTGCAGGAGCTGGAGGCGCGCGTGCGCGCCCTCACCCGGCGCGGCATGGGCGCCACCAGCAACACCATCCGCCACGGCCCGCTGGTGTACGACCAGGCCGGCCGCGTGGCGACCATCGACGGCAGGATGGTCGAGCTCTCGGCGCGCGAACTCGGCCTGCTCGAAGTGCTGCTGCAGCGCGCCGGCCGGCTGGTGAGCAAGGACCAGCTGGTCGACCGCCTGTGCGAATGGGGCGAGGAAGTGAGCCTGAACGCCATCGAGGTCTACATCCACCGCCTGCGCAAGAAGATCGAGAAGGGCCCGGTGCGCATCGCCACGGTGCGCGGGCTGGGCTACTGCCTCGAGAAGATCCAGCCCTGATGCGTCCTGACATGCGGGACATGCCGCGGAACCGGCTCTGCAGGGCCGCAGGCATTGCCGTCGAAAGGGTTGCGGCGCGGCGACCGGACGGGCACGCGGCCGGAGGGCGAGCCAGGTGAAGCTTTTCCAGCGCGCGCAGCGCTCCCTGTTCGGCGAGATCCTCGACTGGATGCTCACGCCGCTGCTGCTGCTGGTGCCGGTGAGCATCGGCGTCACCTGGCTGGTGGCGCAGGGCATCGCCAACGCGCCCTTCGACCGCGCGCTGGAGCACAACGTGAAGGTGCTGGCCGAACTGGTGACGGTGAAGGAGGGGCAGGTGCAGTTCGTGCTGTCGCAGTCGGCGCGCGAGATCCTGCGCGCCGACGAGGCCGGCCACGTCTACTACCAGTTGCTCGACGGCTACGACAACCTGCTCAGCGGCGAGCGCGACATCCCGCAGCCGGGCCTCGACGAGCCGCTGCCGCCGGGCCAGGTCTTCCTGCACAACAGCGACGTGCACGGCCAGCCGGTGCGCGTGGCCTCGATGTGGATCTCCAGCGGCGCCGACGACGTGCCGCCCACACTGCTGCAGCTGGCCGAGACGCGCGAGAAGCAGTCGGTGCTGGCGGCGGAGATCATCAAGGGCGTGCTGCTGCCGCAGTTCGCGATCCTGCCGCTGGCGGTGCTGCTGATCTGGCTGGCGCTGGTGCGCGGCATCAAACCGCTGTCGGTGGTGGAGGCGCGCATCCGCGAGCGGCGCCCCGGCGACCTGAGCCCGCTGGATGAGTCCTCGGTGCCGCTGGAGGTGGTGCCGCTGGTGTCGTCGGTGAACGAGCTGCTGGACAAGCTCAACGACTCCATCGGCACGCAGAAGCGCTTCCTGGCCGACGCGGCGCACCAGTTGAAGACGCCGCTCGCGGGCCTTCGCATGCAGGCCGACCTGGCGCAGCGCGAGGGCGCCAACGCCGACGAGCTGAAGCAGTCGCTCAAGCAGATCGGCCGCGCGAGCAAGCGCGCGACGCACACGGTGAACCAGCTGCTGTCGCTGGCGCGCGCAGAGGGCAACAGCGCCCACGCGCACCACCAGCCCTGCGACCTTGCGAAGCTGACCATCGAGGTGGTGCGCGAGGCGGTGCCGCGCGCGATCGAGAAGCGCATCGACCTGGGCTACGACGGCGTGGAGCCCGGCGCGCCGGGCGTGGTGTTCGACGGCAACCCCACGCTGCTGAAGGAGCTGGTTCGCAACCTGGTCGACAACGCGATCAACTACACGCCCTCGACGCCCGAGCGCCCTGGCCTGATCACCGTGCGCGTTCTGGCCGACCCCTTCGGCCACGTGCTGCTGCTGCAGGTGGAGGACAACGGCCCCGGCATCGCCGAGGCCGACCGCGAACTGGTGTTCGAGCCCTTCTACCGCGTGCTCGGCAACGAGGCCGACGGCTCGGGGCTGGGCCTGCCGATCGTGCTGGAGATCGCGAACCAGCACCGCGCGCAGGTCAAGCTGGAGGACGCCCATCCGGGCAAGCAGCCGCCGGGGGCGCTGTTCACGGTGCGCTTCGAGGGCGAGCAGCCGTCCTGAGCCGACCGTGCGGATTCGCCGTCAGGGCGCCGGCGCCGGGGGCTTCGCCGCGTCCTTGCGGATCTGCAGCCACTCGGGGCGGATCTGCCGCGCCATGCGCTGCGGTTCGCGCTCTGCGAGAGCGGCCGGCGCGAGGCCGAAGCCGGCGAGGTCGCCGCGCGTCCAGAGGAAGTAGCCGCCGTTGGCCAGCAGCAGCACGGCGAGGAGCAGGCGCAGCTTCATGGTCGTGAAGATCAGAAGGCCATGCCGCGAGGGCGCACGCTCACTTCGTCGCTGGAGATCAGCTGCACGCCCGCGTCGGTGCGCACCTGCAGCTCGCCGCCCCAGGCCACGCCTTCGCACAGGCCGGCGGTGCCGTCGCTGAGGGTCACCTCGCGCCCGCGCAGCACGTCGCGCGCCGCGAAGCGTTCGGCAAAGGGCGCGAAGCCGCGGGCCTCGAAGTCGAGCACCGTGCGCACCAGCGGTTCGGCCAGTTCGGCCAGCACCTCGGGCGCGGTGACGCCTGGGCGCCACTGGTGCAGCCAAGCCGGCGGTGTGCGCATGCCGCCGCCCTCGCGCGCGCCGATGTTGATGCCGATGCCGATCACCGCATAGCGGGAAGCCTGCGGACCGCCGTCGGAGGAGAGGGCGGTCTCGATGAGGATGCCGACCAGCTTGCGGTCATCGACCCAGATGTCGTTGGGCCACTTGAGACCGACCTTGTGCTCGCCCGAGGGATCGAGCCCCTCGGCCACTGCCACGCCCACGGCCAGCGACAGGCCCGACCAGTCAGCGGGCGCGAGCGGCATGCCGAGCGAGAAGGTCAGCGAGGAGGCGGCTGCATCGTGCTGCGCGCCGCTCTGCCAGGGGCGCCCGAGGCGGCCGCGCCCGGCCGTCTGGCGCTCGGCCACGAGCAGCACGGGCTCGACGCGGCCGGCACGCGCGCGGCGCATCAGTTCGGTGTTGGTGGAGTCGATCTCGGCCACGGCCTCGACCGCGAAGCCGGGCAGCAGCGGCGCGACCGACGCGGCGATCCGGTCCTGGAGCCAGTCGGCGGTGCTGCTGTGGCTCATCGTCAGTCCTTCGCGGACTTGCCTTTCTTCGCGGATTTCTGTTGCGCTTTCTTCCCGGCCTTCTTTTCCGCCTTTTTGGCGTCCTTCTTCGCTTCCTTCTTCTCAGCCTTCTTCTCAGCCTTTTCCTCAGCCTTTTTCTTTTCGGCCTTTTTCTTCGCCTTCTTCTTGTTCTTCTTTTCCTCGTCCTCATCCTTCGGTGTCAGCAGCGTGCCGCGGCACTGCTCGGAGCCGCACCAGCAGGGAAATTCGGCCAGCAGCTTCGGCGTGTACGGCTCGTCGATGATCAGACCGTAGTCGTAGTTGAGCTCTTCGCCGGCTGCGATGTTGCGCAGCGCCTTGATATAAACGCGCCCATCGACTTCGTCGGCTTCGCAGTTCGGCTCGCAGGAGTGGTTGATCCAGCGTGCGTCGTTGCCCTTGACGTTGCCGTCGATCACGCGGCCGTCGTCGATGTGGAAGTAGAAGGTGTGGTTCGGCTGGCTGGGGTCGTGCGGATGGCGGCGCAGCGCCTCCTTCCAGCTGATGACTTCGCCCTTGTATTCGATCAGCGTCTCGCCTTCGGCCAGGTCCTGCACGGCGAACACGCCGTTGCCGTGGACGTCGGAGCGCCGCATCTGGATGCGGCGGCCGCCGGAACGATCCTTGGCGGGCTGCGCATCCGCCTCGGGGAGCGCGGCGGCCTGCGTATCGCGACCGGCCGGAAGTGGGGATTTGGAAGGCATCGCCGAAGTCTGTTAGTTTGAATATGCACACACATGCGCGTGTGCGCGTGCGCACGCGGAAGCCGCAGATTGTATGTGGCCCCCACGCTCCTGCACTGCGTGTCGTCGCTGCCTCCGAGGGGGCCGCAGGCCGCCTCGGGGCGGCCCGGCGCCGGCCCGAATTTTTTTAGGAACTGTTGATGAAGACGTTGGTAATCGCAGAAAAGCCGTCGGTGGCGCAGGACATCGTCCGCGCTCTCACGCCGGTGGCGGGGAAATTCGACAAACATGACGAGCATTTCGAGAACGACAGCTATGTCGTGACCAGCGCTGTCGGTCACCTGGTCGAAATCCAGGCGCCCGAGGAGTTCGACGTCAAGCGCGGCAAGTGGAGCTTCGCCAACCTGCCGGTGATCCCGCCGCACTTCGACCTGAAGCCCGTCGACAAGACCAAGACGCGCCTGAACGCGGTGGTCAAGCAGGCCAAGCGCAAGGACGTGACGCAGCTCATCAATGCATGCGACGCGGGGCGCGAGGGCGAGCTGATCTTCCGGCTCATCGAGCAGTACGCGGGCGGCAAGTCGGGGCTGAACAAGCCGGTGAAGCGGCTGTGGCTGCAGTCGATGACGCCGCAGGCCATCCGCGACGGCTTCGACTCCCTGCGCACCGAGAAGCAGATGCAGGGCCTGGCCGACGCCGCGCGTTCGCGCTCGGAGGCCGACTGGCTGGTGGGCATCAACGGCACGCGCGCGATGACGGCCTTCAACTCGCGCGACGGCGGCTTCTTCCTCACGACCGTGGGCCGCGTGCAGACGCCCACGCTGTCGGTGGTGGTGGAGCGCGAGGAGCAGATCCGCAAGTTCGTCTCGCGCGACTACTGGGAAATCCACGGCACCTTCGGCGCCGAGGCCGGCGAGTACCCGGGCAAGTGGTTCAACCCCGACTGGAAGAAGGCCAGCGCGCCGCTGCTGCCCAGCGGCGAGCCCGACCCCGAGCAGCGCGCCGACCGCGTGTGGAACGAGCAGGAAGCCCGGGCCATCGCCAACGCGGCACGCGGCAAGCCCGCCACCGTCACCGAGGAAAGCAAGCCCACCACGCAGGCGTCGCCGCTGCTGTTCGACCTGACCTCGCTGCAGCGCGAGGCCAACAGCCGCTTCGGCTTCAGCGCCAAGACCACGCTCGCGCTGGCCCAGAGCCTGTACGAGCGCCACAAGGCGCTGACCTATCCGCGTACCGATTCGCGCGCGCTGCCGGAAGACTATCTTCCCGTGGTCAAGCAGACGATGGGCATGCTCGCCAACAGCGGCATGAAGCACCTGGCGCCCTTCGCCCAGCAGGCGGTGGACGGCAACTACGTGCGGCCCAACAAGCGCATCTTCGACAACGCGAAGGTGTCGGACCACTTCGCCATCATCCCGACGCTGCAGGCGCCCAGCGGCCTAAGCGAGGCCGAGCAGAAGCTCTACGACTTCGTGGTGCGGCGTTTCCTCTCGGTGTTCTTCCCGAGCGCCGAATACCAGGTCACCACGCGCATCAGCACGGTGGAAGACGCCGGCAGGAAGTACGCCTTCCGCACCGACGGCAAGGTGCTGGTGAAGCCGGGCTGGCTCGCCATCTACGGCAAGGAAGCGCAGGACGACGAGAAGGAAGACGACAAGGACGGCAAGCGCCTCGTGCCGGTGAAGCCGGGCGAGATCGTCAAGACGCTCGCGGCCGACATCAAAGGCCTGAAGACGCGCCCGCCGGCGCGCTACTCCGAAGCCACGCTGCTCGGCGCCATGGAAGGCGCGGGCAAGACCATCGACGACGACGAGCTGCGCGAAGCCATGCAGGAGAAGGGCCTGGGCACGCCAGCCACGCGCGCGGCCACCATCGAAGGGCTGATCGCCGAGAAGTACATCCTGCGCGAGGGCCGCGAGCTGATCCCCACGGCCAAGGCCTTCCAGCTCATGACGCTGCTGCGCGGCCTGGGCGTGGAGGAACTCTCCAAGGCCGAGCTGACCGGCGAATGGGAATACAAGCTCGCGCAGATGGAGAAGGGCGCGCTCAGCCGCGACGCCTTCATGCGCGAGATCGCCGAGATGACGCAGCACATCGTCAAGAAGGCCAAGGAATACGACCGCGACACCGTGCCCGGCGACTACGCCACCCTGCGCACGCCGTGCCCCAACTGCGGCGGCATCGTGCGCGAGAACTACCGCCGCTATGCCTGCACCGGCAAGAGCGGCACGGGCGAGGATGCCTGCGGCTTCTCGTTCGGCAAGTCGCCGGCCGGGCGCACCTTCGAAGTGGAAGAGGCCGAGGCGCTGCTGCGCGACAAGCACATCGGCCCGCTGGACGGGTTCCGTTCCAAGGCCGGCTGGCCCTTCACCTCCGAGATCGTCATCAAGTTCGACGAGGAGGCGAAGAACTGGAAGCTGGAATTCGACTTCGGCGACGACAAGAACGAGGAAAGCGGCGAGATCGTCGACTTCAGCGACCAGGACACCGTGGGCCCCTGCCCGGTGTGCGGCGCGCCGGTGTTCGAGCACGGCAGCAACTACGTCTGCGAGAAGTCGGTGCCGACCAATTCGCAGCCCACGCCGAGCTGCACCTTCAAGACCGGAAAGATCATCCTGCAGCAGCCGGTGGAGCGCGCGCAGATGGAGAAGCTGCTGGCCACCGGCAAGACCGACCTGCTCGACAAGTTCGTGAGCATGCGCACGCGCCGCCCCTTCAAGGCCTTCCTGACCTGGAACGCGGAAGAGGGCAAGGTGACCTTCGAGTTCGCGCCGCGCGAGGGGGGCAGCAAGTTCCCGCCGCGCAAGACCTTCGCCGGCAAGACCGCCGCCGCCAAGAAGACCGCGGCGGCAAAGAAGACGCCCGCCGCCAAGAAGGCACCGGCCGCGAAGAAGGCCGCCGCGCCGCGCAAGCCGGGTGCGGGCCTGAAGCCCAGCGACGCGCTCGCGGCGGTGATCGGCAACGAGCCGGTCGCGCGCACCGAAGTCGTGAAGAAGCTGTGGGACTACATCAAGGCCAACGGCCTGCAGGACGCCAAGGACAAGCGCTCGATCAACGCCGACGCCAAGCTCAAGCCGGTGTTCGGCAAGGACCAGGTGACGATGTTCGAGCTCGCGGGCATCGTGGGCAAGCACCTCTCGGCGCCCTGAGCATGCTGCGCAGACACTTCGCCACGAGCGTGGCACTTTCCCTGGCCGCGATCGGCGGCATGGGCACGGCGCACGCCGCCGCGTGGCCCGACAAGCCGGTCAAGCTGGTGGTGCCGTTTCCCCCGGGTCAGGCCACTGACATCTTCGCCCGCGCCCTGGCCGAGCAGCTCGGCAAGCGACTGGGCCAGCCGGTGGTGGTCGACAACAAGGCCGGCGCCGGCAGCAACATCGGCACCGAGTTCGTGGTGCGCTCGCAGCCCGACGGCTACACGCTGGTGGTGGCAGGCAGCGCCATGGCGGTGAACCAGACGCTCTACGCCAAGCCGGGCTTCGACCCGCGCAAGGATCTGGTCGGCATCTCGCTCGTCGCCAAGGTGCCCCTGGTGTTCCTGGCCACGCCCGAAAGCGGCATCCGCACGCTGGCCGAGCTGACTGCGCGCGCCAAGGCCGAGCCCGGCCGGCTGAGCTACGCG
This sequence comes from uncultured Variovorax sp., assembly GCA_913776885.1. GTDB lineage: Bacteria > Pseudomonadota > Gammaproteobacteria > Burkholderiales > Burkholderiaceae_C > Variovorax. The sequence continues at coordinate 7,568 of CAJYQC010000111.1, forward strand.
AGCGCCGGTATCGGCGGCACGCAGCATCTGTCGGGCGAGATGTACAAGGCGGCGGCGCATGTGTTCATCACGCACATCCCGTACCGGGGCAGCGGCCCGGCGCAGTCGGACTTCCTGGGCAACCAGGTGCCGTTGATGATCGACTCGGTGACGGCCGCGCTGCCGCACATCAAGTCGGGCCGCGCGGTGCCGCTGGCGGTGACCTCGGCCACGCGCTCCTCGCAGCTGCCGGACGTGCCCACCGTGCGCGAGAGCGGCGTGGCGGGCACGAAGAACTTCGAGGCCGTGGGCTGGCTTGGCCTGATGGCGCCGCGCGGCACGCCGGGCGAGATCGTCGAGCGCCTGAACCGCGAGGTGACCGACATCCTCAAGAGCGAGCAGATGGCCCGCTTCATCCGCGAGCGCGGCTCAGAGCCAGCGCCGACCACGCCGGCCGAGTTCGACCGCTTCGTGGCGAGCGAGATCGGGGTGTGGGGCGCGGCGGTGAAGGCCTCCGGCGCCAAGCCCGAATAGGGCGAGGCTTTACTGTGCGGCGCCAACAACCCTGTCGGCGCCGGGTGTGTTTGTTACAGGCCGACCCGGCCGCCGGGCCTATAGTGGGCCGAACCCCACCATCCAGGAGATTCCGTTGAAGTCGTCATTCATCGCCGCTGCATTCGCGATCGCAATGGGCGTGCTGGCCACGGGCTGCGCCGGCACGGGTTCCGCAGGCAATGCAGGCTCTTCTGCCGCGACGCCGGCCAGCGGCAGCGGCGTCACGGTGTTCGGCACCATCGACGCAAGCGTCAGTGGCTACAAGAACAGCAGCAGCGCGCGCTGACCTTCGTTCAGGCCACGCCCTTCAGGTAACCGTGCAGCGCAGCCCGCAGCTGCCGTGACAGCGCCTGCAGGTCGGGCCGCCCGCCCGTGCCGATGTGCAGGTGCGCGAACAGGCCGTAGATGATGGTCTGGCAGACGCGGGCGACTTCCTTCTTCTGGCAGTCTGGCGACAGGTCGATGGCCGCGTCGAGCGCGCCCACCCACTCGGCCACGAAGCGGTCGTACATCTTGCGGTAGGCCTCGGGGCCCGAGAGGTGCCGCTCCAGCAGGTAGTGCGCGCCCCAGGCCAGGGGCTGCGCGCGGTGCGCATCGAGCTGCGCGTCGATCACCGCATCCACGATTTCCGCGAGCGGCCGGCCCGCATGCGCGGCGACGGCCGCGCGCATGTCCAGCAGCAGCGCCTTGGAGCGCAGGTGCAGGCACACGCGCGCCAGGTCCTCCTTGTTCTCGAAGTACTCGTAGAAGCTGCCGAGCCCCGTGCCGGCCACCGAGACGATCTCGCGGATGGTGATGGCGGCGTAGCCCTTCTCGACCAAAAGCCGAACAAAGGCTTCCTGCAGCGCCTGCGAGGTGTGGCGCGCGCGGGACTGGCGCGGCTTGCGCCTCGGGGCGGCGGCCGGGGCGCGGGCGGCGGCCATCAGCGCAGCCGAACCCGAACACCTCGCGGGCGGGTTGTTCCTAGAATTTTTGGACCCATCGAGGCATTCTGCAATGGCATACGACGAGAGCACTCCGGACGAATCCCATCCCGCCCATCGAGCCCTCCAAGCCGTCTACACCGCGCAGGGCGGCGACACATGGCTGCCCGGCCCGTCGTCGCGCGGCCCCTGGGACCCGCGCGCGCAGCATGGGGGCGCGCCTGCGGCGCTGCTGGTGCACGTGGCCGAGCGCGCCGCGCCGGGGCCGGGCTGGCAGCTGGCGCGGCTCACGCTCGAACTGGTGAAGCCGGTGCCGCTGGCGCCGCTCGCCACGCGCACGCAGGTGCAGTCCTCGCGCTCCACGGTGCGCGTGAGCATCGACCTGCTGGCGGGCGAGGTGCTTGTGGCGCGCGCGCATGCGCTGCTGCTGGCGAGCCAGTCGCTGGCGCTTCCGCCCGGCCTGCCGGGCTGGCCACAGGAGCCGCTGCGGCCGCTGCCGCGCGACTGCTCGGAACGCGTGCGCATTCCGGGCTTGCCCGAGGGGGTGTCCTTCTACGCCACGGCCATGGAAACGCGCGTGGCCGAGGGCGACTCGACCCGGCCGGGCCCTTGCTCCGCGTGGTTCCGCCTCGCAGTGCCGCTGCTGCATGGCGCAGCCACGTCGCCCGCCATGCGCGCAGCGGCGGCCGCCGACTTCGGCAACGGCCTGAGCTGGGTGCTGCCGGTCGATCGCTACCTGTTCACCAACGCCGACCTGAGCGTGAACCTCTTCCGCGTGCCGCAGGGCGAGTGGATCGGCCTGCGCTCGGTCTCCGAGGTGCACGGCGGCGGCGCGGGCCTGGTCGTGTCCCACCTATTCGACGAGCAGGGCCCGATCGGCATCGCCACCCAGACGCTGGTGCTGCGCGAGCGGCCCGCCGGCACCTGAATCGCCCACGGACGCAACCCAAGGAGAGACGAGCATGACCGCCACCATCGGCATCCACCCCGACAACCAGGTCCCCGAACTCAAGGACTACAACGTCTACACCAGCGACCCCGCGCTGCGCGGCGCAGTGGAACGCGGCGGCGCGGCCTGGCGCGACGAGGAGCTGGTGCGCCAGGGCGCGGAGTACGGCGCCGAGGCCACGCTGCGCGCCGCGGAGGACGCCAACCGCCACGAGCCCGAGCTGCACACACACTCGCGCACCGGCGAGCGCATCGACCAGGTGGCTTTCCACCCGGCCTGGCACACGATGATGTCCATCGCGCGGCGCAACGGCATCGCCAACCTGCCGTTCTTCGACGAGCGGCCCTCGGCCTGGGTGGGCTACGGCGCGTCGCTGTACATGCACAGCCAGATCGAGTCGGGCTCCACCTGCCCGACCACCATGACCAAGGCCTGCATCCCTGTCGTGCGCCGCAACGCGGCGCTGCATGCCGTGCTGCGCGACAAGCTCGCGTCGAACGAGCACGATCCGCGCGACATTCCGCTGGAGGGCAAGACCTCGATCACCGTCGGCATGGGCATGACCGAGAAGCAGGG
>CAJYQC010000112.1 GCA_913776885.1 uncultured Variovorax sp.
GCCGGCAGGGGCGCATTGACTCGTTGACATTGATCCGCGTCGGGCGCATTGCCATGCTCTGGAACAAGGCGCGCCACGTGATCGTGTACGAACGCACGACACGGCGTTCGCCGCGCTATGAAGACTATCGCGATGCCGACGACACGGCGGATGACCTGGAGATGCAGCCTGAGTTCAAGGGGCTGGCGGCACTACGCAAGGTGCGGGAGTACATCGAGATCACGGAGCCGCGCCGGTCCTATCCGGACACGCGCTCGGCCCCGGCCTCAAAAAGCCCGTTGACGCGCAGCGCGTTTGCCACCACGGTGGTCCCGGTGCGCAGCGACTGGGGCCGGGACATCCGCGATGGCTTCGTGATCGGCCTGCGGGGTCCGGTTCCGCCAGGGCGGGAGGACTTCTTTCCCGACCCGCAGGTGTTCCTGGATTTCGCCCGGGCTAAGGACAAAGGCGAGGGTCATATCGGCCAGCGCACGACGAACACGCAAAACCTCGTGTTCTTTACCAGCACCAGGGCGGAGGATGGCGGGGACACGGACGCATGGCCCGCTTGGCCGGACGTGGATTTCCCATTGGTGCGGCCAGCCGTGCCTCCGCCCTTGCCCTTCAGCAGCAGCTTTCGCGGCAGCAAGCAGCAACCGGACGCGGCGCCCGTCGAACTTGGCATGGCGCGCTTCACATTCACCGTAGAGCCCGCGCAAGAGGCTGCCAACCTGATGCACGACCGTCCGGTCAATGGCCTTGAGACCAGGATCTTTAACATCAATCTCGCGCGCGGCCTTCCGCCTGCGGAGCCCCCAACGGATCCTGTGCAGCGCAAGGCGCTGGATGCAAGCGTCGCGCTCGGCGTCAGCCAGGCCGTGCTGCTCGACGGAATGGCAGAACTGCGCCACGAACTGCGCGAACGCCTGGAATCCGGGCAGCGCTTCGACCTTTCCGACGAGCCTCAATTGCAGGCCGACGTGCGGCGGCTTGTGAAGAATCTTGCGGGCACGGTGGCAGGTACCGACTTCTCCGCTGCGCCGATCGGCCTGTCCTGGGCGGATCAGCAAAAGAGGCGCCTCGACGCCTACACGCAAGGGGTCGACCGGGAGGTCACGCGGCTGCGGGACCAGGTGATGCAGCAGGCCCTGCACCTGGAGCACCTGGGCGAAGACCTGGAAAATGCGCGCGCCGGTGCGTCCTCCATCTTGGACGCGGTGTGCAAGCAGGCGCAGCAACGCCTGGGCGAGATCGGCTTCGTGCCGCAGCATGCGGTGGCGGCCGTGCGGTCATCCCTCGATGAGAGTGTCCGTCGACTTGGCGGCCAGCTCTCCACCGTCCAGGCCGGCGCCCTCCAACTGCTGGGTGACCTCGAGCGCCGATACCAGTTGGATCCGGATGCCGCAGCAACCCTGGACCTGCTCTGGCGCAACGAGATCGACGGCCTGCCCGCAAAACTGCGCCTGTTCGTCGATACCCTGCGCAAGGTCCTGGATGGGGACCTGTCCACTTGGTTCTCGCGTCTGCCTGTGACGACAACGGCCGCGACCGCGACCACGACGGCGGTCACGGAGCCGACGGTCTATGAACAGGCCGAAGGTCACGCCGCCGCCGCCATCGACGAAACGGCGGACTGGCTCGCACGCTGGGCCGACACCGTTGCTCCGTTCGATCTGGAGGCCCCCGACTTCGAGGCGTTGCGGGACGTCCTCAGGAGGACGCTCTCAGCCGATTTCATCACCGAGGCGCTGGCCGGCCTCGACAGCTGGCTCAAGACCAGCTTGAGCCAGCTGGCAGGTTGGGACAAGGAGATCGAAGACAGGCTCAAGGCATTGCGCGAGTGGGAACTGAGGCTTGCCAAGTCGATCGCGCAAGCAACGGACGTCGCTGGATTGCAGCAAGCGCTCGCCGACTGCGCCGCCGGCCTGGAGACCGAACTGGGCAAGGCGGCCTCGGCTGTGCGCGATAAGCTGAAGGCGCGGCTCGGACAGCTTCCCTTCCTGAACGCCCAGGGTGCGCTGGATGCGCTGGAAGGCTTCAAAGGCACGACGGAGGCCGCCCTGGCCGAGATCGAAAAGCAGTTGCAGGGTGATCTGGTTGCCCTGGAGCGGGCCGTTCGTGAGCAGGCCGACTTGATCGAGAAGCACGCGCAGGCGGCGGCCAGACAGGTGGAGGACTGGGTGAGCGAGTCGGTCGGCAGCGCCTACAAGATTGCCAAGGAAAACATCGACAGCGGGCTCGAGACATTGCGGGTGCTCGCCGAAGGTCCCGTGACCGACGCCATGCGCGCGACGCGCGACCAGATCGGCTACTACCTCTACAACTCGGGCGCGGGTGTGCTGTTGACCCGGGCCAGTGCGGTTTTCAATGAACTGTCGGGCGACGTGCTCAATGCCCTGAATGTCGACATGCCCTTTGACCGGTTCACTGACCGGATCAAGGCATGCGTCGGCGGCATGCTGGCAAAGGATCTCTTTCCTTCGATCGCCGGCATCGACATGACCTACCTGCTGCCGGACCTGAACGTGCCGCTCGAAGGCGACAACCAGTTCGAGTGGCTGCGTCTGCAGCACGGATTCGACAAGGATCGCCTGCGGGCATGGGCCAAGGTCTCCATCAACAAGCGCTTCGATTCCGACGCGACCCTCTTCGATCTCGGCCCGGTTAAGTTGCGGCTGCTGCGGCCCCTGTTCGCCGGCGAAAGCGACATCATCCTCGAGAAGGACGGGCAGCGGACACAGCGCACGTCTGCGCTACTCAACGCCGACTTCGAACTGTCTCTCAATGACAAACCAATGGTCACGCTGCGGGACGGTTCGCTGAGCTTCAACGAGTCCGGAAAGCTGGAGTTTCAGATCGACGCAGACAAGGTCGAGATGGCTCAGGAATTGCAGTTCATCACGGACGCTATGAAGGCGTTGATGCCAGAAATCGAGGGGATGACCCTCACCCCGCTGCTTCCCGGTGGCGTGAGTTGCTCTCTCTGCATGCCGTTGCCCGATATCGGAACCGGTGCGTTCACGATGACCGGCATTACGCTGAATACTCATCTAGATCTGCAAATCGCCGATGGTTTCGAGATCGGCACCGGGCTGTGGCTCAGCAAACCCGACCGGCCCTTCGGCTTGGCCGTCCTTTTTTTGGGTGGTGGTGGCTGGTTTGGCATCGATGCTACCTATCGCCCACCGGCTCGCTTCCAGACTCGGGTCTCGATCGGAATCTCTGCTGGGGCCTTCATCGCGGTGAACTTTGGCTTTGCCCGTGGGAGTGCCGGCATCCTGTTCACCGCCGCGGTGGATTTCTACCGGGACTGGCAGACGGGGAGCGGAACCACCGCCATTTCTTTGGGAATCCTCGTCTGGGGCGAATTCTCGGTGCTGGGAATTGCTTCCGCATCCATGCGTCTGGTGCTGCGCGTCACCTATGACAACAGCGGCGGCATGACGGGGACAGGACGGTTCAGCGTATCAATCCGGATCTGCTGGTGCTACACCCTGCGTGTCTCGCGCCAGGTAGAAAAGCAATTTGCCAAGGGCGGCGGCCAGCAGCGGAATGCACTTGCGCGACCGATGGCAACGACCACCGGTGCCATGCTGTCCGCAACCGATGCACCGGCACCTGAACCGCTGGCCGCATTGCGCGGTCTCGATGAGGCTCGCAGCTATGCAAGCCTTGCCGGGCGGGCAGACCCCGCAGCGGCTGTCGACGAGTTTCTGGACACACTGGCCATCGTGCCTCCATTGCCATGAATCCGCTCCATCTTGACGTGACGCTTTCCATGGTAGGCCCGCGCGCGCGGCTGATGGGTCTGGCGCGATGGCCAATGGCGCTGAGGGTGACAGCCGGGTTTGCCGACAACCCTGCTAACGAAGCCCAGGCGCGGGAATTGGTCAGTCGAAGCCTTCCCTGGAATGTGTGGCCGGCTGACTTGCCGGACGTTCTGGTGACTGACGAGCAGGGCACGAGCTTCACCCTGACGCCTGATGCGCCTCAGCAGGAGGTGCCCGCGTTCCTTGCCAGCCTGAAAGTTGCGGTGGAAGCGCGGGGGCATGAGCTCTGCGCCCCGATGGGCCTCTTGAGTTTCTCAAGTGCGGGAGGCCAGCACGCCGATGTGGTGGATGTTGGCGGGGTTCCGGCGGGGTTGCCATGGGCGGGGTTGCTCAAGACCTTGACGGATCTGTGCGCGCCGACGCCATCGGCACTGAAGGCCACCTGGTTCTTCACGATCGACCGTGCGGCCGTGTGCCAAGTCGACGGCGCGGGCAACTGGACCCTGCGGCCCGGCGCTACGCTGTCTGCCGCACCCGCGCAGATGGATGGAGCGGCCCCACAGTCGGTCACCGCCTCGAACGGTGCAACCGCCTTCGGCTATCCCGATGGCAGCCGCGTGCATTGCAACATTCTTTCGCTCGATGCCTCGCTGGGCCATGGCCTGGACGAACTCGACAACTACTGGCTCTCGATCCGCGACAGCAGGGACGATTCCCTGCTCGATCTGGCGGAAAGGCTGGAAAGCGCGCTGGAACCGTCTGCCGTCCTCGGCGCTCTGCGCACAGAGGAATTGATCGAACTCTGTGTCGTGGCGGACACGACAGGGTCGAGGCGCTGCACATCGGCGGAACTGGCTGCCGCGCTGATTGCATGGAAAGGGGCGATGCCGTCGCTCAAGGACGAGGCGGCGCACCGGCGCCGGGAAATCGTGCGCGAGACGCTGCTGAGTACTGGCGAACCGGCAATCGCACTGCGCGGCCTCTACAGGACCAGCGCAGGCGACCTGCTTCAACGGATCATGGCCACGATGCCCGCAGGTCCTGTGATCGAAGCCTCGAAGCTGGGCACCGCAACGACATTGCTTTCGGAGCGGCTCCTGCCTGCATTCTTCGAGCGCATGGGACCTGGCGTCGCCAAGTCGGGGGAGGGCGTTCAGTTGGTGGTGGGAGACGAACGCCTGCGCCTTGCGCACGAGTCCCGGAGCGCGACCCCTGCGATTGACGACATCGCCGCGATTCAGCTGTTCGGCAGGCGCAGCAGCGACGCCAGGCTGCTGGCCCCCGATGCGGCCGCTCCTGCCGCATGGCATCCGCTCACCGCAGGACGCTATGCGCCCATCGGAAGCAATGCCGAGGCGGATGGTGGGGTGGAACGAGTCTTCGGCTGCGGTACGGCCTACGAGGACGGTGTCCTGTATCGGGAGTACGGCTACTACGGCGCCAACATGGTGTGCCGAAACCCGCTCGAGAACGCCCACCGTGAGGTTCTCGAGGACAGCGCCGATCCTCAGGACGTCAGCCTGCTGCTCGCTCCGACAACGAGGGTGGTCAGCAGGGCCTGGGAGCTGAAGGCGCTTCCCCTGCGCTATGGCGACCACTACGAATTTGCGGCCAGTGTCGTCGATCGTGCGGGAGGCCAGGCGTTGGAACTGTGCCGGCCCGATCAGCCCTGGATACCAGACATCACGGCCCTGAAGCGTCTCAATCCACCGCAACGCGACCGGCTGCACTTCTTGCGGCGTGTGCCGGTGGGAACATGCAACGTGTTGCCTCCCAGCGGTGGGTGGCCGCAGACACCTCCGGACGTGGCCTTGCGTTGCCTGGAGGAGGCTGGCCCCGTCCAGCCGGGCAAACGCGCGTCGTCCATCTGCCTGGTTCCCCAGGGCGCTGGCTTCAACGTGCCAGTTGACGACACGGTCCGCTCTGCATGGCCCTCGGAAGTGAGCTTCTCGATTGCGCCTCCGCAAACAGATGAACACACCGCCATCCGCTGGCATATGCCGGCAACCGACATCGCACGCGATGAACAGTTCATTGGACTGAAGCTTGTTGCAGACATCCTGAAGCGGATTCTGCAAAGGCGTGATGATCGACTGAACGGGATGGCTGTGGCGGAGGGAGACGAACTGGTGACGGATCCGGCGGTCACCGGGATCGGCCTGCGCTGGCAAGCCGATGGCCTTGCACCGGTCGAATGGGTACTGCCCGCGCAGACCAAGACGCTGACCGTCAAGACCGGAGAGCGAACCGAGCGTGTGAATGACAGCACCTTTACGGTTGCACCTGGAAGCTGGCTGCGCATCGGTATTCATGCGCTCGTCGAGCGGTCGGATTTCGCCCGCATGGATTCCGTCGCACTCTCTTCCCTGGTTGAGGAGAAGGAGTGGGCCGACGACAAGGCAATCTACCGCGCGTTCGAGGAAGATGTTGTGTTTGTCGAGTCCGCGACCGACGCCGTCATGCAGCCCGATGCCCAACTGCTGGCGCTCACCTCCAATCCGTTAGGCGACGTTGAAGTGCGGTACGCATTCAGCCGAATGACGAAAGAACAGCAGGATCTGCGGCGGCATCTGCATGGCATGCGACTGGACAGCCACCGGTGGAAATGGCGTAACCTTCCACTCCCCGCACAGAGAGCCGGAGATATCTCCCCAGGTACCGCGGAGTGGCGGCGCAGGCTGGCCAGCGGCCCGCCAAGGGAACTGGCGGACCCGGACATGCGTGACAGCGCGCCCGAGGTGGTCGGCTATTACGATGTCCTTGCGGCGGTGGACCAGGGCTTCGTCAACCGGGAAGCGATGCCAGCCGAGTACCCGAGGGGCGCCCAGGATGCCACGGTGTTGTTCACCGACCGTCGCGAAGGCATCACCGCCGCAGACTATCTGCGCTACACGTGGACAGTGCGCTCGCGCTATGCCGGTGTCTTGAAGGAGCCGGAACGTCGCACCGGGGACCTGCGCCGCATTGCCTTGGGTTTTCGAGGCGATGCGTCCCGCATCAAGCCACCACGCATTCTCGCGGTGATTCCACTGCTGCAGCAGCTGCACGAGTCGCCCAGGGAATCCGCGGCGGGGGACGGAACACCGTTCCTGGTCATATTCGACGAGATCTGGTTTCGCGAGTACGGCCTGGGCGAACGCCTGGGCGCACGTGTTGCCAAGGTGAAGCGGGAGATCGACGAAGCCACGGAGCCCACTGAGAGGCGGTACGGGCCACTTCCCGATCACAACTGCAAACCTCAGCTCACGGAAGAAGTGGATGTCACCAGCGAACTGGACTGCTTCGGGCCATTTGGCTTCAGCCTCGACCGAACGGATGACCAGGCGCTGTCGAACGCGGTGGGTTTTGTGGTCTATCCCCCTAAGGGCACACCGGCGCACTACAACCTCTTTGTTGAGTTCCAGCGCCTGCTGGACTTGCCGTCGGGGAGCCAGGACGCCAAGGGCGTGCTGCAGCCATACGAGAAGATCGGAAGAGCACACGTCTGAACTCCAGTCACTGGCACCTATCTCGTATGCC
>CAJYQC010000113.1 GCA_913776885.1 uncultured Variovorax sp.
CGCGGAATACCGAAGCCGCTGAGCGTGGACGATCGCCTTGAGATCGAAAAGTGCCCGCTCAAATAACTCGTTGATTATAACGAAGTCGAATTGCCCGGCTTGCGCCATCTCTTCGGCAGCGTTCTTCAGGCGCAATTCGATGACCGAAGCGCTGTCTTCCCCGCGCCGTTCCAGGCGGGAGCGCAATTCTTCCCAGCTCGGCGGCAGGATGAAGATCATCACCGCGTTGGCGAAGGTCTTGCGGATCTGCAGCGCGCCCTGGAAGTCGATCTCGAGGATCACGTCGGCGCCCTGGGCAATGCGGTCCTCCACGGCCTTCTTCGAGGTGCCGTAGCGGTGCCCGTGCACGTGCGCCCATTCCACGAAGCCGTCGGCCGCGATCATCGCGTCGAACTCGCTAGGCGAAGCGAAGAAGTACTCGCGGCCGTGCTTTTCCTGTCCGCGCGGCGACCGGGTCGTGTGCGAGACCGAGGGCTGCACCGCTGAATCGAGTTCCATCAGCGCCTTCACCAGGCTCGACTTGCCCGCGCCGCTGGGCGCCGCCACCACGAAGATGTTGCCGGGGTAATCCATTCTCTCGCTCGTCTTCGTCGTCATTCGATGTTCTGGACCTGCTCGCGCATCTGCTCGATCAGGACCTTCATGTCCACGCCGATGCGCGTGAGCTCCAGCGCCGCCGATTTCGAACCCAGGGTGTTGGCCTCGCGGTGCAGTTCCTGGATCAGGAAGTCGAGCCGCTTGCCGATCTCGCCGCCCTTCTTGAGCAGGCGACCGATTTCGTCGAGGTGCGAGTCGAGCCGCGTGAGCTCCTCGGCCACGTCGATGCGGATCGCGAATGCGGTGGCTTCGGTCAGCGCGCGGTCCTGCGCGGCCTCGGGCAGCGTTCCGCCCGTGCCGGCAGTCAGGCCCATCGCCTCCTGCCAGCGTTCCAGGAACCGGGTGCGCTGCTGTTCGACCAGCTGAGGCACCAGCGGGCCGGCCTGCTGGGCCAGGGTGCGCAGTTGCTCGAGATGGCCTTCGAGCATCTTGGCCAGGCGGGCGCCTTCGCGCTGGCGGGCGGAGATCAGGCCCTCGAGTGCCTTGCCCGTCACCTCGAGCAGGTCGGCGCCCCAATCGCCTCGCGTGGCGCTGTCACCGCCGGCCAGCCGCAGCACGTCGGCCACGCTGAGTTCGCGCGCGCCGGGCAGCCATGCCTTGATGCCGTCCTGCACGCCGTTGAGCCGCTGCAGCAGCTTGACGGAGGGCTCGACCACGCCGGAGGAGGAGGTGCTTTCGATGGCCGCGCGCACCTCGACCTTGCCGCGCTTGAGCTTGGCGGTGAGCAGTTCGCGCAGGGCGGTTTCGTGCTGGCGGAGTTCTTCCGGCAGCTTGAAGGTCAGATCGAGGAAGCGACTGTTGACCGAGCGGATTTCAACCCCGAGCCGGCCCGCGGCGGAAGGCCGTGCATCGGCTTCGGAGTGGCTGCCTGCGGGCCCGTTCTGGCCGCTGGCGTAGCCGGTCATGCTGTAAACTGGCATTGCGCCTCACTGTGGTTTTGCTTGCATGCTCCGAGGCGCCGGCACGGCGTTCGCTTGCCGCACCATCGCCTTCGGGCGAAACTCCCGGATTATGTCAAAGGTCAAGCCCACGCCCCTGCCGCCGGATACGGTCATTGGTGGTTACCGTGTTGTACGCCGGCTTTCCGCGGGCGGATTCGGCGTGGTCTACCTGGCCATCGATTCCAGCGGGCAGCAGGTGGCCATCAAGGAATACCTGCCGTCGTCGCTCGCCACGCGGGGCCCGGGCGAACTCGCGCCGCAGGTGCCGCCGGAGAAGCTGTCGCTGTACCGGCTGGGCCTGAAGAGCTTCTTCGAGGAAGGGCGCTCGCTGGCGCAGATCTCGCACGCATCGGTGGTCAGCGTGCTCAACTTCTTCCGCGAGAACGAGACCGTCTACATGGTCATGAACTACCTCGAGGGCGCGACCCTGCAGGATTTCGTGGTCACGGCGCGCGACCTGAAGAAGCAGAAGGTGTTCCGCGAGTCGACCATCCGCTCGCTCTTCGACGAGATCCTGCGCGGCCTGCGCATCGTCCACCAGTACAAGATGCTGCACCTGGACATCAAGCCGGCCAACATCTTCGTCACCGACGACGACCGCGCCGTGCTGATCGACTTCGGCGCTGCGCGCGAAGTGCTCAGCAAGGAGGGCATCTTCATCCGCCCGATGTACACCCCCGGCTTCGCAGCGCCGGAGATGTACCGGCGCGACTCGTCCATGGGCCCGTGGACCGACATCTACGCCATCGGCGCCTGCATCTATGCCTGCATGCAGGGCTATCCGCCCAACGACGCGCCCCGGCGCATCGAGAAGGATCGCCTCAGCCTGTCGCTCTCGCGGCTGCGCGGCGTCTACTCCGACAACCTGATCGAGGTGGTCGAGTGGTGCATGTCGCTCGATCCGCTGTCGCGTCCGCAGTCGGTCTTCGCGCTGCAGAAGGAGCTCAGCCGCGAAGGCGAGCGCCGCTACACCAAGCTCACGGTGGGCGAGAAAGTGCGCCTGTCGATCGACAACATCCGCTCCTTCGACAAGAAGGGGCTGCCCAAGGCTGCCGCGCCCACCACGCGCCCTGCATGACATCATGAAATTCTCCGTCTTCCAGGTCAGCCGCAAGGGCGGGCGTCTCAAGAACGAAGACCGCATGGGCTATTGCTACACGCGGGAATCGGGGTTGTTCGTGCTGGCCGACGGGATGGGCGGCCATCCGGAAGGCGAAGTGGCGGCGCAGCTTGCGCTGCAGACCATCGCCGCGCTCTACCAGCGCGAGGCGCGCCCGATGGTGAAGGACGTGAAGTCCTTCCTCGCCGAATCGGCCATGGCCGCGCACCAGCAGATCATGCGCTACGCGAGCCACAAGGCCATGCTCGACACGCCGCGCACCACCGTCGTGGCGGCCGTGCTGCAGAACAACACCGCCACCTGGATGCACTGCGGCGACTCGCGCCTGTACGTCGTGCGCGACGGCCGCCTGCTGGTGCGCACGCGCGACCACTCGCACGCCGAGCGGCCGAAGCCGAACGGCTCCGACATGCCCGTCAACCGCAACCTGCTGCTCACCTGCCTCGGCTCGCCGACGACGCCGCTCTTCGATGTCTCGGCACCGCTGCAGCTGCAGCGCGGCGATCGCATCATGCTGTGCTCCGACGGCGTGTGGGGCGTGCTGGACGACGAACTCATCGTGCACACGCTCTCCTCCGGCAAGCCCGTTTCCGACGCCGCTCCCGACCTCGCCGAGATGGCGCTGCGCAAGGGCGGCTCCCACAGCGACAACGTCACGCTCATCGCGCTCGAATGGGAGATGCCCGACAGCGCGGACGACCGCAGCGGCGTTTCCACCGAGACCATCGAGGACGGTGTCTTCGCCTCCACGATCCAGGCCGGCATGCCCTCCGACAACGAGATCGACGACCTCGACGAAGATGCCATCGAGCGCTCCATCGCCGAGATCAACGAAGCCATCCGCAGATCGGCGGCGCGCAAGAGCTGAGCGCGGCCTTCTTCTTCTTCTTCTTCTTCTTTTCTTTTTCCTTCCCGGTTCTCGAACAATGACTGCTTTCACACGAAGCGGCGGCCGCGCCGCCGACCAGCTGCGCCCGGTGCGCATCACCCGCGGCTTCACCATCCACGCCGAAGGCTCGGTGCTCATCGAGTTCGGCCAGACCCGCGTGCTGTGCACCGCCTCCGTCGAAGAGAAAGTCCCGCCGCACAAGAAGGGCAGCGGCGAAGGCTGGGTCACCGCCGAATACGGCATGCTGCCGCGCGCCACCCACACCCGCAGCAGCCGCGAGGCCGCCAAGGGCAAGCAGACCGGCCGCACGCAGGAAATCCAGCGCCTCATCGGCCGCTCGATGCGCGCCGTGTTCGACCTCGCCGCGCTCGGCGAACGCACCATCCACCTCGACTGCGACGTGCTGCAGGCCGACGGCGGCACGCGCACCGCAGCCATCACCGGCGCCTTCGTCGCCGCGCAGGACGCCGTCACCAAGCTGTTGGCCTCGGGCGCCATCGCGGCCTCGCCCATCAAGGGCCACGTGGCGGCCATCTCGGTCGGCATCGTCGGCGGCACGCCGCTGCTCGATCTCGAATACACCGAGGACTCCGCCTGCGACACCGACATGAACGTCGTCATGACGGGCGCCGGCCACTTCGTCGAAGTGCAGGGCACGGCCGAAGGTGTGGCCTTCACCCGCGAAGAAATGAACATCCTGCTCGGCCTTGCCGAGAAGGGCATCGGCGAGCTCGTCGACCTGCAGAAGCAGGCGCTGCTCTCCAACTGACGCATCCACTGGCGAATTCATGAAACTGGTCCTGGCCTCCAACAACGCAGGCAAGCTCGACGAACTCCAGCAGCTGTTCGCGGAACTGGCCGTGACGCTCGTGCCGCAATCGGCGCTGGGCGTGGGCGAGGCTGAAGAACCTTTCCGCACCTTCGTGGAGAACGCGCTTGCCAAGGCGCGCCACGCGAGTGCCGCCACCGGGCTGCCCGCCATCGCCGACGACGCCGGCCTTTGCGTCGACGCTTTCGGCGGCCTGCCCGGCGTGGACACCGCCTTCTACGCCACGCAGTTCGGCTACACCAAGGGCGATGCCAACAACGTGAAGGCCCTGCTCGAGCAACTCGACGGCGTCGTCAACCGCCGCGCCGCGCTCGTCAGCACGCTCGTCGCGCTGCGCAGCCACGACGACCCCGAGCCGCTCATCGCAGTGGGCCGCGTCGTCGGCGAGATCGCGCACGAGCCCATCGGCGACAACGGCTTCGGCTTCGACCCCGTGATGTACCTGCCGAGCTTCGGCAAGACCTTCGCGCAGCTGCCGCCCGAGGTGAAGAATGCCAACAGCCACCGCGGCCGTGCAGCGCAGGCCATGCTGGCGCTGATGCTCGAGCGCTGGTTCTGAGCGGCACGCGATCGATGGCCACCACCTTCCCGATCCTGCCGGCGCAGCCCGCCGGCGCGCCGCACGCCAACGACGTGCTGCACTGGATGCGTCCCGGTCCGCTGCAGCTCAGCGCGCTGCCGCCGCTGTCGCTTTACATCCACCTGCCCTGGTGCCTGCGCAAGTGCCCGTACTGCGACTTCAATTCGCATGAATGGCGCGCTGCCAGCGAGGCCGAGATCGATGGCATCCCCGAAGCCGCCTACATCGACGCGCTGGTCGCCGACCTCGACGCCGCGCTGCCGCTGATCTGGGGCCGCAGCGTCCACACCATCTTCATCGGCGGCGGCACGCCCAGCCTGTTTTCACCGCAGGCCATCGACCGCCTGCTGAGCGACGTTCGCGCACGCCTGAAGCTCACGCCCGACTGCGAGATCACGCTCGAAGCCAACCCCGGCACCTTCGAGCGCAACCGCTTCCGCGCCTACCGCTCGGCCGGCGTCACGCGCCTTTCAGTGGGCGTGCAGAGCTTCAACGACGAGCACCTGAAGGCGCTGGGCCGCGTGCACGACCGCGCGCAGGCCATCGCCGCCCTCGAAGAGGCCGCGAGCAACTTCGACACCTTCAACCTCGACCTGATGTATGCGCTGCCGGGCCAGACCCTGGAAGATCTCGACGCCGACCTTTCGCAGGCTTTGTCGCTCGTGCCGCCGCACCTCTCGGTCTACCACCTGACCATCGAGCCCAACACCTGGTTCGCCAAGTTCCCGCCGACCCTGCCCGAGGACGACATCGCCTACGCCATGCTCGACCGCATCACCGAGCGAACCGGCGCCAGCGGCATTTCGCGCTACGAGGTCTCCGCCTATGCGCGCGAAGGGCACCAGTGCGCGCACAACCTCAACTACTGGCAGTTCGGCGACTACCTCGGCATCGGCGCGGGCGCGCACAGCAAGCTGAGCTTCGCGCACCGCATCGTGCGGCAGGTTCGCTTTCGCGAGCCGCGCCTGTACATGGAGAACGCGCGCGCCGGCGCGGCCGTGTCGCAGAGCGACGAAGTGGCGCTGGCCGACCTGCCGTTCGAATTCATGCTCAACGCACTGCGGCTGAAGCAGGGCTTCACGCTGCCGCAGTTCAGCGAACGCACAGGACTGGCGACGACGTCGATCCAGCGCGGCCTGGAAGAAGCGCAGCGCAAGGGACTCGTCCAGCGCGACCTGTTCCGCGTATGGCCCACCGAGCGCGGCCTCGACTTCCTGAGCGACCTGCAGTCGATGTTCCTGCCCAACGAGGAGTAGGGCGGGAGCGGGCAGGGTGCTGCGTCGGCATAAAATCTCGAGTTCCGGAGAGTTGGGTGAGTGGTTTAAACCAGCAGTCTTGAAAACTGCCGACGTGAAAGCGTCCGTGAGTTCGAATCTCACACTCTCCGCCGGAATCGATCTCCGGCAGTTTTTGAAAGTCCCGCGCAGTCTCTGCGACGGGACTTTTTCATTAGGACAGCCGTCTACTTGAGACGGGAGCGCCCTGGTGCTGGGGCTGAGGTGGGTCGCCGGTCGCGGAGATCCAGCGCTGACGGTCGGCTCGCGCGACGCGGTAACGCGAATCGCGGCGGTGCTTCCAGCCGCGTTGCGGCGCGAGTTGGAGACGTCTGCGTTGCTGTTGGCGCCCCGGGCGCGATCGTCCGTCGATGTCGTCGGCTTCGAACTGCTGCGCACCGCCATTCGCTCGGGGCCGCAAGATGCCGCGTCTGTATAGCGACAAACACGACGCCTGTTCGGTGCGCGTGGTCTGGCCGTTCGCGCTGGTCTATTTTTGAGGAAGCGCGGGTGCTCGCAGCGTGGTGCTGCGGCAATCCTCCGTCTGGCGCCCGGAAGTGCATGTCGCAGCCACCGATTCCCGTAGCTCTTGAACGGGCTTTGTAATCTAGTGTTTTTAATTGCAACGAGTGTTATATTTTTACACGCGATTGCTTTTGCTAACACTTCGGCATTCGTTCCGGGAAGCGAACTTCCTGCGGACGCGCCATCGGGAGGGGGCTCGGAAGTGCAATTCGAACCGCAAGCAGGCCCGCAACTGGCGGGGCCGACGTCGTGGGGAGCAAGGCCGCTCCGGGGCCGTCCATGACCGCACCGGCCGCCGCCTCTCGGCCACGCCGCCCGCTGCTGAGCTTCAGCGTCGAGGGCCTGCCGGCCCGCGACGAGTTGCTCTTCAAGTCCTTGGTCCGGCTGCTCGACCACCGCACCCACCAGCACTGGGACTGGCAGGTCGACGATGCCGATCTGCGCGTGGTGGGCGACAAGCTGTCGGCGCCGCCCGAGCAAGATCCGGCGGAACGTCCGGTGCCGCTGCTGACGATCGGCGACACGCCGCCGCCGCACGGCCCCTTCCTGCGCCTGCCGCTGCATGCCGATGCGCTCGAGGCGATGCTCAACCGCCTCGGTGCGATGCTGGTGCATGCCCGTGAACTGGGGCTGGCTGCGGCTTCCCGCAGCCGCAGCGAGCAGGTCGCGCGGGGCGAGGAATACCGGCTGCTGCGCTGGCCCTCGTCCACCCTGCTCGACACGAGCTTGCGCATGAAGCTCGCGACGCTGCTCGCGACCCGCCCTGCGACGCCGCAGGCCTTGCAGCAACGCTCGGGCGCCAGCGCGCGCGAGTGCGCGGAATTCATCGCCGTGCTGGAGCGCGCGGGCTTCGTCGCCAGCACCGGCACCAGCAGCGCCAGCGGCGCTGGCGGCTTCGCCCACAGCCGGGCGCCTGAATCGATCTGGCCCGATTCGCACATCTCCACCGGCGGCGAGGCGCCTCGCGCTGCCGCTGCTGTTGGCGCGGCGCGCGCCAACGTCGAGCCGGGCCTGCTCGCACGCATTCGCAGCCGTCTCGGCTTGCTGTCTTCCGGACCGAGGGCCTGAAGAGCGTGGAACACAAGATTCTTTTCACCGGCACCATGGGTACGGGCAAGACCACCGCCATCGCCGCGGTGAGCGAGATTCCACCGGTGCGCACCGAGGTGCGCAACAGCGACACCTCCGTCGCCAAGGCCACCACCACGGTCGGCCTGGATTACGGCGAACTCACGCTCGACAACGGCGAGAAGCTGCGCCTGTACGGCACGCCCGGGCAGATGCGCTTCGACTTCATGTGGCGCATCCTCGCGCGGGGCGCGCTGGGCCTGGTGATCCTGGTCGACAACAGCCGCCCCGATCCGCTGGCCGACCTGGACGTGTACCTCGAGGGCTTCGCCGAGCTCATCGAGAGCACGGCCTGCGTGGTCGCGGTTGGCCGCATGGAAGCGCACCCCGAGCCCGGCCTCGACGCCTATGCCAGGCGCATGCAGGACAAGGGCGTGCTGTGCCCCGTGCTGCCCGCCAACGTGACCGATCCGCAGCAGGTGGTGCAGTTGCTGGAGCTGCTGCTGATCCAGCTCGAGGCCTGAGCGCTCCGGACGGCCTTCCCCTTTCCTTTTCATCGCAACGCCGGACCCCATCCACATGAACATCGCACCCCGCATCAAGGACGCCGCCGAGACCGTCGTCGACACGCTCATGCGCGAGATCAAGGGCGTGAAGGCCGTGGTGATCGCGACCGAGGACGGCCTCGAGCTCGCTGCGCGCGCGCAGAACACCGCCCAGGTCGCGCGCATGTCGGCCATCGCGAGTTCGCTCGCGGCGCTAGGCGCGGTGGCCGGCGAGGAAAGCGGCCTCGGCCAGTGCGAGAACGTCGCCATAGAAACCGCGCTGGGCCACATCCTGATGCTGCAGGCCCGGCACGCGGAAGCCGGGCTGATCGTGAGCGTGGTGACAGGCAAGGACGCGGTCATCGGCCAGGCCCTGTACTTCTCCAAGCAGGCCACGCTCGCGCTGCAGCGCGCCTGAGTGCGGCGGGGCCTGCTTCGTTCCTTCATCAGCGGCTGCCGCTCATCATTCGCCCGGGCGGCGGCCGATCATCAGGGCGATGGACTACCTACGAAAGACTCCGATGGCAAACATCAAGCAATCCATGGACGAACTCATGACCATCGACGGCGCACTGTGCGCCGCGCTCGTCGACTCGGGCAGCGGCATGATCCTTGGACAGATCGGTTCGGGCGTCGACCTGGAAGTGGCCGCCGCCGGCAATACCGAAGTGGTGCGCGCCAAGCACAAGACGATGCGCGCGCTGGGCCTGAACGACGTGATCGAGGACATCCTGATCACGCTGGGCCGCCAGTACCACATCATCCGCCCGCTGCAGAAGCACGAAGGCCTGTTCATCTACCTGGTGCTCGACAAGTCGAAGTCGAACCTCGCGCTCGCGCGCCGCAAGACGCAGGACGTGGAGCAGACGCTGGCGGTCTGAGCCGCACAGGCGGCGCGGTCAGCAGGGGCGCAGCGCCCGCGTCTCCGAAGGTCGCTCGCCGAAGCGCGCGCGGTACTGCGCCGCGAAGTGCCCCAGGTGCAGAAAGCCGTACTTCTGCGCCACCTCGCGCACACCGGCTCCGGTGGTGCCTTCCGATGCGCGCTGCAGTTCGGTGCGCACCCTGTCGAGCCTCGTCTCGCGCAGGAACTCCATCGGCCCCTGGCCCGCATGCTGGCGAAAGGCCAGCTGCAGGGCGCGCGCGCTGCAGCCGACCTCTCCGCAGACGTCGGCCAGCGACAGCGGCTGGTCCGCGTGCGCCGACATGTATTCCTGTGCCTTTCGGACCACGCGCGGTAGCAGGCGCCGCTGGCTGTCGCCGGCCAGGGCCTTCGAGTGGTTGTGGCCCGCCGACATCAGCAGGCTGGAGATCAGGTACGCCTCGGCATGCTCGGCCAGCGGGCCGCCGCTTTGCAGGCCGGTGCCGGCGTCGAGCGTGAGCCGCAGGTAGTCGATGAAGTGCACCAGCGGCGCGAGCGTGGGGCTGTCCAGCGGCACGCCCAGGTCGAACACCAGCGGCTTTGCGACGGGCGCCTGCAGCAGCGATTCGAGCCGCGAATGCAGCGCGGCGCGGGCCAGTTGCACGATGAGGTGCGGGCTGCCGTCGGCCCAGCGCATCGACAGCGGCTCGGTGGGCGAGGGCAGCGATGCGAGGCGCGGCGTAGCGTCGATCTGCTGCGCGCCGCAGCGGATTTCGGCGCCGCCGCGCAACGGAATCTGCAACAGGAAGAAATCCTGCAGGTAGCCCGGGTCGATCTGCACGCCGGGGCCGTACTGCACGTAGTTGAGGCTCACGTCGCGGTGCAGCTTCGCGCTGTGGTGGCAGGCGTCCAGTCTGGTGCGCGGCTTCAGCATGACGAGGCCGTGCGGGCAGAACACGCGGGCCACGCTCTCACGCGCCTCGTCCACGTCCTGGCTCTCGAAGAGCCGATAGCGCTGCAGCGGCAACGGTGGGGTCGTGAGGGTTTCCATGGTGCTAGGACAGGGCGAGGGCACCGTAGCAAAAACCATCCCCGCCCACAATTCGGGCCACCCCTCGCAGCCCACGCCAGCCATTCCCAAGAAAACTGCGCGCCAGGGACAGCGCCTGCGTTTGCGGGATTCGCAGTGAGCACCCTTGCACCTAACGTTCGCTCCACAGGCACCAGCCGGGCCTGCCCGATCAACCGAGGAGAGCAAGCGTCATGTTCAAGGGACTCGAAGGCAAGAGCGCCATCGTCACCGGTGGCTCCACACTGATAGGCGCGGGCGTGGTGCGCGCCCTGCATGCGGCAGGCGTGAAGGTCGTCATCGCCGACGTCGACGCCGGCAACGGCCAGCCGCTGGCCGATTCGCTGGGCGCCGGCGCGCGCTTCGTGCGCACCGACATCACCGACGATGCGCAGGTGAAGGCCTGCGTGGCGCAGGCGGGCGAGCATCACGGCGGCGTGCACTTCCTCGTCAACCTGGCGTGCTCGTACGTGGACGACGGCTTCAAGTCGCCGCGCGCCGACTGGCTGACTTCGTTCAACGTGAACGTGGCCAGCGCCGTGGCGATGCTGCAGGCCGTGCATCCGCACATGGTGGCGGCCGGCGGCGGGGCGGTGGTCAATTTCACCAGCATCTCGTCGAGCGTGGCGCAGACCGGGCGCTGGCTCTATCCGGTGAGCAAGGCGGCGATGGCGCAGCTCACCCGCAACATGG
>CAJYQC010000114.1 GCA_913776885.1 uncultured Variovorax sp.
CATGGCCTACCTGGCGGTGCTGGCCAGCCATTCGGTCAACGGCGTGTCGGCCCTGCACTCGGAGCTGATGAAGCAGTCGATCTTCGCGGACTTCGCCAAGCTCTTCCCCGAGCGCTTCAACAACAAGACCAACGGCGTCACGCCCCGCCGCTGGCTGGCGCAGGCCAACCCTCCGCTGGCTGTGCTGCTCGACCAGCGCATCGGCAAGGGCTGGCGCCGCGACCTCTCGCAGCTGGAGGCGCTCAAGCCCATGGCTACGCAGCCGGCCTTCGCGCGCGCCTTCCGCCATGCCAAGCGCGAGAACAAGCTGCGGCTGGCCAACTGGGTGGAGCAGCACCTGAAGATCGACATCGACACCGACGCGATGTTCGACGTGCAGGTCAAGCGCATCCACGAGTACAAGCGGCAGCTGCTCAACGTGCTGCACGTGGTGACGCGCTACCACCGCATCCTCGACGCGCAGGCCGCGGGCACGCCGATCGACATGGTGCCGCGCGTGGTGGTGTTCGCGGGCAAGGCGGCGTCGGCCTATGCGATGGCCAAGCTGGTCATCCGGCTCATCAACGACGTGGCCGCCACCATCAACGCCGATGCGCGCGTGGGCAAGCTGCTGAAGGTGGTGTTCCTGCCGAACTACAGCGTGAGCCTGGCCGAGATCATCATGCCGGCGGCCGACCTGTCGGAGCAGATCTCCACGGCGGGCACGGAAGCATCGGGCACCGGCAACATGAAGTTCGCACTCAACGGCGCGCTCACCATCGGCACGCTGGACGGCGCGAACGTGGAAATGCGCGAAAGCGTGGGGCCGGAGAACATCTTCATCTTCGGCAACACCACGCCCGAGGTGGCCGACATCCGCGCACGCGGCTACCAGCCGCGCAAGATCTACGAGGAGAACGCCGAACTCAAGCGCGTGCTCGACGCGATCCGCGACGGCGCCTTCTCGCCGGGCGAGCCGTCGCGCTACCAGGGCATCTACGACGCGCTGGTGAACTGGGGCGACCACTACCTCCTGCTGGCCGACTATGCCAGCTACGTGGCGAAGCAGGCCGAAGTCGATGCGCTGTACCGCGATTCCGACGCCTGGACGCGCAAGGCGATCCTCAACGTGGCGGGGATGGGGGTGTTCTCGTCGGACCGCACGATCGCGCAGTACGCGCACGAGATCTGGCAAACGAAGCCGGTCGTGCTGGGCTGAGCGCCCCCGCATTTCTCCCTCCCCCGCTGGGGGAGGGCAGGGGTGGGGGCACGACGGCCTCTCCTACACTCCAGCGCTCGTTGGGCGCGTGCCCCCATCCCAACCTTCCCCCAGCGGGGGAAGGAGCAAGAAAAATCAACGCGGTTTTTGCTGCGCCGGCTCAGCTTCGGTCACGAAGCCGATGCGGCTGAGCCCCGCCTTGTTCGCGATGCCCATCAAGGCGACCACCTTGCCGTAGGGCACGGTCTGGTCGGCGCGCAGCTGCACCTCGGTGTCCTTGCTGTCTGCAGCGGCCTTTTCGAGCTGCTGCGCCAGTTCCTCGTCGGTCACGGCCTTGTCGTTGAGGAAGACCTTGCCCGAGGCATCGACCGACAGGCTCACGAACTTGGGCGCGTCGTTGGGCTGGCCGGCGTCGGTCTGCGGCAGGTCGAGCTTGATCGAGCTGGCCATGAGCGGCGCGGTGATGATGAAGATCACCAGCAGCACCAGCATCACGTCGACCAGCGGCGTCACGTTGATGTCGGACAGCGGCCGCTGGGCACCCCCGCCCATGGCGCGTCCACCGCCGCCGGCGGCGCTGCCCAGTGATGTACGACCGAAGGCCATGGCGGTGTGCCTCGCGGTATGCGGCTAGACCGGCATCGGCCGCGCGGGCGGCGGCGCGGCGGGTGCCGGCGGGGCGCCGAAGCTGCCCAGAAGGTCGTGCGCGAAGCCTTCGAGCTCGGCCTCGACGCGGCCGATGACGCGGCCGAAGACGTTGTAGGCCAGCACGGCCGGGATGGCCACCGCCAGGCCGAAAGCCGTCATGATGAGCGCCTCGCCGACCGGGCCCGCCACCTTGTCGATGGTGAAGCCGCCGGTCTGGCCGGCAATGCCGGTCAGTGCGCCGTAGATGCCCCAGACCGTGCCCAGCAGCCCCACGAATGGCGCGGTGGCGCCCACGGTGGCCAGCAGGATCTGCCCCGCCTGCAGCCGGCGCAGCGCACCGTGCAGGGCGTCGCGCAGCACGCGCGTGAGGCGCTGGTTGCGGTCGACCGTGGCGCCGAGCGTGCCGGCAGGCTCGCCCGCGGCCACGCTGCGCAGGGCCGAAACGGCGGGCGACACCAGCGTCGCGCGATCGAAGGCCCTGAGCTTCTGTTCGGCATCGGCCAGCGTGGACGACTGCCAGAACGCCGCGATGCTGCGCAGCACGTCGCGCGTGCCGCCGCGCAGCAGCCACGCCTTCCAGAGGATGATGACCCAGCTCGCGATCGACATCGCGAGCAGCAGCGCCGCCACCGAACGGCTGACGCCGTCACCGTGGGCCAGCAGTTCGAGCACGCTCATCGGCGGTCCTTGGTGGGTGCTGCGCGGTCAGCGAAGACCGAGCACGTCGTACATGTCGAACAGGCCCGCGCGCTGCCCGGCCAGGAAGCGCACCGCGCGCAGGCTGCCCTGGGCGTAAGTGGTGCGGCTGGACGACTTGTGGGTGATCTCGATGCGCTCGCCGGTGCCGGCGAACAGCACGGTGTGGTCGCCCACGATGTCGCCGCCGCGGATGGCCGAGAAGCCGATGGTGGACGGGTCGCGCTCGCCGGTGATGCCTTCGCGGGCGTACACCGCGCAGTCCTTGAGGTCGCGGCCCAGCGCGTCGGCGATGACCTCGCCCATCTTGAGCGCGGTGCCCGAGGGCGCGTCGACCTTGTGGCGGTGGTGCGCCTCGATGATCTCGATGTCGTAGCCCGTCGCCATGGCCTTGGCCGCCATCTCCAGCAGCTTGAAGGTGACGTTGACGCCCACGCTCATGTTCGGCGCCATCATGATCGCGATGTCCTTCGCGATCTCGGCGATCTCGGCCTTCTGCGCGTCGCTGAAGCCGGTTGTGCCGATGACGGCCTGCACGCCCAGCTCGCGACAGACCGCGAGGTGCGCCATAGTGCCTTCGGGCCGGGTGAAGTCGATGAGCACCTGCGCGTCCTTCAGGCCGGCGCGCAGGTCGGAGACGATGGACACGCCGCTGTCGAAGCCCAGGAAGGCGCCTGCATCGGCGCCCAGCGCCGGACTGCCGGCGATGTCCAGGGCGCCGGCCAGGCGCATGTCGGGCGCGTTGCGCACGGCCTCGATCAGCATGTGGCCCATGCGGCCCGAAGCCCCGGCGATGGCGACGCGGCGCGGCGCGGAGGTGGAAGTGGTGGCGGGGGTGGAGGTGGTTTCGGTCACGCGGATTCAGTCAGTCTTCGAGGATTTTCGAAACGGCCCGAGGCGGTCGGGAACGGCCGGGAACATCGATCGACACGAACGGAACGGACCGGCCCGGCGGCACCGCCCGCTGCCGCCGAGGCCCCTGGCGCGCTCAGCGCGTCGCTTCGAGCGGGGGGTAGGCGGCCGGCAGCGGCGGCAGCGAGGCCGACGCGGAGGCCTTGTCGGCATCGGCTTTCTTCTCGCCATCCTTGGGCGCGAATTTCTTGAGATCGTCTTCCGAGGCCTCGAGCGTGGGCACCTTGCCGGATTTCTTGCGGGTATCGAGCGTTGCGACGAACTCTTCCTCGCTGGGCATCTCGTCGCCCTCGAAGCGGTCGAGCAGCTCGCCGTTGAAGAACACGGTCAGGTGGCGCTCCTGCGGCTCCACGCCCTGGCGGCGGATGGTGAAGACGTAGTCCCAGCGGTTGGCGTGGAAGACGTCGTTCAGCAGCGAGGTCCCGAGGATCTCACGCACCTGCTGGCGGGACATGCCCGGCTTGAGCGCCGCGACCTGTTCCTTCGACACGAAATTGCCCTGAACCACCTCGACTTTGTAGGGGGTTACGGCAGCCAGCGCGCCACGCGTGCGCTCGGTGAAACCGCTGCAGGCACCGAGGCCGAGCGTCGCCGCGACGGCGGCAGCCAGCAGCCAGGGCCGGCGTTGGAAGATGGCAGGCATGGGAGGAAAAGGGGGTAGCGATATGATCAGCCATTGTAGCGGCTGGCCTTTTCAGGGCCTTTCGCCGCGGCCCCGCCAGGGGCGCAGGAACCACCATGGCCAACATCGACGAACTCAAGAACACCGGCCTCAAGGCCACCCTGCCCCGCCTGAAGATCCTGGAGATCTTCCAGACCGGCAGCCAGCGGCACATGACGGCGGAAGACGTGTTCCGCGTGCTGCTCAACGAACATTCCGACATCGGCCTGGCCACGGTCTACCGGGTGCTCACGCAGTTCGAGCAGGCCGGCATCCTCGAGCGCAGTCACTTCGAAAGCGGCAAGGCGGTCTACGAGCTTAACGAGGGCACCCACCACGACCACCTGATCTGCACCTCCTGCGGCAAGGTCGAGGAGTTCTACGACGCCGAGATCGAGCGCCGCCAGCAGATGATCGCCAAGGACAAGGGCTGGATCCTGCAGGACCACGCCATGTCGCTGTACGGCTTGTGCGGAGACTGCGTCAAGAAGCGCTGACGGGAACCGGAAACGCAGAAACGCGGCCCGGCGGCGGCCGCATCCGCCGGTCAGTCCCCGTCGCGGGAGTTCTCCATCGCCTTGTGGTGGCGCGCCACGAAGTCGGCATACGTGTCGATGCCGCGCAGCTGGAGAATCGAGTTGCGCACCGCGGCCTCCACCAGCACCGCGATGTTGCGCCCCGCCACCACCTGGATGATGACCTTGCGCACAGGGATGCCCAGCACGTCCTGCGTGAGCGGCGCCGAGGGCATGCGCTCGTAGTCGCGCTCGAAACTGTCGCGCCGCACCAGGTGCACGATGAGCTTGAGCCGCATCTTCCGGCGCACCGCCGTCTCGCCGAAGATGGCGCGGATGTCCAGCAGGCCGATGCCGCGCACCTCCAGCAGGTTCAGCAGCAGGTCGGGACAGCGGCCCTCGATCGTGTTCTGGTTGATGCGGTAGAGGTCGACCGCGTCGTCGGCCACCAGGCCGTTGCCGCGCGAGATCAGCTCCAGCCCGAGCTCGCTCTTGCCCAGGCCCGACTCGCCCGTGATCATCACGCCCATGCCCAGGATGTCCATGAACACGCCGTGCATCGAGGTGCGCTCGGCGAAGTGCTTGGACAGGTAGGCGCGCAGCAGGTCGATCACGAAGGCTGACGACTCGCGCGTGGCGAAGAGCGGCAACTGGGCGCGCTCGCAGATCGACAGCAGCTCGTCGGGCGCGGCCTGGCCGTCGGCCAGCACCAGCATCGGCGGCTCGAGCGTGACGATGCGCGCGATGCGGCGGGCGCAGTCTTCCTCGCTTCCGCGCGTCAGGTAGGCCACCTCGCGGGCGCCGAGAATCTGCACGCGGTACGGGTGGATGTAGTTGAGGTAGCCGACGAGGTCGGCGGCCGACTGCGCGCGGCTGATGACCTCCGCATCGAACTGGCGCTCCGATGCGCCGAGCCCCGCGAGCCATTCCCAGCGGAGCGAGCCACGGAACTCCTCGAACATGGCATCGGCGCTGATGACGGTCGGCTTCATGCGTTCGTGGGACGGCGCTCAGCGCCAGGTTTGAGGCAGGCCAGAATAGCGCGGAACCGGCGCTGCCGGGCCGCAGGCATTGCCCTGGAAGGGGGTTGGCGAAGCGACACGAAGTGCGCGAAGCCTGGGGGCGAGCACCGTCAGGCGACCTGGGTGGATTGCCAGCCGGCGATCAGGTCGTGCAGGGCGGTGGCGTCGGTGCTGGACTTGATCTGCTCGCGCAGGCTGGCGTCGCTCAGCAGTTCGGCGATTTCGGAGAGGATTTCGAGGTGCTTCTGCGTGGCCGCTTCGGGCACCAGCAGGAAGATCAGCAGTGCGACGGGTTGCTCGTCGGGGGCGTCGAAGCCGATGGGATTGGCCAGCTGGAACACAGCGGCCATCGGCGACTTCAGGCCCTTGATGCGGCCGTGCGGAATGGCGACGCCGTGGCCCAGGCCGGTGGAGCCGAGGCGCTCGCGCGCGAACAGGCTGTCGGTGATGAGGGCACGGCCCAGACCGTGGAGGCTTTCGAACAGCAGGCCGGCTTCCTCGAAAGCACGCTTCTTGCTGGTAGCGTCAACGCTCACAAGCACTTGAGCGGGCGGCAGGATGGACGCGAGTCGATTCATGGTGGGTGCAGAGCGGGGGCGATTATGCACCCGCTTGGTAAAAACCCCCAGTCCCCCTATTTACTTTCTGTCTACATGTTGCCCAGAGGCCTCCCGCTCCCCTCTGGACGCCCGCCAAAAGCCCTACTGACGCAGTCGGAAAACGAAAAAGCCGCCCGAGAGCGGCCTTGCGATACGAGCCCCGCGGGCTCCTACATCAAGCGCTTTGGCGCAGCGTGATGGTGGTCCTGCAGGCGGTCCTTGTGGCGCACCACCTGGCGGTCGAGCTTGTCGACCAGTTCATCGACCGCAGCGTAGAGATCAGCGTGGCTCGACTCCGCGAACATGTCATTGCCCTTGACGTGGATGTTGCACTCCGCCCTCTGGCGGCGTTCCTTTTCCTTCTGCTTTTCCACCGTGAGGATCACCTTCACATCGACCACCTGGTCGAAATGTCGGATGACCCGGTCCAGCTTGCTCGTGACGTAGGTGCGCAAGGCAGGTGTGACGTCGAGGTGATGACCGCTGATCGTCAAATTCATGAATGACCTCCTGGAATTGACGGTTGGGGAAATGGCCGCGCCGCAGGATGCGGTTCGGCCGGCGAAAAGAAAGATGTGTTCTCTGGGAGTTCGAGAGGAAGGAGCGAGGGGGAGAGAAGGAGAAGAAGAGGACTGTCGATTCACTATGCCCAAGCTGTCACGGTATTGCAATACCTGAGTTGCACGGGGTTTTGCCACGCGGTGAAGAGGCTTTTCACGCTAGCGAATCGATAGCTGCGGACACGCACGGCGCAGGCGATGCCACAGTTTGGAAACAGGTGTTTTCAACGTCGGCCGGCCGGTGACCCTGCCGACGGAAGGGCCTGCCTGCGCTCCCGGCCGCTCAACGCCAGGCGGCCCGCATCCTGTTGCGCAGGTCGATCACCGAGCTGGGTGGCGGTACCGCCGGCGGGCGCTCCGGCGGGAGTGGCCAGGTCTGCTGCTCGAAGCCTTCGAGGTCGGCGTCGGCGATGAAACGGGTGCGGTTGGCGTACAGGTGCCGGTCGCCGCGCGCGGCCTGCTGCGTGACGTGGAAGCGCTGCGGCACCAGCAGGTGAAGATGGTCGCGCGCCCGGGTCATCGCCACGTAGAGCAGGCGCCGCTCCTCTTCCAGTTCGTGCGCGCTCTGGGCCACGTCGGCCGGCAGGCAGCCGTCGACCACGTTGAGCACGTGCACCGAATTCCATTCCTGCCCCTTGGCCGAATGGATGGTGGAGAGGATCAGGTAGTCCTCGTCCAGCAGCGGCGGCCCCGGGCGGTCGCTGGTGGCCTCGGGCGGATCGAGCGTGAGTTCGGTGAGGAATCGTTCGCGCGAGCCGTAGCCGGCCGCAAGCCGCGCGAGTTGCTCCACGTCGGCGCGCCTCACGCCGGAGGTGTCCTCGTACAGGCGCTCCAGATGCGGGATGTACCAGTCCATCGCCAGCTCGACGTCGGCGGGCCACTTCAGCGCCGGCGCGCGCAGGGCCTCGTAGGCATTCGCGAAGTCGGCCCACTGCGCACGCGCGGCGGAAGGCGGCACGAACTCGCGCACCACGCGGGCCGGATCGGCCGCCTGCTCCATCGCGTCGAGCAGCCGCGCGCTCGTGGCGGGGCCGATGCCCGGGATGAGCTGCGTCACGCGGAACCCCGCCATGCGCCCGCGCGGGTTCTGCGCGAAGCGCAGCACCGCTAGCAGGTCCTTCACGTGCGAGGCCTCCAGAAACTTCAGGCCGCCGAACTTCACGAACGGGATGTTGCGGCGGGCGAGCTCCAGTTCGAGCGCCGCGCTGTGCGTCGAGGTGCGGAACAGCACCGCCTGCGACTTCAGCGCCAGCCCGCCCTCGCGGTGCGCCAGCACCTTGTCGGCCACCCAGCGCGCCTGCCCCGCCTCGTCGGGCACGAGCACCAGCAGCGGCTTGCCGGCCGAAGGCTTGTCGGTCCATAGCGTCTTGGCATGCCGCTCGGCGGCCTGCGCGATGACGCGGTTCGACACGTCGAGGATCGGCTGCGTCGAGCGGTAGTTGCGCTCCAGTGTGACCACGCGCGCGGGCTGCGTGAACTGCGAGGGAAAGTCGAGGATGTTGCGCACCGTGGCGCCGCGGAAGGAATAGATCGACTGCGCGTCGTCGCCCACCACCGTCACGCCGCGGCCGTCGGGCTTGAGCGCCAGCAGGATCGCCGCCTGCAGCAGGTTGGTGTCCTGGTATTCGTCGACCAGCACGTGGTCGAAGCGCGCGCCGATGTGTGCGGCCAGCGAAGGCTCGGCCGCCATCTCGGCCCAGTAGAGCAGCAGGTCGTCGTAGTCGAGCACGTTCTGCCGCTGCTTGGCCTCGACATACGCGCCGAACAGCTTCTTCAGCTCGGCCTCCCACTCGCCGCACCACGGAAACGCCTCCTTCAGCACGTCGGCCAGCGGCGCGCGGGTGTTCACGCAGCGCGAATAGATCGACAGGCAGGTGCCCTTGCGCGGGAAGCGGTTGACGGTGGAAGACAGCCCCAGCTCGTGGCGCACCAGCCCCATCAGGTCTTCGGCGTCGCCGCGGTCGTGGATGGTGAAGTTCTCGTCGAGGCCGATCTGCGGCGCGTACTCGCGCAGCAGCCGAGCGCCGATGCCGTGGAAGGTGCCGGCCCACGGCAGCGCGGGCGGCGCCTCCGACTTGAGCCCCAGCACCTGCGCGAGCACCCGGCCGGCGCGGCGCTCCATTTCCTGTGCGGCGCGGCGCGAGAAGGTCAGCAGCAGCAGGCGCTGCGGATCGACACCGCCGGCGATGAGCGTTGCGACGCGGTGCGCCAGCGTGCTGGTCTTGCCCGAGCCGGCGCCGGCGATGACCAGCAGCGGCCGCTCGTCCGGCGCTGTGGTGGCCGCACTCACGCCGTGCTCGACCGCCGCGCGCTGCGCCTCGTTGAGCGAGGCCAGCGCCTGTGCGAGGCGCTCGGCCTGCGTCCGGGGCGCGGCGGAAGGAACGGGAAGCGCAGTGCTCTGCATGGACCGCGACTTTACTGTATGTCCGTCCAGTCCGGCCGCCTTGCCGACATGTGGCCGGTGACATAATCGCGCCTCGCTGCAATCCGGAGATTTTTCCAATGGAAACCGACCCGTCTCGGCAGCTTTCAACTCCCTTTCGCTGACGCCTTCTTCGCGCTTCTCGCGCACGTCGGGCAGGGAATTGAAAGCGCCCCTCCCTCGCCCATCGTCCAGTCCGTCATTCCAGGGAGTGAGCCCCATGCTCAACATCTTCACGCTCGCCAACGGCCGCCTCGTACAGGAAGAAATCGAGGCCCTCGAAGAGCTCTCCAGGTTCCAGCCGATCTGGGTCGACCTCGAGTCGCCCACGCTCGAGGAGAAGCGCTGGATCAAGCAGTACTACGGCCTGTCCATCCCCGAAGACGCGATGGACGAAGACATCGAGGAATCGGCCCGCTTCTACGAGGAAGACAACGGCGAGCTGCACATCCGCTCCGACTTCCTGATCGACGACGACGAAGCCCCGCGCGCGGTGCGCGTGGCCTTCATCCTCAACCAGCACAACACCGACCTGCGCAGCCGCGGCGTGCTGTTCTCGATCCACGACGAGGACGTGCCCGTGTTCCGCCTGCTGCGCATGCGCGCGCGCCGCGCGCCGGGGCTGATCGAGGACGCCAAGGAAGTCATGCTCAAGCTCTTCGACGCCGACGCCGAATACTCGGCCGACTCGCTGGAGAACATCTACGACGAGCTCGAAGCCGCGAGCAGGAAGGTGCTGTCGGGCAACGTCAGCGACGAGCTGGCCGGCGAGGTGCTCGGCGCCATCGCCCGGCAGGAAGACCTCAACGGGCGCATCCGCCGCAACGTGATGGACACGCGCCGCGCCGTCAGCTTCATGATGCGCAGCAAGATGCTCAACGCCGAGCAGTTCGAAGAGGCCCGCCAGATCCTGCGCGACATCGAATCGCTGGACAACCACACGGCCTTCCTCTTCGACAAGATCAACTTCCTGATGGATGCGACCGTCGGTTTCATCAACATCAACCAGAACAAGACCATCAAGATCTTCTCGGTGGCCAGCGTGGCGCTGCTGCCGCCGACGCTGATCGCCAGCATCTACGGCATGAACTTCAAGTTCATGCCCGAGCTCGACTGGGCCATGGGCTACCCCTACGCCATCGTGCTGATGGCGGCGAGCGCGCTGGTGCCGATGTGGTACTTCCGCCGGCGCGGCTGGCTCAAGTAGGCCCCTGGCGGGCGGGTCCGCGGCCGGTGGGTGCTAGAGTGGCCGGCAGCAAGCGCTGACCCGGAGAGCCACAGTGCGCAGAATCCGCTTCCTCACCAACCGCCACCGCGCGCCGTCGACCAACACCGCGCTGGGCCTTCTGCTGGCCTTCAATGCCGGCGCCATCAACGCAGGCGGCTTCCTCGTGCTGCACATGTACACCTCGCACATGACGGGCTTCGCCTCGCAGCTGGCCGACGGCATGGTGCTGGGCAACGTCAAGCTGCTGCTGAACGCGCTCGGCGCGATCCTCGCCTTCCTGACCGGCGCGGCCGTGTGCGCGGTGCTCGTGAACTGGGCCCGCCAGCACCGCATGCACGGCGTGTACGCGCTGCCGCTGATGCTCGAGGCGGCGCTGATGTTTCCGTTCGGGCTCATGGGCGCCATCACGCTGACCTGGGCGACGCCCTTCGCGGTGCCGCTCACCGTGCTGCTGCTGTCCTTCATCATGGGGCTGCAGAACGCGGTGGCCTCCAAGACCTCCGGCGGCAGCATCCGCACCACGCACATGACCGGCAACATCACCGACATGGGCATCGAGATCGGCAAGATGCTCTACTGGAACCGCCGCTCGAAGTCGCAGCAGGACCATCCCCTGCCCGTGCGGCACGACCGCAGCCGCATGCGCCGCGCGGGCGGGCTGGTCGGCATGTTCGTGCTTGGCGGCGCCGCGGGCGCGCTGGGCTTCAAGTACGTGGGCTTCGTCTGCGTGGTGCCGCTGGCGGCGCTGCTGCTGGCGCTGTCGATCCCGCCGCTGCTGCGCGACATCCCGCGCCGCCGCACGCATTCCCTGGGCTGAATTCAGCCGGGCTCGGCCGGCAGCGAAGCCAGCCACGCATCGACGAGCGCGAGGCTGTAGCGGCTCGCCACCGCGACGACGAAGCGCGAGAAGTCGCCGTGCGCGGCGTCGTCGGCGCGGTCCGAGATCGTGCGCATCGCCGCGAAGGGCACGCCGTAGTCGTGACACACCTGCGCGACCGAGGCGCCTTCCATCTCCACCGCGAGCGCCTCGGGCAACGCACGCTGCAGCGCCGCGCTCTCGGCGGTGGTCGAGACGAACCTGTCGCCGCTCACCAGCAGGCCGCGATGCACCTTCGGCGAGCGAAGTCCGAATTCGTCGACGGCCTGCTGCCCCACCAGCGCCACCGGATCGCGCAGCGTCTGCCGCGCGACCTCCGCCAGCGCATCGCCGATGGCCGCGTCGGCAGCGAAGTGCGACAGCCCCATCAGCGGCACTTCGTACTTCGGAAAGATCGGCGAGGCGTCGAGGTCGTGCTGCAGCAACTGCGTCGCGACCACCACGTCCCCGACGTCCACGCCCGGCGCCAGTCCGCCCGCGACGCCGGTGAACACGATGGCCCGCGCGCCGAAGCGCTCCAGCAGCACCGTGGCCGTGATCGCCGCCGCGACCTTGCCGATGCGCGACAGCACCGCGATCACCGGCCGGCCGTGCAGATGGCCCACCCAGAAGTCGCGGCCCGCGACGCGCACGCGCTGCTCGTCGGGCATCAGCGCGAGAAGCGCGCCCAGCTCCTCGTGCATCGCTGCGACGATGGCGACGGGCGCTGGCGACAGGGTGCTCACGGTATTTCTCTTTCCAGGAACACCGAGGAACCGGCTTTGCCGGGCCTGCGGTGTTGCCCCCTGCAAGGGGGTCGGCGAAGCGACACGCAGTGCGCGAAGCCTGGGGGTTTACTTGATATCCACGCCGTAGAAGGTATGGCGGCCGAAGGGGCTCAGCTTGAAGTCGACCACCTCCTTGCGCACCGGCTTCAGCTGCACCGCATGCGCGATGGTGAACCACGGCGCCTGCTCCTTGAAGATGACCTGCGCCTTCTTGTAGAGCGCATCGCGTTCGGACTGCTTGGTCGCGCTCTTGGCCTTCAGCACCAGGTCTTCGTACGGCTGGTAGCAGAACTTCGAGATGTTGCTGCCGCTGGCCGACTTGGCAGAAGCGCAGCCCAGCAGCGTGTAGAGGAAGTTGTCCGGATCGCCGTTGTCGCCGGTCCAGCCCAGCATGCCCATCTGGTGCTCGCCGGCCTGCAGGCGCTTGCGGTACTCGCCCCACTCGAAGCTCTTGATCTCGGCCTTGACGTTGATCTTGGCGAGGTCGGCCTGCATCAGTTCGGCGATGCGCTTGGCGTTGGGGTTGTAGGGGCGCTGCACCGGCATGGCCCACAGGTCGGTCGAGAAGCCGTCGGGGAAGCCGGCCTGCGCCAGCAGCTTCTTGGCGGCCTCTGGGTCGTACGGATCGTCCTTCACCGCATCGTTGTAGGACCACATGGTCGGCGGAATGGGGTTCTTCGCGGCCACGCCGGTCGAGAGGTACACGCCGTCGATGATGGCCTTCTTGTTGATCGCCATGTTGATGGCCTTGCGCACGCGCACGTCGTCGAAGGGCTTCTTCGTCGTGTTGTACGAGAGGTAGCCCACGTTCAGGCCGGGCTGCTCCAGCACCTGCACGTTCGGGTCCTTGCGGATCGCGTCGAGGTCGGCCGGGTTCGGGTACGGCATGACGTGGCACTCGCCCTTCTGCAGCTTGGCCCAGCGCACCGAGGCGTCTGGCGTGATCGCGAACACGAGGTCGTCGATCTTGGCCTTGCCGCCCCAGTACTGCGGGAACGCCTTGAAGCGGATGATCGCGTCCTTCTGGTACTGCACGAGGTAGAAGGGGCCGGTGCCGATCGGGTCCTGGTCGACCTTCTCGGGCGTGCCGGCCTTCAGCATCGCGATGGCGTACTCCTTCGACTGGATGCCCGCGTACTGCATCGCCAGGTTCGCGAGGAACGGCGCCTCGGCCTGGTTGAGCGTGATCTTCACCGTGTAGTCGTCGATGCGGTCGACCGACTTCAGCAGCTTGGGCATGCCCATGTCGTTGAAGTAGGAGTGGTTCTGGCTCGTGACCTTGAAGAAGGGGTCGCTCTCCTTCCACTGCCGCTCGATCATGAAGATGAAGTCGTCGGCGTTGAAGTCGCGCGTGGGCTTGAAGCTCTTGCTCGTGGTGTGCCACTTCACGCCCTTGCGCAGGTGGAAGGTGTAGACGGTGCCGTCCGCCGAGATGTCCCACTTCTCGGCGAGGCCGGGCACGACCTTGGTGCCGCCGCGCTCGAACTCGACGATGGTGTTGTAGACCTGCGTGGTCACGTCGAACGAGGTGCCGGTGGTGTTCATGCCGGGATAGAAATTCTCGGGGCTGCCCTCCGAGCAATACACCAGCGTCTTGGCGGACACCGCGCCGCAGGCCAGGGTAAGGGCTGCAAGCGCTGTCGGTGCCAGGAGCGCCAGGCTTCGTGAGCGGCGCGAAACGGTGGGCTGGGTCTTCATGTGGACTCCTTGATACACGGTTGAAGGAACTGCGGAACGGGAATGGGGAACGCTACGGATTCGCCGCCATCGCGGCGGAAGCGGCGCGGGGGACATCGGCGCGCACCAGCGGCGCGCCTTCGAGGAACTTCTCCGCGTAGTGGCAGGCCACCTGCCGCTCGTCGAGCATGCGCAGCAGCGGCCGCTCTTCGCGGCAGCGCTGCTGCACGTGCGGACAGCGCGTGCTGAACACGCAGCCCGAAGGCGGGTCCAGCGGCGACGGGAGCTCGCCCTTGAGCACGATCCGCTGGCTGCTGAGCCCCGGAGTGGAAGCCAGCAGCGCCTGCGTATACGGGTGCAGCGGCCGCGCGAAGATGCGCGACTTCGGCCCCTGCTCCACCGCGTGGCCGAGGTACATCACGAGCACGTCGTGCGCGATGTGCCGCACCACGCCGAGGTCGTGCGAGATGAAGAGATACGCCAGCCCCAGCTCCGCCTGCAGGTCTGCCAGCAGGTTCAGCACCTGCGCCTGGATCGACACGTCGAGCGCCGACACCGGCTCGTCGGCCACCAGCAGGCGCGGGCTCAGCATCAGCGCGCGCGCGATGGCGATGCGCTGGCGCTGGCCGCCGGAGACCATGTGCGGATAGCGGTTGGCGTACTCGGGCCGCAGGCCCACGCGCGCGAGCATGTCGCGCGCCTTGGCCGCGCGCTCCTGCCTGCCGAGACTGGTGTTGATGGCCAGCGGGTCCTCCAGCACCGTCGCGATCTTCTTGCGCGGGTTGAGCGATCCGTAGGGGTTCTGGAACACCAGCTGAACGGCCTGGCGCAACTCGCGCTTGCGCTCGGCCGGTGTGTCCACCGCGTCGGCGCCAACCAGCGTGAGCCGGCCCGCCGTCGGCTTCTCGATCAGCGCGACCATGCGCGCCAGCGTCGACTTGCCGCAGCCCGATTCGCCCACCACCGCCAGCGTGCGGCCGCGCTCGATGCGAAAGGAGATGTCGCCCACGGCGCGCAGCTGCGATGGTGCGCGAAACAGCCCACGCCGGACGTCGTAGGTGCGCTGGAGGTTCTTCGCCTCGACCACCACTTCGGTGGGTGCTTCGCTCATGCCGCGACCTCCACCGTCCGGTGCCTCGGCGGATCGCCCGCGATGGCTTGCGCACGGTCCGAGTCACCGAGCGGAAAGTGGCAGCGCACCTCGGCGCCGTGCGATTCACGCAGCGCCGGGCGCACCTGGCAGGCGCGCTCGGTGACGTAGCTGCAGCGCGGCGCGAACAGGCAGCCCGCGGGCCGGTCGTGCACGCCGGGTACCACGCCGCTGATGGTGGCCAGGCGGCCCTCGGGCGCGGCACGCTCGGGCAGCGCCGCCAGCAGCGCCTCGGTGTAGGGATGCTGCGGCTGGGCGAAGAGCCGGTCCACGCGCTGGTGCTCCATCACCTGGCCCGCATACATCACGGCGATGCGCTGCGCCATTTCGCTGACCACGCCCATGTTGTGCGTGATGAGCACCAGCGCCATGCCGCGCTCCTTCTGCAGGTCGCGCAGCAGGTCGAGGATCTGTGCCTGGATGGTCACGTCGAGCGCCGTGGTCGGCTCGTCGGCGATCAGCAGGCGCGGATTGCAGGCGATGGCCATCGCGATCATCACGCGCTGGTTCATGCCGCCGGAAAGCTGGTGCGGGAAGCTGCCCAGGCGCGACGACGCGGCCGGAATGCCGACCTGCTCGAGCAGCTCGGTCGCGCGCCTCTTCGCTTCGCGCTTGTCGAGCTTCAGGTGCAGCCGAAGCGTCTCCATCAGCTGGAAGCCGATGGTGAAGCAGGGGTTGAGGCTGGTGGTCGGCTCCTGGACGATCATCGCGACCTCCTTGCCGACCAGCGCGCGGCGCGCCTTGTCGGAAATGCCGAGCAGGTCGTTGCCCGCGAAGCGCATGTGCTGCGCGCGCACGCGGCCCGGAAAGCCGACGAGCCCCATCAGCGCCATCATCGTGACGCTCTTGCCCGAGCCCGATTCGCCGACGATGCCGAGCACCTCGCCTTCCTCGAGGCTGAGGCTCACGCCATCGACCGCATGCAGCACGCCGCCCTGGGTGGGGAACTCGACATGCAGGTCCTTGATGTCCAACAGGGGCATCTCAGTGACTCCGGCCCGAAAGGCCTCTTCCAGGAACACCGCGGAACCGGCTTCGCCGGGCCGCTGGTGTTGCCCCCTGCAAGGGGGTTGGAGGCCACACGAAGTGGGCAAGCCTGGGGGTGTGCTTCATGCTAGCGTTTCAGTTTCGGGTCGAGCGCATCGCGCAGCCCGTCGCCCAGGAGGTTGAATGCGAGCACGGCTGCGAGGATGGCCATGCCCGGGAAGGTGACGACCCACCATGCGCGCAGCACGAACTCGCGCGCGTCGGCCAGCATGGTTCCCCATTCGGGCGACGGCGGCTGCGCGCCGAGGCCGAGGAAGCCGAGCGCCGCCGCATCGAGGATGGCGGTGGAGATGCCGAGCGAGGCCTGCACGATCAGCGGCGCGGCGCAGTTGGGCAGCACCTCGCGGAACATCAGCCGCAGCGTGCCGGCGCCGCTCACGCGCGCTGCGGTGACGTAGTCGCGCGAGACCTCGGCGATGACGGCGGCGCGCGTGATGCGCACATAGTG
This sequence comes from uncultured Variovorax sp., assembly GCA_913776885.1. Classification (GTDB taxonomy): domain Bacteria; phylum Pseudomonadota; class Gammaproteobacteria; order Burkholderiales; family Burkholderiaceae_C; genus Variovorax. Next base: position 16,428 of record CAJYQC010000114.1, read on the forward strand.
CGGCAGCACCACGATGGCCACCGCGAGCATCGCGTTGATGAGCCCCGGCCCGAGGATCGCGACGATCACGATGGCCAGCAGCAGGCTCGGCAGCGTGAGCACGATGTCCATCAGCCGCATGATCGCGATCTCGAGCACCCCGCGGAAGAAGCCTGCGACGAGCCCCAGCACCACGCCCACGATCACCGACAGCGCCACCACCGCGACGCCGATCGAAAGAGAAAGCCGAGCGCCGTACATCAGGCGCGAAAGAATGTCGCGGCCGATGGCGTCGGTGCCCAGCAGGTAGCTCATGGAGCCGCCCTGCTGCCACGCGGGCGGCTGCAGGAAGGCGGCGCTGTTGGTTTCGTTGGGTGCATGCGGCGCGATCCACGGCGCGAAGAGCGCGACCAGCAGCAGCACGACGATGGTTGCGAGCCCGATGACCGCGCCGCGGTTGGCCGAGAAGGCCGTCCAGAACTCGCGCCAGGGGCCGGGAGGTGCGGTGCTCTTGCCCGCACCGTCGGAAACGGTGATTCGCGTGGTTGTCGCCATGGGGGAACTCAGCGCCTGATCCGCGGGTTGATGACGCCGTACGCCACGTCCACGAGAAGGTTGACCAGCATCACGATGCCGCCGAGCAGCAGCATGCCGCCCTGCAGCACCGGGTAGTCGCGCCGGCCGATGGCCTCTATGAGCCACTTGCCGACGCCCGGCCAGGAGAAGATGGTCTCGGTGAGGATCGCGCCCGTGAACAGCACGCCCACCTGCAGCCCGATGACCGTCACCACCGGAATGAGCGCGTTGCGCAGCGCATGCAGCCCGACCACGCGAAAGCGCGAGAGCCCCTTGGCGCGCGCGGTGCGGATGTAGTCCTCGCCCAGCACCTCGAGCATGGCCGAGCGCGTCATGCGCGCGATGACCGCGAGCGGCACGGTGCCGAGCACCACGGCCGGCAGCACCAGATGGTGCAGCGCCGACCAGAAGGCGGCGGTATCGCCGGCGCGCAGCGCATCGATCAGCAGGAAGCCGGTCTCGGGCTCGATGTAGTACTGCACCGCGATGCGCCCAGACACCGGCGTCCATCCGAGCTGCACCGAGAAGAACAGGATCAGCAGCAGCCCCCACCAGAAGATCGGCATCGAGTAGCCGGTGAGCGAAGTCGCCATCACACCGTGGTCGAAGATGGAATTGCGCCGCACCGCCGCGAGGATGCCGGCCGGCAGGCCGAGCAGCAGCGCGAAGATAATGGCGCACACCGCGAGTTCGACCGTGGCCGGGAAGAGCGAGAGGAACTCGCTCATCACCGTGTCCTGCGTGATGAGCGACTTGCCGAGGTCGCCGTGCAGCACGCGCGCGATGTAGATGCCGTACTGCACGATCACCGGCTTGTCGAAGCCGTAGGCGGTGCGCAGCTCTGCATGGCGCGCGGGGTCGATCCCGCGCTCGCCGGCCATCGTCTCGATGGGGTCGCCCGGCACCAGCCGGATGAGGAAGAAGGCGAGCAGTGTCATGCCGAAGAAGGTCGGCACCAACAGGCTCAAACGGGTAAAGACAAACCTGAGCATCGACCCGCGAATATGCAAGATCGATGCCTCGGCCCCACCCGGGCCGAACCCTTACTCCGGCGCGCGCCTGCGCACTTACTTCTTGGTGTCGCGCAGCTCGCGGCGGAGGATCTTGCCGACCGGCGTCTTCGGCATGTCGGTACGAAACTCTACGATGCGCGGCTGCTTGTAACCCGTAAGGTTTGCTCTGCAGTATTCCCGCACCTGGGCTTCCGTGAGCGAAGGGTCTTTCTTGACGATGACGAGCTTCACTGCTTCGCCGGTCTTGTCGTCGGGCACGCCGACCGCGGCGCACTCGAGCACGCCCGGAATGAGTGCGACCACGTCCTCGACCTCGTTCGGATACACGTTGAAGCCCGACACCAGGATCATGTCCTTCTTGCGATCGACCACCTTGAAGTAGCCTCGCTCGTCGACCACGCCGATGTCGCCGCTCTTGAAGTAGCCGTCGGCCGTCATGACCTTGGCGGTCTCGTCGGGACGCTGCCAGTAGCCGGCCATCACCTGCGGGCCCTTGATGGCGATCTCCCCACGCTCGCCCACGGGCACTTCGTTGCCGTCGTCGTCGAGCAGCTTGAGCCAGGTGCTCGGCAGCGGCAGGCCGATGGTGCCGGTGTAGGCGGTACTGTTGGTCGGGTTGCAGGTGGCCGAGGGCGAGGTCTCCGACAGGCCGTAGCCCTCGCAGATCGGGCAGCCCGTCTTCTCGAGCCAGAGCTTCGCCACCGCGGCCTGCACCGCCATGCCGCCGCCCACCGACACCTTGAGGTTCTTCCAGTTGACGGTGTTGAAGTCGGGGTGGTTCGCGAGGCCGTTGAACAGCGTGTTGACAGCCGGGAAGCTGTGGATGGTGTGCTTCGACAGCTCCTTCAGCACGCCGGGAATGTCGCGCGGATTCGGGATCAGGATCAGCTTGCCGCCCGTGCGCATGCTCAGCATCATGCCGACGGTGAACGCGAAGATGTGATACAGCGGCAGCGCGCATACACCGGTGGGCTGCTCGTTGGCCGGCACCTTGTTCATGACCGGCTCGTTCCACGCCTCGGACTGCAGCACGTTGGCGATCACGTTGCGATGCAGCAGCACCGCACCCTTCGACACGCCGGTGGTACCGCCGGTGTACTGCAGCACCGCCACGTCGTCGGGTCCGATGGCCACGGGCTTGGGCGAGGCGCCAGCGCCCTTGTCGAGCGCGTCGTTGAAGCGCACCGCACCCGGCAGGCTGAAGGCGGGCACCATCTTCTTGACGTTGCGCACCACGTAGTTGACGAGCGCGCCCTTGAGGAAGCCGAGGCGGTCGCCCATGGAAGCCAGCACGACGTGCTTCACCGGCGTGCCCGCGATGCACTGCTGCAGCGTGGTGCCGAAGTTCTCCATGATGACGATGGCCTTGGCGCCCGAGTCCTTGAGCTGGTGCTCGAGTTCGCGCGGCGTGTACAGCGGATTGACGTTGACCAGGATCAGCCCCGCGCGCAGGATGCCCGCCACCGCGATCGGGTACTGCGGGCAGTTGGGCATCATCACCGCGACGCGGTCGCCCTTGGCGAGCCCCAGCCCCTGCAGGTAGCCGGCGAACGACCTGCTCTGCCTGTCCGTCTCGCCGTAGCTGATGTCCTTGCCCATGAAGCTGTAGGCCGTGCGGTCGGCGTACTTCCTGAAGCTCTCCTCCATGAGCGCGACCAGCGAGGGGTACTGCGAGGCATCGATATCGGCGGGCACGCCCTGCGGATAGCCGCTGAGCCAGGGACGATCGGTCATTGGATTTGTCTCCTCCGGGAGTCGGACTGTTGAAAACGAAAACGGCGCACGAAGTGGCGCCGCGAAGAACTCGTCCGCTGCGCGGACGGGGACCTTCGGCCTATTCAATGGCCTTGACCATATCTTCCACTACTTTTTTAGCATCGCCAAAGACCATCATCGTCTTGTCCATGTAGAAGAGCTCGTTGTCCAAGCCGGCGTAGCCCGCGGCCATGGAGCGCTTGTTCACGATGATGGTCTTGGCCTTGTAGGCCTCCAGGATCGGCATGCCGTAGATCGGGCTGCCCTTGATGTGCGCGGCGGGGTTCACCACGTCGTTGGCGCCCAGGATGATCGCCACGTCGGCCTGGCCGAACTCGCCGTTGATGTCCTCCATCTCGAACACCTGGTCGTAGGGCACCTCGGCCTCGGCCAGCAGCACGTTCATGTGGCCGGGCATGCGGCCCGCCACCGGGTGGATCGCGTACTTCACGGTGATGCCCTTCTCGGTGAGCTTGGCCGCGAGCTCCTTCACCGCGTGCTGGGCGCGCGCCACCGCGAGGCCGTAGCCCGGCACGATCACCACCGTCTCGGCATTGCCGAGCACGAAGGCCGCGTCGTCGGCGCTGCCGCTCTTCACCGGGCGCTGCTCCTTCGCGCCGCCCGTGGCCGCGGCTGCATCGCCGCCGAAGCCGCCCAGGATCACGTTGAAGAACGAGCGGTTCATGGCCTTGCACATGATGTAGCTCAGGATCGCGCCCGAGGAACCCACCAGCGAGCCGGCCACGATCAGCATCGCGTTGTTCAGGCTGAAGCCGATGCCCGCGGCCGCCCAGCCCGAGTAGCTGTTGAGCATCGACACCACCACCGGCATGTCCGCGCCGCCGATCGGGATGATGATGAGCACGCCCATCACGAAGGCCAGCGCCAGCATCGCGAAGAAGGCCGTCCAGCTCTCGGTGAACACGAACACCAGGCCCAGGCCGATGGTCGCCAGGCCCAGCACGAGGTTGAGCATGTGCTGGCCGGAGAACTGTACCGGTGCGCCCTGGAACAGTCGGAACTTGTACTTGCCCGAGAGCTTGCCGAAGGCGATGACCGAGCCGCTGAAGGTGATGGCGCCGATGGCCGCGCCGAGGAACAGCTCCAGCCGGTTGCCGTAGGGAATGGCGTAGCGCACGAAGCCGTCGAGCACGACGGCGCCGTCCGGCGTCTGCGCGCCGATGAGCGCCGCCGCGGGCGCGGCGGTGATGCCGAAAGCCCAGGGCTCGGCCACCGCGGCCACGCCGATGAACACCGCTGCCAGGCCGATCATGCTGTGCATGAAGGCGACCAGCTCGGGCATCTTGGTCATCTCGACCTTGTTGGCCATGTAGGCCCCCAGGCCACCGCCGACGACGACCGCGGCCAGCACCCAGGCGATGCCGGTGCCGAAGTCCACGTTCAGCGAGCGGGTGAGCCCGTGGATCAGCGCGACAGTGGTCAGCACGGCGATCGCCATGCCGGTCATGCCGAAGATGTTGCCGCGGATGGAAGTGGTGGGATGGCTCAGGCCCTTGAGGGCCTGGATGAAGCAGACGCTGGCGACGAGGTACAGCAGCGTGACGAGGTTCATGCTCACTTGGCGACTCCCTCTTCAGCCTTCGGTGCGGCCTTCCTGTCCTTCTTCTTGAACATCTCCAGCATCCGCCGCGTGACGAGGAAGCCGCCGAAGACGTTCACCGCGGCCAGCGCCACGGCCAGCACGCCCATGGTCTTGCCCAGCGGCGTGGTGGTGAGCGCGGCCGCCAGCATGGCGCCCACGATCACGATGGCCGAGACGGCATTGGTCACTGCCATCAGCGGCGTGTGCAGCGCGGGCGTGACGGTCCACACCACGTGATAGCCGACGTAGATGGCCAGCACGAAGATGATCAGGTTGATGACGGTGTGAGAGACGATGTCCATGTTCTTCTCCTCGACGGGCGTTGTTGCTTACTTCTTCGTGACCTGGCCGTCCTGCGTGACGCGGCAGGCGGCGACGATGTCGTCCTCGAGGTCGATCTTCAGCGCGCCCTCCTTGGTGACGATGAGCTTGAGGAAGTCGAGCACGTTGCGCGCATATAGCGCCGACGCATCCGCCGCCACGAGCGCGGCGAGGTTGGTCTCGCCCACGATGGTCACGCCATGCTTGACCACGGTCTTGTCGGCCTCCGACAGCGGGCAGTTGCCGCCGACCCCATCGGCGCCCTTGCCGGCGGCGATGTCGACAATCACCGATCCCGGCTTCATCGACTTGACCATGTCCTCGGTGATGAGCGTCGGTGCCGCGCGTCCCGGAATGAGCGCTGTGCTGATGACCACGTCGGCCAGCGCTACGCGCTTGGCGACCTCGGCCTGCTGCCGGGTGAGCCAGCTCGCAGGCATCGGCCGCGCATAGCCGCCGACGCCTTCGGCTGCGTCCTTCTCTTCCTGGGTCTCGTACGGCACATCGATGAACTTGCCGCCCAGCGACTCGATCTGCTCCTTCACGCTCGGACGCACGTCGGACGCCTCGATGACGGCGCCCAGGCGCTTGGCCGTGGCGATGGCCTGCAGGCCCGCCACGCCCACGCCCAGGATCACGACGCGCGCGGCCTTCACAGTGCCTGCCGCCGTCATGAGCATCGGGAAGAAGCGCTGGTACCTGTCGGCCGCGATCATCACGGCCTTGTAGCCGGCGATGTTGGCCTGCGATGAGAGCACGTCCATGCTCTGGGCGCGGGTGGTGCGCGGGGCGGCCTCGAGCGCGAAGGCGATAACGCCCGCTGCGGCCAGGCGCTGCAGGCCGGCGGCGTCGAAGGGGTTGAGCATGCCGATGACGACGGCGCCCGGCTTCAGCAGCGCGGTCTCTGCCTCGGTGGGGGTGCGGACCTTGAGGACCATGTCGGCGGAGAAGGCGCCGGCCTGGTCGGTGATCTCGGCGCCTGCGGTCTGGTAGGCCGCGTCGGTCACGCTCGCTGCCACGCCCGCTCCCGACTGCACCCGTACGGTGTGCCCTGAGGCCACCAGTTTCTTCACCGTCTCAGGTGTAACAGCCACGCGGGTTTCGCCTGCCAGTGTCTCGGCGGGCACGCCTATCAGCATAGAGATCTCCTCAGAGCAAGGGGCACAGGGGGAAAGTGCCGGCAGCTTACAGCAAGATTACAGCTCGAAGCTGTCGCCGAAATGCTCTGTCGTTTTCACCACGAAGCGTTGAGGAGCTTATGGATACTATAACTTTCGCTATCCAATTGATAGCGACTCGGGGTATTCGATAGCAGCGCACTACCTCTGCGCCGCTCGCCGCCGAGGGCTGGGTTGGGAAGGCGGCCCCAGGACGACTGCGCGCGGGCAGCACGGAACCCTCATTTGTATCCAACTGTCGCCAATTCCGTTAACAAGCGATCAGAAATCCACGATTTGCGTGCATTAGTTGCAATCTTGAAATCTTTACCTTAGTCGCAGATAGATACACTTCGGCCATGAATCGCCAGTTCACGGAAGCTGACGAAGGGAGGAAATAAGGGGTTGGAATGCGAATCGCGGTACTCGACGAAGGTATAGACCACTTCAAGCGGATCAATCAAACCATGGCGGCGCTCGAGCACGAGTGCCATCCCTACACCGAAGGAAAGGCGCTGCTGCAGGCAATGCGCCGCCAGACCTTCGACCTGCTGATACTCGGCTGGAACCTGCCCGACATGAAGGGGCCCGAGGTCGTCACGACCATCCGCAGGGACTTCAACAGCAGGGTCCCCATTCTTTTCGTGTCCGACAAGTCCGGCGAGGCCGACATGGTCGAGGGCCTCAACGCAGGGGCCGACGACTTCATGGCCAAGCCCACGCGCTCGGGCGAACTCGAGGCCCGGGTCAACGCCCTGCTGCGGCGTTCCTACCCGGCCCAGCATGAGAGCGAGCTGGTCTTCGGCCCCTATCACTTCTACCCGCCTTCGCGCGTGCTCAAGATGCGGGGCGTGCAGGTCGAGTTGAAGAACCGGGAGTACGAACTCGCGCTCTTCCTGTTCCAGAACCTCGGCCGGCTTCTTTCGCGCGAGCATCTGCACGAAGCCGTGTGGGGCCTCGGGATCGAGGCGCTGTCGCGGTCGCTCGACACGCACATCTCGCGGCTTCGGACCAAGCTCGATCTACGCCCGGCCAACGGCTTCCTGCTGCTGGCCATCTACGGTCTCGGCTACCGCCTTGAAACCATCGAGGCCGATGCGCTGCCCAGCGTGGTCGGCGCACGCTGAGGCTCGATTTCCCGCAGAGCTACAGTAACAGCCCAGGCGGCGCGCATCGACGCCGCCGGGGCTACTTACTTGAGCAAGGAAACGAGGATGGCAACTCCGCGCTGGAAGCCCAATGTCACGGTTGCCGCGGTGATCGAACGCGAAGGGCGGTTTCTTCTTGTCGAAGAGCAAACGCCCGACGGTCTGCGCCTGAACACGCCCGCCGGCCACCTGGACCCCGGCGAGTCACCGGCCGAAGGCTGCGCGCGCGAGACGCTGGAAGAAACGGCCCATCATTTCACGCCAACTGCGCTCATCGGCATCTACATGGCCCGTTCACGTCCGCTGGCCGAGGGCGGCGCAGACACCACCTACATGCGCTTCGCCTTCACCGGCACCCTGGGTGCCTTCGAGGAAGGCCGAGCGCTCGACGAAGGCATCGTGCGCACCGTCTGGATGACCGCCGACGAGATCCGCGCGAGCGTGGCGCGGCACCGCAGCCCGCTGCTGCTTCAATGCGTGGAAG
>CAJYQC010000115.1 GCA_913776885.1 uncultured Variovorax sp.
GAAAACCGTCAATAGGGGGTTGTCCCGCCCGATGCCCCCTCTCTCTCGCAATCTCCTGGCTGGCCTGAAGGCAGCGTTCTTCAGTGGCTGATCATCCACGGCCGCCTGGAGGGCGCGGCCTTGGCGCCGTTGGGGGCCGTCACCGTCGCGCCGCGCTTCGATGACGATCCGCAGCAGCCGCAACCGGCCGGGTGCCGAAGCCGCGCGTAGTCGCGCGAACTGGCGGGCTCGTGCCTGGCGCGCTCGTTGGTTTCCATGGCGCGCCGCGTGCCCGCTGCCATCAACGCCAGACGCGGCGCGGCAGAGAGCACGCGCGGCGACGCGCTGCCGCAGTCGGGGCACGCGGCAGGCTCGTCGCGCAGGCCCGAAGGCCGCAGCGCCTCGAAGCCGCCGCAATGCCCGCAGGCGTAGTCGTAGGTGGGCATGGCGGACCTTTCTTCAACGTTCAGCGCAGGTCGGGCGACAGCGGCATGCTCACGCTGCCGTCGATCATCTTCGTCGGGCCGGCAGCGCTCGGGTTGATGTCGAAGTCGAAGATGCCCGTGGGAAGCCACAGCGTGGCGCACGAATTGGGCACGTCCACCACGCCGCTGATGTGCCCCTGCACCGGGGCCGTGCCCAGGATCGAATAGGCCTGCGCGCCTGAGTAGCCGAACTTCTTCAGGTACTCGATGGCGTTCAGGCAGGCCTGGCGGTAGGCCACGTTCACGTCGAGGTAGTGCTGCTTGCCGCTCTCGTCGACCGAGATGCCCTCGAAGATCAGGTAGTCGTTGTACTGCGGCGTGATGGGGCTGGGCTTGAAGATCGGGTTCTTGATGCCGTACTTGGCCATGCCGCCCTTGATGAGGCTGACCTTCATGTGCACCCAGCCGGCCATCTCGATGGCGCCGCAGAAGGTGATCTCGCCGTCGCCCTGGCTGAAGTGCAGGTCGCCCACGCTCAGGCCCGCGCCATCGACGTACACCGGGAAGAACACCTTGGAGCCGCGCGACAGGTCCTTGATGTCGCAGTTGCCGCCGTGCTCGCGCGGCGGCACGGTGCGCGCGCCTTCGGCCGCGGCCTTTGTCCTCGCCTCGCCTGTCATCTTGCCCATATGGGCGGTGCCCGCGAAGGGCGGGTTGGCGAGGCCGGGCACGCGATCGGGGTCGGTGGCGATGAGCGCCTTCTCACGCTCGTTCCACATGTCGAGCATGGGCTTGTCGGGCAGGCAGCCGATCAGGCCAGGGTGGATGAGGCCAGCGAAGTTCACGCCCGGCACGTGGCGCGAGCTGGTGAACATGCCCTTGAAGTCCCAGATCGATTTCTGCGCCTCGGGGAAATGGTCGGTGAGGAAGCCGCCGCCGTTCTTCTTGGAGAAGAAGCCGTTGAAGCCCCAGAGGCTGTCCTGCTTGGCGCCGATGTCCAGCAGGTCGACCACCAGCAGGTCGCCGGGCTCGGCGCCCTTCACGCCCACCGGGCCCGAGAGGTAGTGAACGGTGCTCAGGTCAATGTCGCGCACGTCGTCGGCGCTGTCGTTGTTCTTGATGAAGCCGCCTGTCCAGTCGAAGGTCTCCAGGATGAAGTCGTCGCCCGGGTTGACCCAGCACGCCATCGGGATGTCCGGATGCCAGCGGTTGTGGATCATCTCGTTCTCGGTGGGCGGCTTGGTCAGGTCGACCTTGATCAGCGTGTCCGTCATTTGCAGTGGCTCCTGGTTGGGTTGTGTTGAACGGAAGAATCAAACGGAGAAATCAGACCGAGAGATAGGCCTTGATGCGCTCCACGTCGGTCTTGTCTCGCGCCGTCTCGTGCACGAGGCGTCCGCCCTCGATCACGAAGAGCCGGTCGGCCACGTCCATCGCGAAGCTCAGCACCTGCTCGGACACCACGATGGTGATGCCGCGCAGCTTGCGGATCTCGTTGAGCGCCTTGGCGATGTCCTTGATGATCGAAGGCTGGATGCCCTCCGTGGGCTCGTCGAGCAGCAGCACCTTGGGGTCGGTGACCAGCGCGCGCGCAATGGCGAGCTGCTGCTGCTGGCCGCCCGAGAGGTTGCCGCCCTTGCGGCTCTTCATGTCCCACAGCACGGGGAACAGCGCGTAGATTTCTTCGGGGATGCGGCGAGTCTTCGAGTTCTCGAGGCCGGTCTGGATGTTCTCCTCCACCGTCAGCGTCGGAAAGATCATGCGGCCCTGCGGTACGTAGGCGATGCCTTTCGCAACCCGGCGGAAGCTCTCGTCGCGCGACACGTCCTGGCCCGCCACTTCGATGCGCCCGCTCTTCAGCGGAAGCACGCCCATGAGGCTCTTGAACAGCGTGGTCTTGCCCATGCCGTTGCGGCCCATGATGGCGATGGTTTCGTTGGCATGGCCTTCGAACGAGATGCCGTGCAGGGCCTCGCTCTGGCCGTAGGCCACGTGCAGGTCTTCGACCTCGAGATTGATGTTGCTCATGTCAGTGCCCCAGGTAGACGTCGATCACCTTCGGGTCGGCTTGCACCTTCTCCATCGGCCCTTCGGCAAGGATCTTTCCCTGGTGCATCACCGTGACCTTGTGCGCGATCTGCTTCACGAAGGCCATGTCGTGCTCGATGACGATCACCGCGCGGTTCTGGCAGATGCGCTTGAGCAGGTCGGCCGTAAGTTCGCGCTCGCGCGCGCTCATGCCGGCGATGGGCTCGTCGAGCATCAGCAGCTCGGGCTCCTGCATCAGCAGCATGCCGATCTCCAGCCACTGCTTTTGCCCGTGCGACAGCAGGCCCGATTCCATCTCCAGCACATGGTCCAGGCCAATCTCCTGGGCCACCGCCTGCACGCGCTGCTGCACAGCGGGCGTGCACTGAAAGCGCAGCGCGCCAAACACCGAGCGTC
>CAJYQC010000116.1 GCA_913776885.1 uncultured Variovorax sp.
AGGCCACGCGGCATCTCGTGGTGGGGCTCGACCTCGCATGGGTGGCCGAGGACATGGGCCGCTTCTGGCGGCACGTGACCTCCGACAGCCAGCTGCGCTGGATCGGCCCCGACAAGGGCGCGATTCATCTTGCGACCGGCGCGGTCGTCAATGCGATGTGGGACCTGTGGGCCAAGTCCGAGGGCAAGCCGGTGTGGCAGTTGGTGGCCGACATGTCGCCCCAGGAACTGGTGCGCTGCATCGACTTCCGCTACATCACCGACTGCATCGCGCCCGACGAGGCGCTCGCACTGCTGCGAGAGGCATCGAAGGGAAAGGAAGAACGCATCGCCACGCTGAAGGCCGAGGGCTACCCCTGCTACACCACCTCGGCCGGCTGGCTGGGCTACTCCGACGAGAAGCTGCGGCGGCTCGCGCAGGAGGCCATCGACGCGGGCTTCAGCCACATCAAGCTCAAGGTGGGGCGCGACCTGCAAGACGACATCCGCCGCCTGAGGGTGGCGCGCGAGGTGCTTGGGCCCGATCGGCATTTGATGATCGACGCCAACCAGGTGTGGGAGGTAGGCCAGGCCATCGACTGGGTGCGGCAGCTCGCCTTTGCCAGGCCGTGGTTCATCGAGGAGCCCACCAGCCCCGACGACGTGGAGGGGCATCGCAAGATTCGCGAAGGCATCGCACCCGTGAAGGTCGCCACGGGCGAGATGTGCCAGAACCGCATCATGTTCAAGCAGTTCATCATGCGCGGCGGCATCGACGTGGTGCAGATCGACGCCTGCCGGCTCGGCGGCGTGAACGAGATCCTCGCGGTGATGCTGATGGCCGCCAAGCACAAGCTGCCCGTATGCCCTCATGCGGGCGGCGTGGGGCTGTGCGAGTACGTGCAGCACCTCTCGATTATCGACTACCTCTGCATCTCCGGCACCCGCGAGGGCCGCGTGGCCGAGTACGTCGACCATCTGCACGAGCATTTCCTGGAGCCCTGCGAAGTCCGCAATGCGGCCTACATGCCGCCGGAGGGGCCGGGCTTCTCCATCGAGATGAAGCCGCAATCGCTGGAGCAGTACCGCTTTCGCGGATAAGTGGACAAGCAAGGAAAGGCATCGCACGACATGGACCTGCATCTGAAAGACAAGGTGGTGATCGTCACTGGCGGCGGCAGCGGCATCGGCGCAGCCATCTCGACGACACTGGCGCAGGAGGGCGCAGTGCCGGTGATCTTCGGCAAGAACCCGCTCGACGCGCCCTTCGAGGAAGCGCTGCGCAAGCTGCAGCCTCGCACGCGCTTCTTCCAGCTCGAATTGATGGAAGAGGCCGCCTGCGCCAAGGCCATCGGCGACACGGCCGCCGAGTTCGGCCGCATCGACGGCCTGGTCAACAACGCAGGCGTGAACGACAGCGTGGGCTTGGAAGCGGGGCGCGATGCGTTCGTCTCTTCGCTGGAGCGCAACCTCATCCACTGCTACGTGATGGCGCACCATTGCCTGCCGCACCTGAAGGCGAGCAGGGGCGCCATCGTCAACATCTCGTCGAAGACGGCGGTCACCGGGCAGGGCAACACCAGCGGCTATACGGCGGCCAAGGGCGCGCAGCTGTCGCTCACGCGTGAGTGGGCTGCTTCATTGCTGGAAGACGGCGTACGCGTGAATGCGGTGATCCCGGCCGAGGTGATGACCCCGCTCTATCAGCGCTGGATCTCCGCCTTCGACGAGCCCGACCGCAAGCTCGCCGACATCACCGCCAGGATTCCGCTGGGCCGCCGCATGACCACGCCCGAGGAGATCGCCGACAACGTCGTGTTCCTGCTGTCGGAACGCGCCTCTCACACCACGGGGCAGTGGGTGTTCGTGGACGGCGGCTACACGCACCTTGACCGTGCGCTGACCTGAGCACAGGCCGGCTTCGACTGGAGTTTTGAATGCGCCATTTCCTTACCCTCGATTTGAAGGACGACCCGGCCCTCATCGCCGAATACGAGGCTTATCACCGCGATATCTGGCCCGAGGTGCGCGAGCACCTGAAGGCGCATGGCGTGACGGCCATGGAAATCCATCGCCTGGGCACGCGGATGGTGATGCTGATGGAAACCGACGATGCGCGCCATGACGCCGAATCGATGGCGCGCGCCACGCGCGAGGACCCCAGGATCAGGCAGTGGGAAGAGCTGATGTGGAAGTTCCAGGCGCCCACGCCGTGGACGCCGGAGGGCGAGAAATGGACGGCGATGAAGCGGATCTTCTGCTTGTAATCAAAAGATTCAAATTTGATTCCGGTTCGGCTTTTTGCCCAGGTTTACATTTACTGGGCAAAATGCCGGCCATGCCAAACATTGCATCCATTCTTAAATCGGAGATTTCGCGCGTGGCCCGCAAGGAAGTGCGCGCGGAAATGGAAACCCTCAAGAAGGCATCTGTTCACCATCGGGCGGCCATCGCTGCGTTGCGCCGCCAGATAAGCTCTCTCGAAAAGGAACTTCGCAACGTCGCCAAGGGCACCGCCCGCAGCACCCGCGCGAGCGATTCCGACGAGGCCGGCGACGACGGTCCGAAGCGCAGGTTCAGCGCCGGCCGGCTGGCGGCCCACCGCACCAAGCTGGGCATCTCGGCAGCGTCCTACGGCAAGCTGGTCGGCGTTTCCGGCCAGACGATCTACCACTGGGAACAAGGCAAGGCACGGCCGAGGGCCGCGCAGCTGCAAAGCCTTGCCGCCGTGCGCGGACTGGGCAAGCAGCAGGTGGCCGAGCGGCTCGGAGAGGCTGGCTAGCCTGTTTTTGCTTCTTTCTTCCGCCCGCTTCAGTGGTCGTGGTGCAGGTAGCTCGCCTGCCTCGGCAGCCTCAGGCTCACGAGGAAGGCGATAACCATCATCGCGCTCACGTACCAGAAGAACGCCGACTCGTGCCCCAGTGACTTGAGGCCCAGCGCCACGTATTCGGCCGAGCCGCCGAAGATGGCGTTCGCAACCGCGTAGGCCAGCCCCACGCCCAGGGCGCGCACCTCGGGCGGGAACATCTCGGCCTTCACGATGCCGCTGATCGAGGTGTAGAAGCTCACGATGGCGAGCGCCACGATGATGAGCACGAAGGCGAGCACGGGGCTCGTCGTGTGCTGCAGCGCCGTGAGGATGGGCACGGTCGCCAGCGCGCCGAGCCCGCCGAACAGCAGCATGTTGTTGCGCCGACCGATGCGGTCCGACAGCGCGCCGAACACCGGCTGCATGCACATGTAGACGAAGAGCGCGCAGGTCATCACGTAGCTCGCCGTCTTGATCGGCAGGTGCACCGTGTTCACCAGGTACTTCTGCATGTAGGTGGTGAAGGTGTAGAAGATCAGCGAGCCGCCGGCCGTGTAGCCCAGCACCGTGAGGAAGGCCGGCGTGTGGTGCCTGAAGAGGCCGCCGATGCTGCCGGCCTCCTTGTTCTTCCTGGCCTCGTCGGTCTGCGTCTCGTGCAGCGTGCGGCGCAGCAGCAGCGCCACCACCGCCGCGATGGCGCCGATCACGAAGGGAATGCGCCAGCCCCAGGCCTTGAGCTCGGCCTCGGTCAGCAATTGCTCCAGCACCACGATGACGAGCACCGCCAGCAGCTGCCCGCCGATCAGCGTGACGTACTGGAAAGACGAGAAGAAGCCGCGCTGCCCGCGCAGCGCCACCTCGCTCATGTAGGTGGCGGTGGTGCCATATTCGCCGC
>CAJYQC010000117.1 GCA_913776885.1 uncultured Variovorax sp.
ACGAACTTGCTGCGCTTGTCGAAGAATGCCGTGTCGTACTCGTCGGCCTCGATCACGAAGGCCGGGCCATCGCCCAGCCGGGCCGAGACGCCGAAGTCCAGTGGAACGCCGCCGACCAGGAAGCCTGGGGACTTGCCGCCTTTTTCGAGGATCCAGGCCAGCATCGAGGTGGTCGTCGTCTTGCCGTGGGTGCCGGCCACCGCCAGCACGTGGCGGCCCAGCAGGACGTGCTCGGCCAGCCACTGCGGGCCGCTGGTGTAGGGCTTGCCGGCGTCGAGGATGGCTTCCATCAGCGGGAACTTAGGGCCCCCGTCGGCCAGCCGCGCACGTGACACCACGTTGCCGACCACGAACATGTCGGGGGCGAGAGAGAGCTGGTCGGCGCCGAAGCCTTCGATCAGGTCGATGCCGAGGGCGCGCAACTGGTCGCTCATCGGGGGGTAGACGCCGGCGTCGCAGCCCGTGACCCGATGGCCGGCTTCGCGCGCCAGAGCGGCCACCCCGCCCATGAAAGTGCCACAGATACCCAGGATATGAATGTGCATCGGCCAATTCTAGGTAAGCGTTGACAGCAGGCCTTCGGCGGTCCGGCGCGTTTGTCCGGTGCGCCGTACTGATGTTCATGTGAGGGGCGCCTACTGCGGGCAAAATGCCCCGATGGACACGTCCAAGCGTGAAATCGCCGCCGCTGCAGCCCGCCTCGTCGTGGAGGAGGGGCTCGAGTACGGCCCGGCCAAGCGCCGGGCTCTGCGCGACCTGGGCCTTTCGACACGCACCGCGCTGCCGAACAACGACGAGGTCGAAGCCGAAGTCCGCGAGTACATCGAACTCTTCTGTGCCGACACCCAGCCGCAGGAATTGCATGCATTGCGCCTGCTTGCGCTCGAATGGATGGAGCGCATGGCCGCTTTCCGACCCCACGTGGGCGGTGCCGTGTGGCATGGAACGGCAACCAGACTCTCCGATGTTTATATCCAGTTGTTTTGTGATGACTCCAAATCGGCGGAGATAGCGCTCATCGATCACCACGTGGACTACGAGCCGCGCATGGTGACGGGCTTCCACGGCGACCAGGTCGAAGCGCTGAGCGTGCATGCGCCAAGCCGCCTGCTCGGCGAGGAGATCGGAGTGCATCTGCTGGTGTACGACCTCGACGACCTGCGCGGTGCCCTCAAGCCCGACGCCCAGGGGCGCACGCCGCGTGGCGACCTGCCCGCATTGCGCCGACTGATTGAACAAGAAAAGGACAAGTGAATGACTTCTTCGCCTACCCGACGCGGCATGCTCTATGCCGGCGTGGCGGCAGCGGCCGCCGCCGCTGGGCTGGGCGGCGCATGGTGGAAGGAGCGAAGCGACGCCGGAGGCAAGGAGATGCTCGATGCGGCTTTCTGGGGCCAGAGCTTCGAGCGCCCCGAGGGCGGTGATCTCGTTTTGTCGAGCCTTCGAGGCAAGCCGCTGCTGTTGAACTTCTGGGCGACGTGGTGCCCGCCCTGCGTCGAGGAGATGCCGATGATCGACGCCTTCTTCCGGCAACACGGCGCCAACGGATGGCAAGTGATTGGATTGGCCATCGATCAGCCCAGCGCCGTGCGCAAGTTCCTGCTGCGCACGCCTGTCACGTATCCCACCGGACTGGCCGGCCTGCAGGGGACCGAACTGGTGAAGAACCTGGGCAACACGGGGGGCGGCCTGCCCTTCACGCTGGTGCTGAATTCGGAGGGCGCGGTGGCCGCCCGTAAAATGGGCAAGCTCGAAGCGACCGACCTGGAGACTTGGCGGCGTGAACTGGTTCATGGTTAGAATCAGTTCCTTACGCTGGCGTTAGACGCCGAACGCCGAAAATCAACGATTTTCGAACAAGTTATATCCTGAAGACCGGCACAGCCGGCACTGGAGTCCCATGGATCTGCGCAAACTCAAGACACTGATCGATCTGGTGTCCGAATCGAATATTTCCGAGCTGGAGATCACCGAAACCGAAGGCAAGGTTCGCATCGTCAAGGGCGGCGGCGCCGCTCCGGTGCAGTATGTGCAAACCCTGGCCGCGCCTCAGGCCGCTGCCGCCGCCCCTGCCGCCACCGCGGCTGCTCCTGCAGCTGCCGCAGCACCGGCTGCCGAGGCCGCTGCGTCGGGCCACGCGGTGAAGTCGCCGATGGTCGGCACCTTCTATCGTTCGTCCAGCCCCGGCGCCCCAGCGTTCGTGGAGGTCGGCAGCAAGGTCAACGAGGGCGACACCCTCTGCATCATCGAGGCGATGAAGATCCTCAACGAAATCGAGGCCGACAAGTCCGGCACCGTCACCCAGATCCTCGGCGAAAACGGCCAGGCGGTCGAATACGGACAGCCGCTGTTCATCATCGAGTAAGCATGTTCAAGAAGATCCTGGTTGCAAACCGGGGGGAGATCGCCCTCCGGATTCAGCGTGCCTGCAGCGAGCTGGGCATCAAGGCCGTGATGGTCTATTCGGAAGCCGACCGCGACGCCAAGTACATCAAGCTTGCGGAAGAGGCTGTCTGCATCGGCCCCGCACCTTCGGCGCAGAGCTACCTCAACATGCCGGCGATCATTTCGGCGGCCGAAGTGACCGACGCCGAGGCGATCCACCCCGGCTACGGCTTCCTGAGCGAGAACGCCAACTTCGCCGAGCGCGTGGAGCAAAGCGGCTTCCAGTTCATCGGCCCGACGCCCGACAACATCCGCACCATGGGCGACAAGGTGTCGGCCAAGCAGGCGATGATCAAGGCCGGCGTGCCCTGCGTGCCCGGCTCGGAAGGTGAGCTTTCCGACGACGCCGCCACCAACAAGCGCATCGCGCGCGCCATCGGCTACCCCGTCATCATCAAGGCGGCCGGCGGCGGCGGCGGCCGCGGCATGCGCGTGGTGCACACCGAGGCAGCGCTGGTCAACGCGATCCAGATGACGAAGGCGGAAGCCCAGGCGGCCTTCAACAATCCGGCCGTGTACATGGAGAAGTTCCTCCAGAACCCGCGCCACATCGAGATCCAGGTGCTTGCCGACAAGCACAAGAACGCCGTCTACCTCGGCGAGCGCGACTGCTCCATGCAGCGCCGCCACCAGAAGGTGATCGAGGAATCTCCCGCGCCCGGCATCCCGCGCAAGCTGATCGAGAAGATCGGCGAGCGCTGCGCCGCAGCGTGCAAGAAGATCGGCTACCGCGGCGCCGGCACCTTCGAGTTCCTCTACGAGAACGGCGAGTTCTACTTCATCGAGATGAACACGCGCGTGCAGGTGGAGCACCCGGTGACGGAGTTCACCACCGGCATCGACATCGTCAAGACGCAGATCATGGTCGCCGCAGGCGAGAAGCTGCCGTTCACGCAGCGCCAGATCCAGATGCACGGCCACGCGATCGAGTGCCGCATCAATGCGGAAGACGCCTGGAAGTTCACTCCCTCGCCGGGCCGCATCAGCATGTGGCACCCGCCGGGCGGCCCCGGCGTGCGCGTGGATTCGCATGCGTACACCAACTACTTCGTGCCGCCTAACTACGACTCGATGATCGGCAAGATCATCGTCTACGGCGACACGCGCGAGCAGGCCATGGCCCGCATGCGCACGGCGCTGAACGAGACGGTGATCGAAGGCATCCAGACCAACATCCCGCTGCACCGTGAGCTGATGGTCGACGCCAAGTTCATGAGCGGCGGCACCAACATCCACTACCTGGAAGAGTGGCTCGCCGCGCATAAACGATGAACACCCCGAGGCTCCGCGCACTTCGTGTCGCTTCGCCAACCCCCTCGCCGGGGGCAACACCGGAGACCCGGCAAAGCCGATTCCTCGGTGTTCCTGGTGAAGAAGGAGCGTGTCATGTTTGAACTTCGCCTGATGGCGCCGGAAGACCGCGTCGAGACGCTGTGCGAAGCGCTCGATGCGTTCGACGCATTGAGCGTCTCGGTGGAAGACGCCGACGCGCAGACCGACGCCGAGCAGGCGCTGTTCGGCGAGCCGGGCATGCCGCCGCCCAAGGAAGGCTGGCAGCGTTCGCGCGTGATCGCGCTCTTTCCCGACGAGGCGCAGGCGAAGGAAGCCGCTTCCGTGCTCGCGCTGCAGGACTTCTTCGAAGGCTGCGAGGTGCTCGGCATCGCGACGGTGCCCGAGCAGGACTGGGTGCGGCTCACGCAGTCGCAGTTCGCGCCGGTCGAAGTCACGCCCGAGTTCTGGATCGTGCCGACCTGGCACGAGCCGCCCGAGCAGGCGAAGCAGGTGATCCGGCTCGATCCAGGCCTGGCCTTCGGCACCGGTACGCATCCCACCACCCGCATGTGCCTGCGCTGGATCGCCACGCGAGGCGAGGGAGCATTGGCTGGCAAGCGCGTGCTCGACTACGGTTGCGGTTCCGGCATCCTGGCGATCGGCGCCGCGAAGTTCGGCGCCACGGACATCGATGCGGTCGACATCGACGAGGCGGCGGTCTCCTCGACCGTGCTCAACGCCGAAGCCAACGGCGTGAAGCTCGAGGCCGGCCTGCCCGATGCCGCCAGGGGCGAATACGACATTGTGCTCGCCAACATCCTGGCCACGCCGCTCAAGCTGCTCGCGCCGCTGCTGCGCGGCCACGTGAAGGCGGGCGGATCGCTCGTGATGGCCGGCATCCTCGAGCGCCAGGCCGACGAGCTGAAGGAAGCCTACGCGCCGTACGCGGCGCTCGAAGTCAGCGACAGCGAGGACGGCTGGATCCTCATGACCGCCCGCTGCTGAGTTGCGGAGCCGCCGCGGGGGCGCGCGGGCGGTTCCGTGCCTGGCCTCGCGCCCCCGCGCAGCGAGGGCCCAACCCTACAATCGCCCGGTCATGAGCCTCGTCACGCGCTGCCCCGCCTGCACCACCACCTTCAAGGTGGTGCGCGACCAGCTTCGCATCTCGGACGGCTGGGTGCGCTGCGGCCGCTGCAGCAACGTGTTCGACGCGACGCTCGACCTGCACGAGACACCCGACAGCGCCGGCAGCGCTGCAGCCGCACCCGGTGCCTCGCCGGCAGTGCAGGGCAGCGGCTTCATGCCGGGCCTGGTCGAGCAGCCCGCTTCGCAGCCGGCACCTGCGCCCCAGGCACCGACGCCGCCGCCTTCGCAGCCGCCTGCTGCGCCGCCCGCACCCGAAACGTTGTCCTCATTCGAGGCCGACCTCGATGAGTCGGAGCAACCTTCTTCATCGACCGCAGAGGATGCGGATTTCTTCGACGACGAGCCCGAACATCAGCGCCAGCGCAAGGATTGGCTGACCGAAGACGAGCACCTGCTCCCGGCGGACGCCCTGGTGCTCGACCAGGCACCGAAGACGCCGCCGTCTCCTTCCGCGGCTTCTCCTGCGCCTGCTTCGCCGCTGCCCGCGTTCTCGCTGTCCCTGCCCGAGCACGGCATCGCCGCCGATGAGCCCTGGTCGGACCTCGACGCCACGCAGCCCGCATGGAAGCCTCCGGCGAGCACGCTGCCGCCGTTTCCGAACATCGACCTGAACCTCGCGCCACCGCCGCCTGCGCCGCCAACGCTGGCGCCGCCGCTGCCGGTCACGCCGCGCCTCGTCGATACCCGCGCCCTGATCGCACGTGCGAGCGATGACGACGGGGAAGGCGGCGGCGCGGCCGACGAGCGCGAGCAGCTCGAGAAAGACCACGACCAGGTGCAGATGCAAAAGGCGCTGCGCCGCGCCCGCGCCAGGTCGGCCAAGATCGCGAGCGCCAAGGCACGCGAAGAGCGCGCTGCAGCGAAGGCTTCGGCCGTCGTGGTCCGCGAGGAGACCGAGAGCGAAGACGCGGCCGTCGCGCCCGATCCGTTGCTTTCGCCGATCTTCGAGCCGCCGCCGGGACATCCCTTCGCGGAAGAGGACGAGCCCCTGGAAAAGGCGCCTGGCGTCTGGCAGCGCAGGGGCGTGCGCATCGCACTGGTCTTGCTGGTGGTGCTTGCGGCGCTGCTGCTCGTGCTGCAGATCGTTCGCCATGAGCGCGACGGCAT
>CAJYQC010000118.1 GCA_913776885.1 uncultured Variovorax sp.
CGGTAGTGTTGATTGCCAGGTCTCTTCCGGCGCGGCGAGGCGTTCGTGATTGCCCCCGCTCCCCTCCCGTGCCACCATCGCCTGCATGCCCTACCAACTCCATTACTGGCCCACCATCCAGGGCCGAGGTGAATTCGTCCGGCTCGCGCTCGAAGCTGCCGGCGCGGACTATGTCGACGTGGCGCGCTTGCCCGAAGGCGAGGGTGGTGGCGGATCCGCTCTGGGTGAGCGGCTGGACGACCCGGAAGCCGCACGCCCTGCTTTCGCGCCGCCGTTCCTCGTCGATGGCGACATCGTGGTCGGGCAGACGGCTGCGATCCTGCTGTATCTCGGGCCGCGGCTGGGCCTGTCGGGGGTGGGCGAATCCGATGGCCTTTGGACGCACCAGATCCAGCTGACGATTGCCGACGCGGTGGCGGAGGCACACGACACGCACCACCCGATCTCGGTGGGTGCCTACTACGACGAGCAGCGCGATGCGGCGATGCTGCGCGCACGCGCCTTTCGTGAAGAACGCATTCCGAAGTTCCTCGGCTGGTTCGAGCGGGTGCTGCAGCGCAATCCTGCAGGCGCCCAGCATCTGGTGGGCGACACGCTGACCTATGCGGACCTGTCGCTGTTCCAGCTGGTCGACGGGCTGCGATATGCATTTCCGAAGGCTGTGGCGCGTGCCTTGGCCGCCGCACCGGCTGTCGAGAAGCTGCACGCCAATGTGCGGCGGCGCCAGCGCGTGCACGACTATCTGCAGAGTCCGCGCCGTATCGCGTTCAACGAGGACGGCATCTTCAGGCGATACGCCGAGTTGGACGGCTAGTCTTGCTCCGCCGCGCTGCGGATGCGCAGCGCGGCGTCGTACAGCGTGTTGCGCGGAGCGCCGGTGATCTCGGCCGCGAGCTTCACGGCGGTCTTCACGGGCAGCTCCGCCAGCAGCAGGCGCAGCACGCGCTCGCCTTCGGCCCCGCCGTCGCCGCTCACGGCCACGGGGTGAAGCACCAGCGCGAACTCGCCGCGCGTGCGGTCGCGGTCGGCTGCGAACCAGTCGGGCAGCGCGTCCGCGGCGACGGTGGCGATTTCCTCGAACTGCTTGGTGAGCTCGCGGCCCACGGTGATGCGGCGTTCGCCCAGCGTGGCCAGGGCGCGCGCGAGGTTCTCGATGCGGTGCGGGGCCTCAAGCAGCACGACGGCGCGCGGCTCCTGCGAGAGCGTCTGCACGGCTGCATCGCGCTCGCCGGCCTTGCTCGGCAGGAAGCCCGCGAAGACGAAGGCACTGCTGGCGCTGCCATCGTGGCCGCCCTCGGCCACCAGCCCCGCCGCGCCGACGAGGGTGGTCACGCTGCTGGCGCCCGGAAGCGGCAGCACGCGCTGCCCGGCGGCGCGCACCGCGGCCGCGAGCCGCGCGCCGGGGTCGCTCACGCCGGGCGTGCCGGCGTCGCTGACGTAGGCGATGCGCTCGCCCTGCGCGAGCCGCGCGACCACCGCCTGCGCAGCCTCGGCCTCGTTGTGCTGGTGCACCGCCAGCAGCTGCGAGCCGGGGCGGTCGATACCGTAGGCGCGCAGCAGGCTCTGTGTGTGGCGGGTGTCCTCGCAGGCGACGGCATCGACCAGCTGCAGCACATGCAGTGCGCGCAGGGTGATGTCCGCCAGATTGCCGATGGGCGTGGCGACGACATAGAGCGTGCCTTGCGGATAATGCTGCGCACCCGCGGCGTCATGAGCTGCCGCGAGGGCTGCGCCGAAAGAGGCGGGAGCGAGTGAAGCCAAGGGGTTTCTCCGTCGGAACGAACAGGCAGCAGGAAAAAAAGACTCTCGAGAGCCGGCCAGGGAGGGCCATGAAGACCGACACCACAACGAAGCATCGGGGCGATGCGGCGGAAGACGCCGCGCTCGACCACCTGCAGGACGCGGGCCTCGTGCTGCTCGCCCGCAATTATCGGACGCCCGGGCGCGGCGGCGGCGAGATCGACCTGATCATGCGCGATCCGCGCCCGTCGCCCGCGGGCACGCTGGTCTTCGTGGAGGTGCGCCACCGCAGCTCCGGCACGCACGGCGGCGCGGGCGGCAGCATCACGGGGCTCAAGCAGCGGCGCATCGTGTTCGCCGCGCAGCACTACCTGAGCCGGCTGCGCACGGTGCCGCCGTGCCGCTTCGACGTGGTGCTGGTGGAAGACCGGATCACCTGGCTGCAGGCGGCCTTCGATGCCGGCTGATGCGCCGCCCGAGGGAACTGAAGCCGCAACGCAGGCTCCACTCCCGAACGTCTTGTTTCACAGCCCCCAGTTATCATCCCGCCCCATGCTCGAGCAACGGATTCAGCAGCACTTCATCGACAGTGCCGACCTCAAGTACCAGACCGGGCCGGTACTCAGCAAACCCATCTCCCAAGCGATGCAGGCCCTGCTGGCCTGCGTGACCAGCGGCGGCAAGGTGCTCGCCTGCGGCGCTGGCGTGTCCGGCCTGCTGGCGGCCCAGTTCGCTGCGCAGTTCGTGGGCCGCTTCGAACGCGAGCGGCCCGAGCTCGGCGCCATCGCGCTGCCGGGCGATGCCACCGACCCCGCCGCCGACGGCCCCGATGCCGCGGACGCCGACCGCTTCGCCCGCCAGGTGCGCGCGCTCGGCCAGGCCGGCGACGTGCTGCTCGCGCTGAGCATCAGCGGCCAGTCGGCATCGGTGCTCGCAGCGGTGGCCGCGGCCCACGAGCGCGACATGACAGTGGTCGCGCTGCTGGGCAATGCGGCACCGGGCGCAGGCGGCGGCGCAATAGGCCGCGCGCTGCGCGAGACGGACGTACAGATCAGCGTGCCGCACGAGCGTGCCGCACGCATCCACGAGATCCACCAGATCGCACTGCACTGCCTATGCGACGGCGTGGACGCCCAGCTACTCGGAGAACAGGAAGTTTCCTCATGACCCTGAAGAACATGACGACGACATCGACCCAGCGTTTCGCTCTTGCCCTGACACTGGGCGCCGCGCTGGCCGCGAGCCTTTCCGCCTGCGTGCCGCTCGTCGTGGGCGGCGCGGCCGTGGTGGGCGTGGGCATGGTGGCCACCGACCGCCGCAGCTCGGGCGCACAGCTCGACGACCAGGGCATCGAGCTGCGCGCCGCGGCCCGCGTGCGCGACATCGCCAACGACCAGATGTACGTGAGCGTCACCAGCTACAACCGCCAGGTGCTGCTGACCGGCGCCGTCGGCAGCGATGCCGACCGCCGCCGCGTCGAAGAAGAAGTGGGCCGCATCGCGAACGTGCGCTCGGTGGTCAACGAACTGACCGTCGGCTCCTCGAGCACCTTCCAGGACCGCTCGAACGACCTCTACATCACCGGCAAGGTGAAGGCCTCGCTGCTGGACGCCAAGGACATCTTCGCGAACTCCTTCAAGGTGGTGACCGAGCGCGGCGTGGTCTACCTGATGGGCATCGCCACGCGGCGCGAGACCGACCGCGCGACCGAGATCGCGCGCGGCGTGTCGGGCGTGGTGAAGGTGGTGCGCATGGTCGAGGTCGTGAGCGAGGCCGACTTGGCCGCCAGCCAGGCCGCGAACCAGGCCGCTGCGCAGCGCGGCGGCACGGGGCCGGCGCCGGTGATCTCGGCCACGCCGTCCGCGCCCTCGTCGTCTTCCAGCTCGCGCGTGCCGCTGCCGCCGATGGACCCGCTGCCCCCCGCGGGCTCGTCGGCCACGCCGCCTTCCAACGGAGTCACGACCTCGCCGGTGCGCTGAGACAGGACGCGTCAGCAGCAGCAGCGCGATCGCGCGCCAATGAAAAAAGCCCGCATCGCGGGCTTTTTTGCTTTCTTCAGGCGCTCACTTGAGCCGCGTGATGAGGCTCGACGTGTCCCAGCGCCGGCCGCCGGCCTGCTGCACGTCGGCATAGAACTGGTCGACCAGCGCCGTCACCGGCACGCGTGCGCCGTTGCGCTTGGCCTCGTCGAGCACCAGGCCCAGGTCCTTGCGCATCCAGTCGACCGCGAAGCCGTAGTCGAACTTGCCTTCGATCATGGTCTTGCCGCGGTTCTCCATCTGCCAGCTCTGGGCCGCGCCCTTGCTGATGACGCCGAGCACGGCTTCCATGTCGAGCCCCGCGCGCTGTCCGAAGGCGATGGCTTCCGACAGGCCCTGCACCAGGCCCGCGATGGCGATCTGGTTCACCATCTTTGCGAGCTGGCCGGCGCCGCTTTCGCCCAGCAGCGTGACCGCGCGCGAGAACGCCATGGCCACCGGCTTGATGCGCTCGAAGACTGCCGCGTCGCCGCCGCACATCACGGTGAGCGCACCGTTCTGCGCGCCGGCCTGGCCGCCCGAGACGGGGGCGTCGATGAAATGCAGGCCCAGCGCCTGCGCGGCCTTCGAGAGTTCACGCGCCACGTCGGCCGAGGCAGTGGTGTGGTCGACCAGCACAGCGCCCTTCTTCATGCCGGCGAAGGCGCCGTCGTCGCCCAGGACCACCGAGCGCAGGTCGTCGTCGTTGCCGACGCAGCAGAACACGATGTCGGCGCCGACTGCCGCTTCGCGCGGGGTGGCGGCGTGGCGCCCGGGCGGGCCGAATTCGTCGGCCCAGGCCTGCGCCTTGGCGGCGGTGCGGTTGTAGACCGTGACGCTGTGGCCGGCCTTCGCCAGGTGGCCGGCCATCGGGCCGCCCATGACGCCGAGGCCGAGGAAGGCCACTGTCTGCGCGGGGACGGGTTCGTAGGTGCGGGGGTTGATGCTGCTCATGGGGCCACAGCTTAAAGCCATTCCGCGGCCGGGCTGGCGAGGCCCCTGCCTGCCCCGGGGGCTCAGACGATCGCGAAGTGCTCCGTGCCCGCAGCCAGGTCGGTGCTGCGCGCACGCTGGCTGTTGAGCTTGATCTGCAGGCGCAGGTCGTTGGCCGAGTCGGCGTTGCGCAGGGCATCCTCGAAGCTGATCGAGTGGCTCTCGAAGAGGTCGAAGAGCGCCTGGTCGAAGGTCTGCATGCCCAGGTTGCGGCTCTTCTTCATGATCTCCTTGATCTCGCCCACCTCGCCCTTGAAGATCAGGTCGGAGATCAGCGGCGTGTTCAGCAGCACTTCCACCGCGGCCACGCGGCCTAGGCCGTCCTCGGTGGGAACCAGGCGCTGCGAGATCAGCGAGCGCAGGTTCAGCGAGAGGTCCATCAGCAGCTGGGCGCGGCGCTCCTCGGGGAAGAAGTTGATGATCCGGTCCAGTGCCTGGTTGGCGCTGTTGGCGTGCAGCGTGGCCATGCACAAGTGGCCGGTTTCCGCAAAGGCAACGGCGTGCTCCATGGTCTCGCGGTCGCGGATTTCGCCCATCAGGATCACGTCGGGCGCCTGGCGCAGCGTGTTCTTCAGCGCGGCTTCCCAGCTGTCGGTGTCGATGCCCACCTCGCGCTGCGTCACCACGCAGTTCTTGTGCGGATGCACGAATTCGACCGGGTCCTCCACCGTCACGATGTGGCCGAAGGAGTTCTCGTTGCGCCAGTCGATCATGGCCGCCAGCGTGGTCGACTTGCCCGAGCCCGTGGCGCCCACCAGGATGCACAGGCCGCGCTTGGTCATCGACACATCCTTCAGCACCTGCGGCATGCCCAGGCCGTCGATGGTCGGCAGCTTCGCGGGAATGGTCCGCAGCACCATGCCGACCTTGCCCTGCTGCACGAACGCGTTCACGCGGAAGCGGCCGATGCCGGTGGGCGAGATCGCGAAGTTGCACTCCTTGGTGCGCTCGAACTCGGCCGTCTGGCGGTCGTTCATGATCGAGCGCGTGAGCGCCAGCGTGTGCGGCGCGCCCAGCGCCTGCTGCGAGACCTTGGTGACCTTGCCGTCGACCTTGATGGCCGGCGGAAAGTCGGCCGTGATGAACAGGTCGCTGCCGTTGCGGCTCACCATGAGCTTGAGCAGATCGTTGATGAACTGGCTGGCTTGATCGCGTTCCATGAGAGCGCTCCTTGATCTATCTGATTAGATTGAACCCGCTGGCGGCCGACCGCCGGGCCGTCCCAAGATGGCTGCGCCTCGCCCCTCGGGGGGTGGAGTCACACGCAGTGCAGCGAAGTGGAAAGCCGCGGGGCCTCATGACTAGCCGGGGAAATTCTCTGGGATCTTGGCCTTGCTGCGGGCTTCCGCCGCCGAGATGGTATTGCGGCGCACCAGTTCCGTCAGGTTCTGGTCGAGCGTCTGCATGCCCGAGCCCTGGCCGGTCTGGATGGTGGAGTACATCTGCGCAACCTTCGCCTCGCGGATCAGGTTGCGGATGGCCGGCGTGCCCAGCATGATCTCGTGCGCCGCCACGCGGCCCTGGCCGTCCTTGGTCTTGCACAGCGTCTGCGAGATCACGGCCTGCAGCGACTCCGACAGCATCGCGCGGATCATTTCTTTTTCTTCGCCCGGGAACACGTCGATGATCCGGTCGATGGTCTTGGCGGCCGAAGAGGTGTGCAGCGTGCCGAACACCAGGTGGCCCGTCTCGGCCGCGGTCATGGCCAGGCGGATGGTCTCCAGGTCGCGCAGCTCGCCCACCAGGATGGCGTCGGGGTCTTCGCGCAGGGCGGAGCGCAGGGCGTTGGAGAACGACAGCGTCATCGGCCCGACCTCGCGCTGGTTGATCAGGCACTTCTTCGACTCGTGCACGAATTCGATCGGGTCTTCCACCGTGAGGATGTGGCCGTACTCGTTCTCGTTGAGGTAGTTGATCATCGCCGCCAGCGTGGTCGACTTGCCCGAACCCGTGGGCCCCGTCACCAGCACCAGCCCGCGCGGCTTGAGCGCCAGTTCGCCGAAAATCTTCGGCGCGTTGAGCTGCTCGAGCGTGAGGATCTTCGAGGGAATGGTCCGGAACACCGCGGCCGCGCCGCGCGCCTGGTTGAAGGCGTTCACGCGGAAGCGCGCGAGGCCGTCGATCTCGAAGGAGAAGTCGACCTCCAGGAACTCTTCGTAGTGCTTGCGGTGCGTGTCGCTCATGATGTCGTACACCATGGCGTGCACGCCCTTGTGGTCGAGCGCATCCACGTTGATGCGGCGCACGTCGCCGTTGACGCGGATCATGGGCGGCAGGCCCGCGGAAAGATGCAGGTCGGAGGCTTTGTTCTTGACGCTGAACGCCAGCAGTTGGGTGATGTCCACGGGGCTCCTCGGCTCGGGTTTCGTGACGTTTTGATACGATTTTGGACGATTATGACGATGATTGGCGACGACCTCCAGCAAGTGAACGACCGGATCGCGAAGGCATGTGTAACGGCCGGCCGCGACCCGGCCAGCGTGCGGTTGCTGGCGGTGTCCAAGACATTCGATTCGGATGCGGTGCGCGAGGCGCACGCGGCCGGCCAGTCGGCCTTCGGTGAGAACTACGTGCAGGAAGGGCTGGACAAGATCGAGGCGCTGACCGACCTGCGTTCCTCCCTCGAATGGCATTGCATCGGGCCCCTGCAGAGCAACAAGACGCGGCCGGTGGCCGAGCACTTCGACTGGGTCCACAGCATCGACAGGCTGAAGATCGCCGAGCGTCTTTCGGCCCAGCGGCCGGCGCATCTGCCGCCGCTGAATGTATGCCTTCAGGTTAATGTGGACGGCGGCGCGAACAAGTCCGGGGTGCCTCCTGAAGAGGCGCTGGCGCTTGCGCGCGCTGTGGCGGCTTTGCCACAACTCCGGCTGCGCGGGCTCATGGCGATTCCCGAGCCGGCCACCGGCTTCGAAGCGCAGCGCGAGCTGTGCCTGCGCGCGCATGCGGTGTACCAGTCGATCCGCGACGCGGGCATCGAGCTCGATACCCTTTCGCTGGGCATGAGCGCGGACCTCGAGGCAGCCATCAGCGCGGGCAGCACGATGGTGCGCGTGGGCACGGCGATCTTCGGCGGCCGCAACTACGCCAAGCCGGGCTGACCGGGCTCGCCTCAGAGCCCCAGCGGCAGCCGCGCGCTGTTCTTCACTTCCTCCATCACCGCATAGGTCCGCGTCTCGCGCACGCCCGGCAGCTGCCACAGCACCGTGCCTGCGAACTCGCGGTAGGCAGCCATGTCGGCCATGCGGGTCTTGAGCAGGTAGTCGAATCCGCCCGCGACCATGTGGCATTCCATGATCTCGTCGCGCACCTGCACGGCGGCCTTGAACTGGTCGAACACGTTGGGGGTGGTGCGGTCGAGCAGCACCTCGACGAAGACGGTGAAGCCGCGGCCCAGCTTGTGCGGATCGAGCCGCGCCTCGTAGCCCTGGATGAAGCCGTCGCGCGTGAGCCGCTGCACGCGCGCAAGCACGGCAGTGGGCGAGAGCGCCACCGCTTCGGCCAGCTTGAGGTTGGTGATGCGGCCGTCCTCCTGAAGGATCTTCAGGAGACGCAGATCGATTCGGTCCAGGTCGAGCATCGGAGGATTATCCGGCCCGGACACCGATCGGTGGCAAAAGATGCGGCCTATGACATAAGTTAGTAGGAGATAGAACCACGGAAATGCCGACGGCCTACCCTCACCTACCCGCGGAGCGAGGCGCCGCGGCAGTCAGTCCCGTCAGCGAAGCTGCGTCTGCGTCCGGGATTGCACGGCGGCTGCCTGCGGGTCGTTCGACTGGTCGACCAGCGCGCCATACGCAGGGCTCGCGCGCAGCCTTGCGTACTCGGCCGCGGCCTCGCGGTAGCCGGGCTTCATCGTGTCGGCGCCGGCCTCGCTGTTCTGCTGGGCCGCCAGACCCGAGCGGATCCACAGCTGCGTGTCGGCAGCCACTGCGGCGCGGGAGTTGGCCGAGACCGCCACCGCCTGCTGTTCGTAGCTGCTGCTGTAGCCCTGCGTGGGCGCGGTCTTCAGCCATTGCATCGCATCGGCGGTCACGGCAGCGCGCGTGGTCGACGAAACCATCGGCACGGGGCGCGGATCGCCCTCGGCATAGTTGCCGGCGAAGCTGGGCGCTGCGATGGTGCCCAGCAGCGCGGCGAGGGCGGCGGTGCCGATGAGGCGGGTGGCGGATGCTTGCTTGTTCATTCGTTACTCCTTGATGTGTGACGTTGCGTCGGTTACCCGGGTTGGTGAGGTCGACTCTACGAAGCGCGCCCGCAGGGTCGATAACCCGTCGATGACGTTTCCGTCATCTGCGGGCGCGGCATGCCTATCGCTCGCCCGAGGGAATCGTTCCCGCCTGCATGGCCCTGATGGCCTCGGCCTGCACCGCCTCGCGCTTGGCCGGCTGGCCGGCGCGCGCGGCAGGCCAGGGCGCGCCGCGGCTCACGCTGTTCCATGCGGGGTGCTTCTGAGCCGTCGCCAATTCCGCTACGACCTTGGTGCGCGATGGGTCCTGCTTCGCGTGGTCGGGGTAGCGTGTCACGCCGGCCTCCGTCGGTGCGAAGTGGTATTCGCCAGCGGCGGAGGCGGCCAGCGGTGCCAGCGCGGCGGCGGCGAGGAGGGCGGAAGAAAGAAGCGTGCGATGCGACATGGTTGGTATCTCCTGGTTGTTCGCCGTCGCCGGAATGGCGCCGACCTGGTGAATCTAGGAAGCGGCGCAGTCAGCTCTCGTGCGCCGCGATTACATCGGCGCAATGTGCGCGCCGCGGCGCCACCAACCTCTCTTGCATAACCGCCTCCGCGGCGCGCATAAGCCATGGCGCAACGCACGGCGGAGGTCTATCGTTGCGGCCACCCCTCACAAACCAACAAGGGAACGCATATGAGCGAAAAACTCTCCTTCGTCAGTCCTACAGCCAACAGCCCGTGGGGCACCTATCTCTCGCAGGTCGATCGCGTCGTGCCGTACCTCGGCCCGCTGGCCCGCTGGGTCGAAACCCTCAAGCGCCCCAAGCGCGCGCTCATCGTCGACGTGCCGATCGAAATGGACGACGGCAGCATCGCCCACTTCGAGGGCTACCGCGTGCAGCACAACATGAGCCGCGGCCCGGGCAAGGGCGGCATCCGCTTCCACCCCGACGTCACGCTCGAGGAAGTCATGGCCCTGTCGGCCTGGATGACCATCAAGACGGCCGCCGTGAACCTGCCGTACGGCGGCGCCAAGGGCGGCATCCGCGTCGACCCGAAGAAGCTCTCGCCGCAGGAGCTCGAGAAAGTCACCCGCCGCTACACCAGCGAGATCGGCATCATCATCGGCCCGCACACAGACATCCCCGCGCCCGACGTCAACACCAACGCCCAGATCATGGCGTGGATGATGGACACCTACTCGATGAACGTCGGCGGCACCGCCACCGGCGTCGTCACCGGCAAGCCGCTGCACCTGGGCGGCTCGCTGGGCCGCGTGAAGGCCACCGGCCGCGGCGTGTTCGTCACCGGCCGCGAAGCCGCGCGCCGCCTCGGCATGGACCTGCGCGGTGCGCGCATCGCCGTGCAGGGCTTCGGCAACGTGGGCTCCGTCGCGGCCGAACTCTTCGCCGAAGCCGGCGCCAAGATCGTCGCCGTGCAGGACCACACCGGCACCATCGTCAACACCAACGGCCTCGACCTCGCCAAGCTCGTGCCCATCTCGCGCACCGACGGCGTGGTCGGCTTCAAGGCCGGCGGCGACATCGTGCCGAACGAGGATTTCTGGAACACGCCCTGCGACATCCTCATTCCGGCCGCCCTCGAAGGCCAGCTCACCGCCGAGCGCGCGCAGAAGACCACCGCCAAGCTGGTGCTCGAAGGCGCCAACGGCCCCACCGTGCCGCAGGCCGACGACATCCTCGCCGAGCGCGGCGTGCTGGTGGTGCCCGACGTGATCTGCAACGCCGGCGGCGTGACCGTGAGCTACTTCGAATGGGTGCAGGACTTCTCGTCCTTCTTCTGGGACGAGGACGAGATCAACGTGCGCCTCGACCGCATCATGATGAACGCGCTCAACCAGATCTGGGACACGGCCGACAAGCACAAGATCACGCTGCGCACCGCCACGTACGCGGTGGCCTGCGAGCGCATCCTGATGGCTCGCCAGGAACGCGGTCTGTATCCCTGATGACTTTCTGACCCAAGGAAAAGCTACGCTCGGGGGATGACCTCCACCCCCGCGCAGAACTTTCCGCCGCTTCCTCCACTTCCGCCCGAAAGCGCGGCCCGCCTTCAGGCCTTGATGGCCAGCGGGCAGCGCAGGCTGCTGGGGCTCGTCGGTGCGCCCGGCGCGGGCAAGTCGACGCTCGCGGCTGCGCTGCTGCAGGCGGTGGGGGCGCAGCGTGCCCAGGTGGTCCCGATGGACGGCTTCCACCTTGCCAACGTCGAGCTGCAACGGCTCGGCCGCGCCGCACGCAAGGGCGCGCCCGACACCTTCGACAGCGCCGGCTACGTGGTGCTGCTGCAGCGGCTGCGCGAGCAGCGGCCCGGCGACGCCATCGTGTACGCGCCCGAGTTCCGCCGCGAGATCGAGGAGCCGATCGCCGGCGCGATCGCGGTGCTGCCGTCGACGCAGCTCGTCATCACCGAAGGCAACTACCTGCTGCACGACGTCGGCCCATGGGCCGGCGCGGCGGCGATGCTCGACGAGGTCTGGTACGTGGACATCGACGATGCGGTGCGCGAGGAGCGGCTGGTTCGCCGCCACCAGCAGTTCGGCCGCAGCGCCGAGGAGGCGCGCGCCTGGGTGGAGAGCACCGACGCGCCGAACGCGCGGCTGATCGCGCAGACGCGGGTGCGCGCGCACCACGTGCTGCCCTGGTCCTGAAAATTTCGGCATCGCGGCGGGAACGCGGCTGTACGAGCGCGCTCGAAGGCTTGCCGGCAAGGCCGCCGGTTAGCATTCGCCGCTTCATGCCGTCCATGCACTCCAATTTCCTGTCCGCCATACCTGCTCAGGGCCGCACGCCGGTCCGTGCATCGGTTCTCGCCGCGGGCCTGCTGTCCGCCGTTGTCCTGCTCGCCGGCTGCGGCAGCGCCACCCGCCAGGTCAGCTACGAGCCCGAGGCCTTCAGTTCGACCAACACCCACACCCGCGACTACGAGGCCACCGAGGCCGAGACCTGCGAGGCCGCGCGTCGTGCCCTGTTGAGCCAGGGCTACATGATCACGGCCGCCAACGCCGACCTCGTGACCGGGCGCAAGAGCTTCCAGCCGGCCGCCGAGGTGCATGTGGAGGTCGAGTTCCGCGTGGTCTGCGCGCGCGAAAGCACCCGCAGCGGCAAGGCGGGCAGGAGCACCGTGGCCTTCGCCACCGCGCTGCAGGACCGCTACGGCCTGAAGAAGGTGAACAACTCGGCGAGCCTGGGCGTGGGCGCGATCGGCTCCCTCTCGCTGCCGTTCGCCAGCAGCGACGACGCGATGGTGAAGGTGGCCAGCGAGACGCTGACCGACGAGCGCTTCTACGACCGCTTCTTCGCGCTGCTCGACCGCTTCCTCGAAGGCCCGGAAGCGCAGGAGGAGGCGGCCGCGGCGAAGCCCGAGCAGTCGCCAGTCGCATCGCCGGTCGCCTCTCCGGCCGCGGCGCCCGCGCCGTTGACGGCGCCGGCAACGGCACCTGCCTCCGACCCGGCACCGGCCGTCACCTATCCCGTGACTTCGTCCCCCAACCGGGGCTGAAGCCCCAGATACCAAGACGCGTCTTACAATTCCGGGCATGGCCTCCACCATCCCGGACCCGGCGCAATGCGCTTCCCGTCTTCGCAGCGCGGTGTCGCTGCTCGCACGTCAATTGCGAAGCGGCAGCGCCGCGGCGGACAGCCCCAGCGTCGCCAAGCTCAGCGTGCTGGGCCAGCTCCATCAGCACGGCCCTTGCACGCCCACGACGCTGGCTGGACTGGAGCGCGTCAAGCTCCAGTCGCTGACAAGGCTGCTGGCCGAACTGGAGGCCGAGGGCTGGATCGGCCGCGCGCCGCATCCGGGCGACGGGCGGCAGTGGCTGCTGTCGCTCACTGCCGATGGCACGCGCCGGCTGAAGGCGATCATGCGCACGCGCGAGGCGGCGCTGGCCGAGGCCATCGGCGCCTCGCTCGATGAACGTCAGCGCGCCCTGCTGCTCGAAGCCTGCGGGCTGATCGACGGCATCGCCGCCCGACTCACCGGTGTCGACGGCAGCGCGAAGCTGCCCGGATCATGAGCAGCCCGCGCGCGCTGCAACGCCTGGCCGAGCCCTGGCGCCACGGCCGCTGGCGCCCCGGGGCGCAGCTCGCGGCGGCGGTGGCCATCGCCTGGGGCGTGACCACGGCGATGCAACTGCCCGAGAGCTTCTGGGCCGTGATGAGCGTGCTGATCGTCATGCGCCCGAGCGCCGGCTCCACGCTCGATGCCGGCTGGGACCGCGTGCGCGGCACCGCCGCCGGCGCGCTGGCCGGCATGGCCGGCGTCTACCTGCAGCATCACGGCGCACCGCCGATCGCGACCACGCTGGCCTTCGTCGTGCTGCTCGCGTTTGCCAGCGCTGCGGTGCCGGGCATGCGCAGCGCGCCGGTGGCAGCGCTGATCATCCTGTCTGCCGGCGGCATTCCGGGCCATTCGCCGCTGCAGGTGGCGATGCTGCGCATGGTGCAGATCGGCATCGGCGTGGGCGTGGCGCTGGCGGTGTCGACGGTGATGTCGGAGTACCACGCGGGCATGCGCTTCGACGAGGGCTGCGCGGCGCTGCTGCGCGGCATCGCCAAGCGCATGTCGGCGTCGCGGCGGCCGAGCTATGCGGCGCAGATCGAGCGCATCCATGCAGGCACGCGCGCGTCGCTGGGCCGGCTGGCCGCGCTGGCCGGCAGCGCCGACTTCGAGGCCCGTTGGTGGCGCCGGGGCCGCACCGCCGGCACCTATCGCGACAAGGCCAGGCTGGCGGCGCGCATCTTCCAGGACGCCACGGTGCTCGACCGCGTGTTGCGGCTCACCCCTGCGGCGCAAGCCGAAGCGGCGCAGGCAGCAGGCGCAGCCATCGCCGGCATGGCCGATGCGCTCGCGGGCCAGTGCGCGCCGCCCGACCTGGGAGAGTTGGCCCGCTGCGCGGCTCAGGCTTCATCGCGGCACGAGGCGTCGAACGCGCTGCTGGCCGCGCCGCTGAACCTGCTGCTCGACGACCTGCGTCGGCTGCAGGCGGTCATCGCCGCACGCCCACCGACATAGTCCGCCGGCCGTCGCCGACATCGAACGTCCTAGAATCTTCCGAAAATTCATTCGTTTCGGAGAGGGACGGGCATGGAAGATCAGTCGCAGGACGCGCGCTACGCGCCTCCGCAATCCCATGTGGAAGACGTGGTGCATCCGGGCGGGGGCCAGTCCGGCGAACTCGCATCGCGCGGCACGCGCTTCCTCGCTGCGATGCTCGACGCGGGCATCTCCATCGCGGCGATCTGGCTCCTTGCGACGTTCACGCCCGTCAACCTCTGGGAAGAAGACGGCCTCGGCGTGTGGGAGCCGCGCATCTCCAGTGCGGCTTCGGGCGTCCTGCTCTATCTCGTGCTGCACGGCTACCTGCTGGCCACCCGCGGCCAGACCATCGGCAAGGCGCTGTTCAAGATCCGCATCGCGCGGCCCGACGGCTCGCGTGCGCAGATCGGGCGCATCCTCGCGCTGCGCGACGGCCCGATGTTCTTCACCAGCATCTGGCCGCTGCTCGGCCCGATCTACGTGCTGATCGACTGCCTCTTCATCTTCCGCGCGTCGCGCCGCTGCCTGCACGACCAGATCGCCGACACCGTCGTGCTGCAAGCCTGAGCCGGCGCGACCACAGTGCGCCTCGACACGCTCTACACCGCCGAGACCCCCGAAGGCATCGCGCTCTCGCTTCGCCCGGCCGGCCTGGTCGCGCGCGGGCTGGCCTACCTGATCGACTTCGCGATCCGGCTCGGCATCTTCGTCGCCATCTCCATCACCGTCGGCATGCTCGGCAAGATGGGCTTCGGCATCCTGCTGATCGCCTATTTTTTCCTCGAGTGGTTCTATCCGGTGGTCTTCGAGCTCACGCGCGCGGCGGCCACGCCCGGCAAGCGCGTGATGGGCCTGCGCGTGGTGATGGATTCGGGCCTGCCCGTCACGCCTGCCGCCGCGCTCACGCGCAACCTGCTGCGCGCGGCCGACTTCGTGCCTTCGTTCTACGGCGCGGGCATCGTGTCGATGCTGTGGCGGCATGACAGCAAGCGACTGGGCGATCTCGCCGCCGGCACGCTGGTGGTGTTCAGCGACCAGGTGAGCCTGCACGGCAGCCTGCCGCCGGCCGAACCGCAGGCGCCCGCGCGGCCGCTGTCGGCGCGCGAGCAGACGGCCATCGTCTCGTGGGCCGGGCGCGCCACGCGCCTCACGCCCGAGCGTTTCGACGAGCTCGCCCGCATCGCCGAGCCGGTGCTGGGCCCCGACACCAGCGGCGCTACGGCGTCGCAGCGCCTGCTCGGCGTGGCGCAGTGGGTGCTGGGCCGGCGTGCCGGCGCCGCCGCAGGTGCCAATGCCGATGCGCAGGGAAGGGCGGTGCGATGACGCCGCTCGATTTCGAAGCTGCCTACGCGCCCCTGTGGTCCGAGCTCGAGGCTGTCATCCGCACGGCAGAGACCAAGCGCAAGTTCGACGGCGCCCGGCTCGCCACGCTGTACCGCCGCGTGTGCGAGCACCTAGCGCTGGCGCAGGCGCGCGCCTATCCGATCCACCTCACGCAGCGCCTGGAGGGTCTCACGCAGAGCGCGCACCGGCTGATCTACCGCCGCCACGACTACGGCCTCGCGCGTTTCGCGCGTCTCGCACTGGTCGACTTTCCCGAGGCGGTGCGCGCGCACCGCATCTACCTGCTGGTGTCGGCGCTGATGTTCGTGCTGCCGCTGCTGATGGCCGGCTGGGCGGCCTGGCGCGACCCGGGCTTCATCCTGCATCTGCTCGACGCCAACTCGGTGCAGGAGTTCGACTCCATGTACGGCGACGGTGCCGAGTCGCTCGGCCGCACGCGCAGCGCGGGCGACGACTGGCAGATGTTCGGCTACTACATCATGAACAACATCGGCATCGGGTTCCGCTGCTTCGCGGCCGGCATCTTCGCCGGCGTGGGCAGCGCCGCGGTGGTGCTCTTCAACGGCGTGCAGATCGGGGCGGTGGGCGGCTACCTCATCGCGGCGGGACATGGAGAGAACTTCCTGTCCTTCGTCGTCACGCACTCGGCCTTCGAGCTCACCGCGATCGTGCTCGCGGGCGCCGCGGGGCTGCGGCTGGGCTATTCGTGGGTGGCGCCCGGGCGGCACACGCGGCTGGAGGCGCTGCGGCTGGCGGCGCGCCATGCGGTGGTGATCGTCTACGGGGTGGTCGGGCTGCTGCTGATCGCCGCGGCGGTCGAGGCTTTCTGGTCGTCGGCGCGCTGGATCGCGCCGGCGGTGAAGTACGGCGTGGGCGGCGCCTGCTGGCTGCTGGTGCTGGCCTACCTGGGCTGGCAGGGCAGGCCGCGCGCCGACGACGCGGCGGGAGAAGCGAATGCAGGTTGACGGCCTCGCCATCACGCTGAGGCCGCGGCCCATGGCCGAGGCCGCCGACCTCGGCGCGCAGCTGGTGCGCAGCCATGCGCGCTCGGTGTGGCGCACCTTTTTGCCGGTGCACATCGCCACGGTGCTGCTGGCCCTGAGCACGGTCGAGATCGCCGGCTGGCTGCCCAGCCTGCTGATCTTCTGGCTCAAGCCCTGGCTCGACCGCAGCCTGCTGTTCGTGCATTCGCGCGCCGTGTTCGGACAGGAAACGCGCTGGTCCGACCTCTGGGCCAACCGCCGCGCCGTGTGGGGCGGGCAGCTGTTGCGCACGTTGCTGTGGCGGCGCTTCTCGCCCTGGCGCTCGTTCACCCAGGCCATCGATCAGCTCGAAGGCCAGCGCGGGAGCGCGCGGCGCAAGCGTCGCACGCAATTGCTGTACGGGCGTCGCGGCGCCGCCACCGGCATGCAGCTGGTGTTCGCCAACGTCGAGATGGCGCTCGACATCTGCCTGCTGTCGCTGCTGTTCTGGTTCGCGCCCGAAGGCAGTTCGCGCGACCTCTTCAACTGGCTCACGCAGTCGGACTCGACGGTGCAAAGCCTGCTGACGGCCGGCGCCTACGCGCTGGTCGTCGGCGTGCTGGAGCCGTTCTACGTGGCGGGGGGGTTCGCGATGTACCTCAACCGCCGGGTCGAACTCGAAGCCTGGGACATCGAGCAGGAGTTCCGACGTGGATTTCGATGACACCCCCAGGCTTCGCGCACTTCGTGTCGCTTCGCCAACCCCCTTGCAGGGGGCAATACCTGAGGCCCGGCAGAGCCGGTTCCGCGAGGGCTTGGAACTCACCCCCAGGCTTCGCGCACTTCGTGTCGCTTCGCCAACCCCCTTGCAGGGGGCGATACCTGTGGCCCGGCAAAGCCGGTTCCACGGTATCCCTGGAATGAGGGTGCTGGTTGCTCTGCTCCTGGCTGGGTGCGTGGTGTCGTTGCCTGTTGCCGCGGCCGAGACGCCGCTGACGCGCGAGCAGGTGCGGGCGGCGGCCGAGAAGGTCCGGGCCGATCCGAACATGCCCGGCACCAAGACCGAGAAGAAGCTGCGCTTCAAGGAGCGTGACGACGAAGAGCAAGAGCCCGAGCACAAGGCCGACAGCCTCGGCTGGCTGCGCGACTTCGTGCGCGCGGTGGCCGAGGGTGCGCGCTGGCTGATCTGGGGGCTGGCCGCGCTGGCGCTGGCGTGGCTGGTCGTGCGCCTGCATCGCTGGGTGCGCGTGCGCGCCGGCGGCACGCGGCCCGGCAAGGGCCCGTTGCCGAGCCATGTGGGCAGCCTCGACATCCGCCCCGAGAGCCTGCCCGACGACATCGGCAATGCCGCCGCCGGCCTCTGGCAGCGCGGCCAGCATCGGCCCGCGCTGTCGCTGTTGTACCGCGGGGCGCTGTCGCGGCTCGTGCATTCGCACGCGGTGCCGGTGCGTGCCGCGAGCACCGAGGGCGAGTGCGTGGCGCTCGCCTCGACCCGGCTGTCGCCGCAGGCGCAGGCCTTCTTCGTGCGGCTGGTCGAGGCCTGGCAGCTGGCAGCCTACGGAGGCCGGCTGCCGTCGACCGCGCAGGTGCTCGCGCTCTGCGGCGAGTTCGACGCGAACCTGCCCGCCATGCAAGCCCCCGCCGGGCAGGACGACGGCCTGATGAAGGGCGCGGCCGCATGAACGCCTGGGTGGTCCGCATCCTCGTGGTGCTCGTGCTGGCGCTGGCCGGCTTCTGGCTCGTCGGCGCGACCGAATGGGCCGACACCGAGGTGTCGACGCCCGCGAGCGGCGAGGCCAAGACCAACCGCTTCTACGGCGCACAGGTGCTGCTGCGCGAGCTCGGCATGAAGGTGGTCAAGCGCGACGGCCTCGACGCCATGCCGCCTGCGCATGCGCGGCTGGTGCTCGGCTCCAGCCACTGGGACATGTTCCCCGAGCGCGGCAAGCGCCTGCGCCAGTGGGTCGAGCAGGGTGGGCACCTCGTGATGCCGGGCTACCTTGTCGGCGGAGACCAGCTCGAAGACTGGCTGCCGCTGGTGCGCGAGAAGCCGCCCGCGTCTGAAGAGAAGAAGAACGACGCGAAGGACGACGAAGCCTCTGAGCCGAAGAAGAGAAGAAGATCGAGCGTCCCCCGCCTCCCCGACCCTTCCGCCCGAGACGCCGACTGCCGCATCGTGACCGAACCCGCGGCCGTGCCCGCGAGCTTCGCGGGCGGGCGCAGCTACCGGCTGTGCACCTGGTGGTCGCCCTCGCGCTACCGGCCTGCCGACGGACAGCCGGCCGCACTGTGGACAGCCACCGGCTCGCGCGGCACCGAGGCGATTCGCGTGGGCGTCGGCCGCGGCACCGTCACCGTGCTGCCCTGGGGCGTGTGGCACAACGACGGCATCCTGCGCGGCGACAACGCCCTCTTCGCCGCCGCCGCGGTGCAGGCGCGCGGCGGCGCGGAGATCTGGTTCGTCGACGAAGAGGCGCGCGAGCCCTTCGTGCTGTGGCTTTGGCAGAAGGGCTGGGTGGCGCTGGTGCTAGGAGTGCTCGCGCTGGCGGCCGCGCTCTGGCGCGCGGCGGTGCGCTTCGGGCCGCTCGCGCCTTCGGCCGGCACGCACCGGCGCTCCATGGCCGAGCAGGTGCGCGGCACCGCCGGCTTCCTGCATGCGCACGGCGCGTCCGCGCTGCACGTGGCGCAGCTGCGCGCGCTCGACGAGTCCGCGCGCCGGCAGCTTCGCGGCTACGCGCTTCGCGATGCGGCGGCGCGGGCGGCCGCCATCGCGCAGGCGACGGGGCTGGAGCCGGCGATGCTCTTGCGCGCGATGGACCAGGCCCGCAGCCGCCATGCCGGCGCGATGGCGATCGACCTCGAAGTGCTCGAGACCGCGCGCCGCCGGCTCGACGCGAACGGGCCGTTCACGTCCCGGCCTGCCTCTTCTTCTTCGTCACCTTCTTCTTCCTCTTCATCCTGAACCGAGAGACGCCCATGCAAGCCATCCAACCCGAAGAACTGACGCGTGCTGCCCAGTGGCTGCAGACGCTGCGCGCCGAGGTCGGCCAGGCCGTGGTCGGCCAGCTCGAGGCGGTCGACCAGACGCTGGTGGCGCTGGTGGCCTCGGGCCATGTGCTGATCGAGGGCGTTCCGGGGCTCGGCAAGACCCTGCTCGCACGGGCGCTCGCGCAGGCCATGACGCTGCGCTATTCGCGTGTGCAGTTCACGCCCGACCTGATGCCCTCCGACGTCACCGGCCACGCGGTGCTCGACATCGCCTCGCGCGGCGACGGCAGCCTCGGCACCCTGCGCGTGCACCAGGGCCCGGTGTTCACCAACCTGCTGCTGGCCGACGAGATCAACCGTGCGCCGGCCAAGACGCAGAGCGCGCTGCTCGAAGTCATGCAGGAGTACCAGGTCACGCTCGAAGGCAAGGCCATGGCGCTGCCGCGGCCCTTCATGGTGATGGCCACGCAGAACCCGATCGACACCGAAGGCACCTATCCGTTGCCAGAAGCGCAGCTCGACCGCTTCCTGCTGAAGATCGACATCGGCTTTCCGAGCCACAGCGAGGAGAACGCCATCGTGCAGCTCACCACGCGCCAGCGCGCGGGCAACCAGTTCCCGCTGGAGGCGGTGCGCCCCTGCCTCGACGAGGCGCAGGTGCTCGAACTGCAGCGGCTGGCCTGCCTGGTGCAGGCCGACGAGCGCGTGATCGACTACGCGGTGCGCATCGCGCGCGCCACGCGCGATTGGCCGGGCCTGTCGTCGGGCGCGGGGCCGCGCGGCACCATGGCGTTGGTGCGCGCCGCCCGCGCCGCCGCGCTGATGGCGGGGCGCGACTTCATCACGCCTGACGACGTGGCGCGCCAGGCGCTGCCCGCGCTGCGGCACCGCGTGATGATCTCGCCCGATGCGCAGCTCGAAGGCCTGAGCGTCGACACACTGCTGCGCGCTGCGCGCGACAGCGTCGAAGCACCACGGCTATGACGCCCGCCCCCAGGCTTCGCGCACTGCGTGCCGCTGCGCCGACCCCCGGCCGGAGGCGACACCCGCGGCCCGGCGAAGCCGGCTCCGCGGTGTGCTCCGAAGGGACGGTGCTGCGTTGATGCGTCGGCTGCCAATTCCTGCGCGCGCGCCCGTGCTG
Organism: uncultured Variovorax sp.; assembly: GCA_913776885.1. GTDB lineage: Bacteria > Pseudomonadota > Gammaproteobacteria > Burkholderiales > Burkholderiaceae_C > Variovorax. Next base: position 20,419 of record CAJYQC010000118.1, read on the forward strand.
GCGCTGGCCGGCCTGAGCGTCGCCGCCGCAGTCGCACTGCTGCTGGGCGTGCCGATGGTGTACGTCGCCGTCGTGGCGGGCGTGCTGGTGGCGCTGGGTTCGGCGCTCGCCGGCTTCGACCTGTGGAGCAGCCTGCGCGCGTGGCGCGCCGCGCCGCTGCGCATCGAGCGCAACCTGCCTGGCGCATTCTCGCTGGGCGTGCCCACGGTGCTCACCCTCACGCTGGTGAACGAAGGTGCGCAGGCCTGGCGGGTGTCGGTGTTCGACGAACTCGACACGCACTTCGCCTTCGATGGCCTGCCGCAGGCGCACACGGTGCCGGCGCTCTCGCGCGTCGCGATCCGCTACACGGCCACCGCCACGCAGCGCGGCGTGGCGCAGTTCGGCGCCACCCAGCTGCGCTGGCGCACCCGCCTCGGCTGTTTCGAGATTCGGCAGACGCTCGGCGAGCCGCGCCGGCTGCGCGTGTATCCCAACTTCGCGGCGCTCGCGCGTTATGCGTGGCTCTCGGGCGACCGGCGGCTCGCGCAGATCGGCATCAAGACCTATGCGCAGCGCGGGCTGGGCACCGACTTCCGCCAGCTCGCCGATTACAAGACCGGCGACTCGCTGCGCCATATCGACTGGAAGGCCACTCAGCGCCAGCGCCGGCCCATCGTGCGCGAGTTCCAGGACGACCGCGACCAGTGCGTGCTGTTCCTGCTCGACTGCGGCCGCCGCATGCGCGCCGACGAAGGCGCACCGGCGCAGCAGGCCGGCAGCGACGACGCCGGCAGCAACGGCAGCGCCGGCGCCAGCCACTTCGACGAAGCCCTCAACGCGCTCATGCTGCTGAGCTACGTCGCGCTCAAGGAAGGCGACGAGGTGGGCGCCATGACCTTCGGCTGTCCGCCCGAAGAGCGCCGCGACTTCGCCCCGCGCAAGGGCAGCGCCACGCTCAACGCGCTGATGAACCGGCTGCACGACATCCAGCCCGGCGCCACCCATTCCGACTACCTGCTCGCCGCGCAGGAGCTGCTGCGCGTGCAGAAGCGGCGCGCGCTGGTCATCGTGCTGACCAACTTCCGCGACGAGGACGCCGCCGAGCTTCGCCCGGCCATCAAGCTGCTGCGCCGCAAGCACCTGGTGCTGGTCGCGAGCCTGCGCGAGCGGGTGATCGGGCGCATCGCCAGCCAGCCGCTGGTGCACGCGCGCGACGCGGTCGACGTGGCTGCTGCGCACCTGTTCGAGCAATCGCGCCGCGACGCCTTCGCGCGCGTGGTGGGCAACGATCCGCTGTCGGTCGACGTCGAGCCGGCCGACCTCGCGGTGGCGCTGGTGAATCGTTACCACGCCGTCAAAAGAGCTGGCCTTTTGTAAAGGTCTTTGCCCACAATGGGCGCTTCACGAATCAAAGCAGAGGAGAGAGAAACACATGACGACAGACTTCACCAACCCCAATCCGTATGCCGCGCCGCGCTCCGCGGTGGCCGACGTGTACGAGGGCGATTCCGGCGCCGTGCAGCCCGTCAAGCTGTGGTCCGCCAAGGGCCGCATCGGGCGGGCGCGCTTCCTGGCGTACACGCTTTATTCGTACATCATCTTCATCATCGCGGCCGCGGTGATGGGCGGCGTGCTCGGCTTCACCGGCCTCGCGCGCTCCGAGGGCGTGATCGGCGGGCTGACCTTCGTGCTCGCCATCCCGTACCTGGTCTTCTACGTGCTCACCGGCATCCAGCGCTCGCACGACATGGACTGGTCGGGCTGGATGCTGTTCCTGGCGCTGATCCCCTTCGTCGCGCTGATCTGGGTCTTCAAGCCCGGCTCCAAGGGCCGCAACCGCTTCGGCGCGCCGCCGCCGCCCAACGGCATCGGCGTGCTGATCGGCGCGTGGCTGCTGCCGGTGATCACCGTGCTCGGCATCATCGCGGCCATCGCGCTGCCGGCCTACCAGGGCTACAGCACGCGCGCCAAGGCGGCGCAGGTCGAGCGGCCCTGATCGATCCCTTCGGGCTCTGCAGGGTCCGTTCGCGAGACACCGCGTGACGGCTCTGCCGGGCCGCGCATGTCGGCCGCGGGCGAGGGGCAGGGGCAGGGGCAGGGGCAGGGGCAGGGGCAGGGGCAGCGCCTGCTACCTCACCAGCGTCGACTTGCCGAACAGGCTCTCGATGAGTTCCACGGCCACCTCGGCCGTCTGGTTGCGCACGTCGAGCGCCGGGTTCAGCTCCACCACGTCGAGCGAGCCGAGCCGGCCGGTGTCGGCGATCATTTCCATGCACAGCTGCATCTCGCGGTAGGTCGGCCCGCCGCGCACGCCGGTGCCCACGCCGGGCGCATCGGCGGGGTCGAGGCAGTCGAGGTCGAAGCTCACGTGCAGGTGCGTGTCTTCGTCGACGTCCTGCAACGCCTCGGTCATGGTGGTTCGCATGCCGTGCTCGTCGATGTGGCGCATGTCGAACACGTTCAGGCCCAGCGTGCGGATGGCTTCCTTCTCGTCGCCGTCCACGCTGCGGATGCCGATGAAGCGGATCGCGTCGTGCTGCAGCGCCGCGCGCTCGCCGCTCCAGCCCGTGAGCGCCGAGGGCCCGTGCCCCAGCAGGCACGACACCGGCATGCCGTGCAGGTTGCCGCTGGGACTGCTGGCCTCGGTGTTGACGTCCGAGTGCGCGTCGAGCCACAGCACGCGCAGCTTCTTTCCGCGCTTGCGTGCATGCCATGCCACCGCGCTGATCGAGCCGATGGCCAGGCAGTGGTCGCCGCCCATCATCAGCGGCACATGGCCGGCGCCCAGCGAGGTATCGATGGCTTCGTAGACCGAGCGGTTCCACGCGATCACCTCGTCGAGATGCCGCAGCCCGCTCGGCAGCTGCGTCCAGGGCGTGGCCGGCCCCGCGAGGTTGCCGCGGTCGACGACCGCATAGCCCTGCCGCGCGAGCGCCTCCGGCAGCCCCGCCACGCGCAGCGCGTCGGGGCCCATGCCCGCACCGCGCACGCTGGCGCCCACGTCGGTGGGTGCGCCAATCAGTTCGAGGGTGACGTTGGCGTTGCTCATCTCAGCTCCTCAGGTGGCGCCACAGGTAGGCGTAGCCCAGCGCATCCATGAAGGCCGACTCCTTGTTGTCGGTGGCCGCGCTGTGGCCGCCTTCCAGGTTCTCGTAGAAGCTGCTGTCGTAGCCCAGTGCCTTCATCTTCGCGTGCATCTTGCGCGCATGCACCGGCCCCACGCGGTCGTCGCGGGTGGAGGTGGTGAAGAGCACGGGCGGACAGGCCAGCCCCGGCTTCGCGTTCTCGTAGGGCGAGAAGGTGCGGATGAATTCCCACTCCTGCGGCTGGTCGGGGTCGCCGTATTCCGCGATCCACGAGGCGCCGGCCGACAGGTGCGTGTAGCGGCGCATGTCCAGCAGCGCGACCTCGCTCACGATCGCGCCGTACAGGTGCGGGTACAGCGTGAGCATGTTGCCCATCAGCAGCCCGCCGTTGCTGCCGCCCATGGCGCCCAGGTGAGCGGGCGAGGTGAGCTTGCGCGCGATCAGGTCCTCGGAGACTGCCGCGAAGTCCTCGCAGGTGCGCAGCCGGTTCTCCTGCAGCGCGGCCTGGTGCCAGCGCGGGCCGTACTCGCCGCCGCCGCGGATGTTGGCGACGACGTACACGCCGCCCTGGTCCAGCCATGCGCGGCCGATGCTGCCGCTGTAGGCAGGCTGCAGGGGCACCTCGAAGCCGCCGTAGGCGTACTGCAGCGTGGGGTTGGTGCCGTCGGCCTTCAGGTCTTTCGGGGCGATTTCGAAGTAGGGCACGCGCGTGCCGTCCTTCGAGGTGGCGAAGTGCTGGCTCACGCGATGGCGCGAGGCGTCGAAGAAAGCGGGGCTGTCCTTCAGCACCTGTGGCTCTCCCTGCCCGATGGTGCCGATGTAGAGCGTGGTCGGCTGCAGGAAGCCGCTCACGGTGAGGAAGTAGTCGTCGTTCTCGTCCTCGTCGATGCCGCCCGCCGCGATGGTCGAGAGCTCGGGCGCGCCGCCCAGGCCCTCGCGCTTCCATGGGCCCTTGCCGTCGGCAGGAGGCGTGAGCACCTCGAGGCGGTTCACCACGTCGTGCATCACGTTGACGATCAGGTGGTTGCGCGTCCACGAGTAGTCGTCGAGCGCGGTGGTGTCGTCGGGCTCGAACAGCACCGCGAGCGCGCGGCTGCCGGCCATGTAGTCGTCGAACTTCGCGGCCAGCAGCGAGCCCGCCCTGTAGGTGGTGCCGCCCACGGTCCAGTCCTCGCGCGGCTCTATGAGCAGCCACTCGCGCGTGATGTCGGTATCGCAGTCGTCGGGCACGTCGATCTTCACCAGCTCGCCGTCGGCGCCGCGCAGCCAGGTCTCGCTCTCGTAGAAGTCCATCTGGCGCGAGACGAAGTCGCGCTCGAAGCCGGGCGTGTTGTCGCGCCAGGCGCTCACGGACATGTCTTCGTGCAGGCCCTCGTACACCGTGGCCGCGCTCTCCAGCGGCGTGCCGCGCCGCCACTGCTTCACGATGCGCGGGTAGCTGGAGCTGGTCATGGAGCCCGGACCGAAGTCGGTGGCCACGTAGAGGTGGTCGATGTCCTTCCAGCCGACGTGGTTCTTGGCCTCGGGCAGCGAGAAGCCGCCTTCGACGAACTGCTTCGTCTGCAGGTCGAACTCGCGCACCACGTCGGCATCGGCCCCGCCGCGCGACAGCGAGATCAGGCAGCGCCTGTACTCGGGCTCCAGGCAGTCGGCGCCGTGCCAGACCCAGTTCTCGCCCTCGGCCGCGGCCAGCGCGTCGAGGTCGAGCACGGTCTCCCACTCGGGCCTGGGCTTGCGGTACTCGTCGAGCGTGGTGCGGCGCCAGACGCCCTTCGGATGCGCCTTGTCGCGCCAGAAGTTGTAGAAGAAGCGCGGGCCGATCTTGTAGACCATCGGAATGCGCTCTTCGGAGTCGAGCACCTCGAGGATGCCCTGCTGGAGCGCCTCGAACGCAGGCGACTGTGCGTAGGCCTGCACGGTGACGGCGTTCTCGGCGCGCGCCCAGGCCAGTTGTTTTTCTCCGTCGATCTCCTCTAGCCAGAGGTTGTCGTCGTCCTGTTGCGGGGGGAGGCTGGATGTCATGGCCCCAGTGTAAGGAGGCCTTGCGGAGGCCCCATGAAAGACATGGAAGGACATCGCGCCATGTGAGCAGTTGTTGCGGGGCCTTTGCTGGTGCCGCACTTTGGGATTACTGGGGCAAACCCCTGTCGCGCCGGCGCCCTGCCTCGGTGGAAACACTGAATAAGCGAGGACCCGGGAACGCGATGCCCACGGTATCCTGCCAGACGGCTCATGCCCCACCGAGGAGACACTACACATGAAACACCTGAGCGGTCTTGATGCCACCTTCCTGCACCTGGAAACGCCGGAAATGCCGATGCACGTGGGTTCGCTCAACGTGCTCGACCTTCCGAAGGGCTACAAGGGCGACTTCTACGAGGACGCCAAGAAGTTCATGGCCAGCCGCATCCACCTGGCCGACGTGTTCACGCGCAAGCTCGCGCTGATGCCCTTCGACATGACCAACCCGGTGTGGGTCGAGGACGACGACATCGACCTCGACTACCACGTGCGCCACATCACGCTGCCCAAGCCCGGAACCAACCGGCAGTTGCAGCAGTACGTGGCGCGGCTGCATTCGTCGCTCATCGACCGCAGCCGCCCGATGTGGGAGTTCTACATCATCGACGGCCTCAAGAGCGGCCAGGTGGCGCTCTACACCAAGGTGCACCACGCGGGCATCGACGGGCAGGCCGGCGTGGAAGTGGGCAAGGCTATCTTCGACCTGGAGCCCGCCGGCCGCGTGGTGAAGCCGCCGCGCTCGCGCCCGCGCGGCAACAGCTACCAGCTGGGCATGGCCGAGCTCGCGACCGCCGCGCTGCGCAACACGGCGCAGCAGTACGTGAAGCTTTTCAAGATGGCGCCGGCCATCGCACGCGCCATCAGCGGCCTGGCCAGTCCCGACGAGAAGGCGGCCGAGAAGGACACCGCCGCCGCGCCGAAGAAGTTCAACCTCTTCGCGCCGCGCACCTCGCTCAACGTGTCGATCACCAACCAGCGCACCTTCGCCGGGCGCACCATCTCGCTGGCCGAGACCAAATACATCGCCAGGCACTTCGGCGTGTCGCTCAACGACGTGGTGCTGGCCACCGTGTCGGGCGCGCTGCGCCACTACCTGGCCGACAACAACGAGCTGCCCGCCAAGCCGCTGGTGGCCGGCGTGCCGGTGAGCCTGCGCGAGGCGGGCGACGACACGGCGAACAACCAGGCCAGCATGATCCTCGTGAGCCTGGCCAGCGACATCACCGACCCGGTCCAGCGGCTGAAGGCCATCAACGCCTCGTCGAACAGTTCCAAGTCGACCATGAACCGCTTCAAGGCGGTGATCCTCGACGACTTCCCGACCTTCGCCGCGCCCTGGCTGGTGTCGGGCATCGCGTCGATGGTGGGACGCTCCGGCATCGTCAACCTGCTGCCGCCGGCGGCCAACGTGGCCGTCTCCAACGTGGCGGGCGCGCCGTTCCCGATGTACTTCGCGGGTGCGCTGGTCACCTGCTACTACCCGGTGTCCATCGCCAGCCACGGCACGGCCCTCAACGTGACGGTGCAGAGCTACAACGGCCGCATGGACTACGGCCTCATCGCCTGCCGCCGCGCCGTGCCCGACATCACCGAGATCGGGGACTACATGCTGGCCGAGCACAGGCTGCTGATGGAACTGACGCAGAAGCACCCGGCCGCAGCCGGCGCCGCGCCCGCACCGGTGCCGCCGAAGACGGTGGCGGAGCCCTCGGACGACGAGGCCGAGGCCGGCCCCGTTGCCGCCGCAAGGAAGAAGCCGGCCGCCCGCAAGAAGGCGCCGGTCAAGGTCGCTGCGAAGAAGGCGCCAGTGAAGGCTGCCGCGAAGGTGGCTGCGAAGGCTCCCGTCAAGGCGCCCGCGCAGAAGGGCGCCAGGACGGCCGCCACGACGGCCGCCAAGAAGGCCGCGCCCAAGGCCCCGGCCCGCAAGGCCGCCCCTGCCAAGCGTTCTTCGGGCTCCGCGTCCAGGGCCGCCGCTGCCTGAGGGCCAGCAGCAGGGCCAGTAACAGGGCAAAACCCGCAAAGAAAATTGGGGCAGTTGGACTAGTTTTCCGACCGTTCTAGTTTTCCCGGCCTAGGCCCCCTGGAAGAAGATAGGCCCATCGCGACTGATCCAGCTCCTGTTTCCTTCGCGAAGCCCATCAACTTCAAGGAAATCTCCATCATGTCCACGCAGACCTCCATCGCCTCCGCAGCCGTCCACGTCGTCGGCCAGTACAACGACGCGGGCAAGACCCTGGTCGGCGCCTACCGCGCCGGTGTGCACCGCCTGCTGGGCGGCGCCGCTTCGCGCTACAGCGACTTCCTCGGCAGCCGCCAGCTCCCGCTGGTGAGCGAGCAGGTCAAGGCCAACCTGATCGGCGCGCAGGAGAAGATCAACGGCTTCCTGGCCAGCCGCGTGGATATCGACACCGGCCGCATCGTCTCGGTGATGGACCGCGTCGCCGCCGGCACCACCAGCGGCATCGAAGCCGTCGCCGGCCGCGTGGCCCGCGTCGAATCGCCGGTCGCCACCTCGGTGATCAACGCCCTCGGCGCGCTGAACCAGCCGCTGGCCACCGTGTCGGTGCAGATCGCCGACCGCATCGCCGCCGGCACCAAGCAGATCGAAGCCCGTGTGAGCGGCGCCGAAGAAGAAGCCGCCAGGCCGGTGCGTACGGTGAAGGCCAAGGCTGCTGCCGCCAAGAAGCCGGTTCGCCGCGCTGCCGCCCGCAAGGCGGCCTGATCCCCGGGGCGCCGCAGGGCGCCCTTTCGTTTTTCTACCGGCCCCTGGAGTACCACCGAATGGCGACCCGTCCTGACGAAAGCGCAAAGTCGAACAAGAAGGTGCAGAAGAGGGCGGCGCCTGCAACGAGGAAGGCTCCGGCAGCCGTGAAGAAGACCGCGGCCCGCAAGACCGCGTCCAAGGCGCAGCACGGGTCCGGTGAACAGCCCGGCAAGGCCGAGGGCCTGCTGCGCGCCGGCCTTAAGGCGCTGGACAACGTGCGCAACGACGTCGCCAAGCGACAGGCCAACGTGATCGAGGGCCTGCTCGGCATCGGCCAGGGCAAGGTGCCGAGCCTGGGCCTCGACAGCTTCGGCATCCGCAAGTTCGAGGATGTGTTCGACCAGCGCGTCGCCACCGCCATGCAGCGCCTGGGCATGCCCGACGCCGCCGAGGTGCAGGCGCTGCGCGACGAAGTGGCGCAACTGCGCGAGCGCGTGGCGCAGCTCGAAGCCGGCACCGGTGCCGGCGCAGCCACGGCCCGCGGGCGCGGCAGGCGCTGAACGGCAGGCAACGCAGCAAGCCGCTTGTGGCCAGCTCCAACACCACGCGCGACCGCATCCTGCAGGCCAGCCTCGCGCTGTTCAATGCGCAGGGCCTCGCGGCCGTGTCGACCCACAAGATCGCCGCCGAGCTGGACATCAGCCCGGGCAACCTGCATTACCACTTCAAGGCCAAGCAGCTCATCGTCGAATGGCTGTTCAGGCGCTTCGAGCAGCGTCTGGAGGCGCTGAACGGCTCGTCGGCCTCCATCGCGGCCATCGACGACCTCTGGCTGGCGCTGCACCTGCGCTTCGAGGCCATCGACGAGTACCGCTTCATCTACCGCGACATGGCCTTCCTGGCCAGCGAGTACCCGGCCCTGGGCCAGCGCGCGCAGGCGCTCACCGCGCAGAACCTGCTGGCCGCGCAGACGCTGTGCGAGAGCCTCGTGGCCTCGGGCGTGATCGAGACCAGCGCCGAGCAGGCGCGCATCCTGGCGCTGCAGATGGTGTTCACCACCACCTGCTGGCTTTCCTTCGAGCGGCTGGTGCCGGGGCGCGAGGCGCTGGCGCAGGCCGATCCGGGCCTTGCGGCCTTCTACACGCTCACGCTCGTTTCGCCGTATGTTTCCGGCGAATCGAGGGCTTACCTCGATTACCTGAGGGCCAAATACCTCGGATAAATGCCGATGCCGTCCGACGGGGCATCCGCTCCGCAGGCCCCATGTTCGTCCTGAAGCAGATACAAGAGAAGCACACAGGAGCCATCCATCATGACCAGCGCTACCGCCACATACACCAAGAAAGACCTCACTCCGCCGTCGCGCATGCTGCTGCTGGCCGAGGGCCGTGCACTGTGGGAGACCGGGGCCGGCATCGCCATGTGGCCGCTGCTGCAGCTCACGCCCCGCGGCGACGGGCATCCGGTGCTGGTGCTGCCGGGCCTCGTCGCAGGCGACGGCTCCACGCTGCTGCTGCGCCGCTACCTGTGCAGCCGCGGCTATGACGCCCACGGCTGGGGCCAGGGGCGCAATTTCGGCCCGCGCGAAGGCGTCGAGCAGGGCATGGTCGAGCTGCTGAAGAGGCTGCACGACGAGAGCGGCCAGAAGGTCAGCGTCGTCGGCTGGAGCCTCGGGGGCGTGTATGCCCGCATGCTGGCTTCGTCGTACTCGCACATGATCCGCGACGTCATCACGCTGGGCAGCCCCTTCTCGGGCAGCCCGCGCGCCACCAACGCATGGCGCGTGTACGAAGGCGTGAGCGGCCAGAGCTCGCACGACCCGCGCCGCATGAAGTTCGTGCAGCCCACGCCGCCCGTGCCCACCACCTCGATCTTCAGCCGCACCGACGGCGTCGTCGCATGGCGATGCAGCCTCGAGAAGACCGGTCCGCAGTCGGAGAACATCGAAGTCATCGCCAGCCACCTCGGGCTGGGCGCGCACCCGGCGGTGCTCTATGCGGTGGCCGACCGGCTGGCGCAGCCGCAGGGGCAGTGGAAGCCGTTCAATCGCGGGGTGCTGGGGCCGTTGGTTTATCCGGATCCGGATCGGGGAGCTTGATCGGAATCGGCTGCCGGCCCGGAGCGGGTCGGCAACCATGCGGCACGTTGCCGCGCCTCACAGGTCGAGTTCTGCCCTGAGCTTCTTCCTGATGTGCTCCATCACGGACTTGTAGTCCGGATCGAAGATGAAATCGATCTCCGATTCGGCTGCGGACTCGATCTCCCTGAGCACATGCTCCTCTTCCGGGGCCAGATCGAAGCGTGCGAGCTTGCCGCAGATTTCCATCAGGATGGCCATCTTGCCTTGAGGCAGGGTGATGTTCACTTCCTTGTCGAAGTCGTACTTGTCGTTCGTCACAGGCTGCCTCGCGTTTGGACGTTGTTGATCTGAGCAGGATTGAGCCGCCACCCGGAAAGAAAGTTGTGGGAAGTATCCGTCATGACGTTCAACCCGGTAGAGGGGTTGAGGTAGTGAACGACAGGGTCGCCACGATATGTCCCGTTGATCATTTGCGTGCCGGGATCCTGCACGTGGCCTTCCAGAGCCGACTGGTAGTTCGCGGCTGCATTTTTCCCCCAAGGTTCGTTCACGCCGAAGTCCTTGGCGTGCTTGTACTTGGCCTGCAGCTGTTTCTTGTCGTACTGAACACCGGGCTTCGGCAGAGGGGGCGGAAGCCGGCGAACGACGGTGCCCTGCGTCGAAGGCTTACCCTCGACGGTCCGGCCGACGGGTTCGAGAGGCGAGCCGCGAGCGCTCTCCCCTGGCTTGGGCAGTGGCTCGGGCGCAGGCTTCTTCCCGCCGAGACCCACATGTGCAGCAGCCATGTCGAATGCAGCGGCACCGACTTGATTGGCCGCGGCGACCTGCTGCTCCGATCCGCCCAGCACACGCGTGGCCGCACCGGGTGCCCCGAAGAGGGGCCCCAGCAGAGCGATGCCCAGCGAGTTGCCGAAGCGCAGGTTCTGTTCGCTCAGCCAGGCGCTCTCGGCGCCTGAAATGCTGTTCTCCCAGCGAGGTCCGGGCGTGTACACGTCCTGCAGGAACGAGGTTCTTCTTTTGAGCTCCAGCGACTGTTCCGGCGGCAGGGGGTTCTTGCCGCTGTAGTGGTCGCTCAGCTGCTGGAGCTTCTCGTCCAGCGCCGACTTCGGGATCTCCTCGGGCATCTGTTCGCATGCCCGCTGGAAGGTCTTGGCCGACTGCAGTGCATCGGTCGGCTCCAGACGCGCGTCGCGGCCGTTGCCGATGAATAGCCGCTCGTACCAAGGGAGCTTGTCGAACGCCGCCTTCTCGCGCTCGTACCGCTCGCTGCAGATGCCGGGCCGGCGCCGCAGCATCGGCCCCTTGGGCACCTCGAAGGTCAGCACTCGGCCGAAGGTGCCGTTGCCGTTGAAGGCCGGGGTCGACAGGGGCGACGAAGACGAGGAAGAGGAAGAGGAAGAGGTGGACAACACCTGTTCCAGCGTCTTCCTGTCGTCGGGCGTCGAACTCATCAGGCCGACCCGTTCATCTCGCAAAGATCGCCATGGCGTGCCACGGCACGGCTTTCGACGAAGACGGTCTGCGAGCCCGAGATGATCTTCACGTTGCCCGCTCCCAGCGAGACGCCCGAGCGCACGCCGCTTCCCGCATTGCCTGTGACGCCCTTGACGATGCTGTCGATCATCAGCACCTTCTCGCTGCGCGCGAACACGGTGTGCGAGTAGGCGGCCTTCTCGGGTGGAAGGATCGACACGATGTCGAAGGGAACGACCTGCGTGCCGACGATGCAGAAGTCGGGTACGACGTTGACCACCATGAAGCCCGACTCCGCATCGGCGATGTGCTTCTCGGTGTTCATGCGGGCACTCCATGAACTTCCGCCATGCCCGCGGCAGCCTCGGCGATCGGCCGGTGGAACAGATCGACCGCCACCGTGTCGAGCTCCTGGTCCAGCGTGAGCCGCCAGGTCAGGTGCACGAGCATCTCGTCGAGGTCGACGTGGACCGTGTCGAGATGCATGGCCTCGCTGCGCTCGGTGCCGCCGCCGTCCCTGCACAGCGCCTCGATCCACAGCTGCGGCAGCTGGAACTCGATATGCGGCGCGGAGGCGAAGAAGCCGCTCATGCGCACCGACTCGTCGCCTCGCAGGCCGGCGGCCACGACCTGGTCGGCGGGCGCGTACTGGAAGAAGCGCTCGTCGAAATCGTCGGCGTAGTCCATGTACGGCTGTCCGGCATGACGCTGGCGCCAGGCGTCGTCGTAGGTGCCGGCCAGCGCGACGCGCGGCTGCCAGAAGCGTGCGACAGGGCTGAAGCCGGCGGGCTGCGCGTCCTCCTGGTTGGCGTGCTGCAGCGGTGCACCGGCGTATTCGATCTGCGGACCGAAGAACGGCTGCCCGGTGGCGTGGCGGCCTCCGGGGTGGTCTTCGCGGGCTGCGCTGCCGAACCATCCGGTGCCGCAGGGGTTGGCTGCGTGCGTGCGGGGCTGGGCTGCTTCATCGTCTCCCTGGTCGAAGCCCCATCCGCCATAGGCGAGTTCATAGCGCAGCGGCACGGCGAGCGTGGGTTGCGGATCGGACAGGCCGCGCTGTGCGGTGTCCTCGTGCCAGTTCCAGTGCCGCGGGCCCGTCAGGCGCAGCGCCTTGTGCAGCAGCGTTTCCTCCTGCCGGCGCACCAGCAGCTGCGCGTGCCACTCGCTCGACGGCGTCCAGCCGAGGGCGTGCGCAGTGCCCGTCACGTAGACGTCGGCGCCGGGCTTGCGCAGCAGCAGGTCGGTCGCGGTGCGCAGGCTCGACAGTGGGGCGCGGCCGGCGTCCCACGGCTCGTCGGCAAAGACAGGTCCGCGGTGGAACGCGGCCGGCTCCAGGCGCCCGGGCGCTAGAACGAAGCTCGCGCAAACCACCACCACGTCGTGGAAGCGCCGGCCCGTGCCCATCTTGTCGAACTGGAAGTGCGCAAAGGGCGTCGCGTTGCGCAGTTGCGCGAGGCGCGGCTCGGGGATGGGCGGTGCGGGCTCAGCCATGGCTCTCGTCCTTGTCCGCGGCCATCTTGCCGACGCCGGCGGAGACGGCCGCGGAGACGGTGCCCAGCACCTGCGTCACCTGGCCTGCCGCTCCACCAGCACCACTGCCAGCGCCTCCGGCCACCTGCTGCGCGATCGACGCGAGCTGCCCCGCCTTGCCCAGCAGGTCGGCCGGGTTGCCGCCCATCAGCGCGCCCAGGCTCGCTAGCGGGCTGCCCGGAGGCTCGGCCGGCGGCGGGGTGGGCACGGCGTCGGGCTGCAGCGCCGCGCCGCCGCCCCTCGGGTTGAGCCAGATGTGCTCGCCGTTGACGGTCACGTCGTCGCCCTGCGCGGTGATGTTGATCTTCTTGCCCGTGACCGCGATGGAGCCGTCGGCCTTGAGTTGCACCACCGATGCGCCCACGCGCAGCGAGATGGTCTTGCCGTCCATCTCGATGTGGCTGCCCTTGTCGCCGCCCACGGACAGCAGGTATTTCTCGCCGACGTTGGTGGTCTGCGTCTTGCCGACCATGGTGTTGTCCATCATGCCGACCACGGTGTTGCGCAGCATGCCGACATTGAAGGAATAGGCCAGGCCGATGTTCACCATCTTGGCCAGCCCCACGTTGTGCATGTAGGCCATGCCGATGGTCGCCATCTGGTTGCGGCCCACCTTCTTGCTGCGGTCGCGGCCCACGGAATGGGTCTCGTCGTGCTCGACCTCGATGTCCTGGTTGCGCTCGGCGTGCAGCCACACCTGTTCGGCCCCCTTCTTGTCCTCGAAGCGCAAGGCGTTGGCGTTGGCCTCGCTGCCGCCCTCGGAGCTGCGCGTGAGCAGGCCGCTCTGCGTGGCGTTGTCGGGCAGCGTCCAGGGCGGCATGTTGTCGGCGTTGTACACGCGGCCGGTGACGATGGGCCGGTCGGGGTCGCCGTTCTCGAAGTCGACGATCACCTCCTGCCCGATGCGCGGGATCTGGATGCCGCCGAAGTTGGTGCCGGCCCAGGGCGATGACACGCGCACCCAGCAGGAGCTGTTCTCGTCCTTCGTGCAGTAGCGATTCCAGTGGAAGCTCAGCTTCACGCGGCCGTACTCGTCGGTCCAGATCTCGCGGCCCGCGGGGCCGGTGACGATGGCGGTCTGCGGACCCGTGGTGCGCGGCCGGGGTACGGACGGTGCCGGCGGGCGGAAGACCTTGCTCGCGGGGATCACGTCGAAGTCGACGCGGCACTCGAACTCCTGCTGCGAACTCGCATCGCCCACGTCCTGCAGCCGCAGATGGGCATGCGTGACCAGGTACTGCCGGTTCGATTCGTTCTGGGGATGGCGCTCCAGCGTGATGAGGCAGCCCGGCACCACGGCACGCAAGTTGCCCGAGCCGCTGGCGAGCTCGCCCTGGCTGCCGGTCTCTTCCATGCGCGTGCGTACCAGCTGCTCGCCCTCGGACTCGACGACGTAGTCGCCCGGCCAGCCGTAGCGCTCCCAGGTGTTCTGCGCGGTCTTGCGCGGCATGGCGCTGATCTGCTGCAGCTCGGCCTTGGGGCGCGTGAAGTCGAAGTCGTCCGTCACCCAGCGACCGCTTTGCAGCTCTTCGCAGGCGTTGAAGCGGTCGCAGTGTTCCTCGCGCACGGTCGCGTCCGCCGGATGGAAGGGGATGGTCTGGTAGCCCACGTGCGCGAAGGGCTGGTGCGAGGCCATCTCGTCCACGACGACCAGCCTGTGGCTGTTCTCCTCGTGCTCGAAGTAGTAGTACAGGCCCCACTCGTGCAGCAGCCGCGCGATGAAGTCGTGGTCGCTCTCGCCGTACTGCACCTGGAACTCGCGCGGCGGGTAGCTGCGCGTGGTCCGCAGCTCGAAAGGCAGGCCGTACTTGCCAAGCACCGTCTTCACGATGTCGAGCACGTTCTGGTTCTGGAAGATGCGGTAGTCGCTGGTGCGCGTGGCGAGCGTGAGCCAGGGCTCGATCACGGCCTCATAGAGCGCGCGCCGGTTCTCCAGCCGAAGGAATCGCACGCGCGTGACCAGCCCCGAGATGTGGCGCTGCTGCGGCCCCGAACCAGGGCGGCCGTCGAGCACGATGTGCGCCGCGAGCGTCTCGCCCACGAGCTGCTTGATGGCGACGTTGGCCGCCTGGCGCTCGTTGTAGCCCGGCTGCTCTGGCGTGGCCAGCGTCAGGGTGTAGCGAAACAGGCTGCTGAGGCCTTCGCCGCCCACGATGGCGATGGGCTCCAGCGCCGGCGCATCGCCGAGCGTTGGCATGACCGACGAGGAAGCAGTGAGAACACGCGCGAGCTGCGCTGCGCCGACAGGCATGAAGTCTCCCTGGTGTTTTTGGGCTCGTGACTGACGAAGCAAATCGTAGCAATTCGACGCCGAAACACCAGTAAGACGTTAGATTGCGGCAGATCGGACATTTCCGACACCACCTCGGGCGCTGGTCCGCCAGCGCCGGGGCCTGTCCCTCAGCTACCCGCCCACACGTCCAGCACGTAGCGCTGGTCGGCGATCATCCTGTCCATCCACGCAGCGCTGTCGTGCCCGTGCTCTCGCGCGAGGTCGCTCAGCGTGCGGCGCACGTCGGGTTCCATGCGCGAACCGTCGCCGCACACGTAGACCACCGCGCCGGCCTCCAGCAGCTTCCACACGTGGGCGGCCTGCTCGCGGATGAGGTCCTGAACGTAGACCTTGCGCTCGCCGGCACGCGAGAAGGCGGTGTGCAGCGTCATCAGGCCACGGTGCGCCCAGGCCTGGAGCTCGTCGGCGTAGATGAAGTCCTGCTCGGGATGGCGGCAGCCGAAGAACAGCAGCGCCTCGCCGAGCGCAGTGCCCGCCTCGGCCAGCGCCGCGCGCTCCTGCAGGAAGCCGCGAAACGGCGCCAGGCCGGTGCCGGGGCCGACCATGATGAGCGGCCGGGTCGCATCCTCCGGCAGCCTGAAGCCTTCGGCCGTGGTCTCGCGCACCACGCCGTGCACCGTGTCGCCGGCCTCCGCGCGCGCGAGGAAGTTGGAGCACACACCCTCGAAGGTGCCGATGCCCGATTTGGCCGGACCGCTCACCACGCCCACCGTCACGCTGCACTTTCCTGGCGTCATCATGGGCGAGGACGAGATCGAGTAGTAGCGCGGCGAGAGCGGCGACAGCATCTCCAGGAACACGGCGAAGGGCACCTGGCAGGCGCGGTGCTCTTCCAGCAGGTCGAGCAGCGACTTGCGCTTGTGCAGCACTTCGGCCTTGTACGCGGCCTGCGAGGCTTCGTCGCTGCCCGAGAGCGCCTCCAGCTTCGGTTTCGTGAACGGGCACTCGGTGTATGCCGCCAGCGTGGCGATCTGCTTGCGCGTGGCCACGTCCTGCAGTTCGACGTAGTCGCCCAGCAAGCGGTCGACCGCGATCACCTGTTCCACCGGCAGCACCGCCTTGCGGCCCGCAGCCGCGTGCAGGCGCACGTGGGCCGTGCGGTCGAAGCCGAAGCGCGCCATCGCGCGTTCGACCTGAGCGGGGCTGTTGCGCGGCACCACGCTCAGGTGGTCGCCGGCGCGGTAGACCAGGCCCTCGGGCAGCATCAGTTCGACGTGCCGCGTGGAGCGGCCCGCGTCTCCGTGGCCACCGTTTTGCAGCTCGCGGTTCTCGATCACGCGCATCGGCACCGCGCCCAGCGCATCGACGATCGCATTCTTCTGCGGCGGCGGCAGCTCTTCCAGCGTGTAGAGCGGCTCGCCCTGCGCGGGCGTGTCGGCACCCGTCTTGATGCCGAAGGCCTTCGCCAGTGCGGGCCACAGCGCATCGCTCCAGTCCTGGAAGGCGCCGTCCATGTCCTCGCGCGCATCGCCCTCGCCGCGGGAATGCACGCGATCGGCGCCCAGTGCCTCGAGCCGCTCGTCGATGCGGCGCGGCACGGCCTGATAGGTGGAGGCCCAGTCGGTGTTGCCGCAGCCGAAGACGCTGAAGCGCACGCCGTTGAGCGAGTCGTCGGCCTTGTCGAGCCAGCGGTGGAACTCGGCCGCGTTGTCGGGCGCCGCGCCGTTGTACGAGGCACAGACGATGGCGATGGCGCCGCTGGCCGGCAGCCGCTCGGCATAGTCGTCGAGCGAGGCCAGTTGCGTGGAGAAGCCGCGCATCTCGCCGGCCTCCGCGAGCTGCCGCGCGAGGTCTTCGGCGGTGCCTAGGTTGGAGCCCTGAAGCACCAGCAGCGAGGTGCCGTGGCGCGCCGCCTGCGGCTTGCGCTCGGAGGCCTTGGCGGGCTGCACTGGCGCTGCTGCCGCATCGGTCATGTTGCCGCGCGGGCGCGTGGCGGGGTCGCGCAGCAGCGCCTTGATCCTGAAGCCCTCGGGCTTGATCGTGAGCGCTTCCTTGATCTTCAGCTTGTAGCCCGTGTGGTCCACCAGGTTGAAGCGCTGCAGGATCATGCCCAGCGTGAGCACCGCCTCCTGCAGCGCGAACTGCCGCCCGATGCAGGCGCGCTGGCCGTTGCCGAAGGGCTTGAAGGCGTTCACCGGCCGCTCGCGCTCGGCCTCGCGGCTGAAGTGCTCGGGATTGAACCGGTCGGCATCCTCGCCCCAGATGCCCTTGTCACGATGCAGCGCCAGCGCATGCATGATGACCATGTTGTTCTTCTTGATCGTGTACTGGCCGCCGATCTTCGTCTCTTCCTTGGCGCGCATCGAGATCGCAGGCGCGGTGGGGTAGAGGCGCAGCGACTCCTTCAGCACCTGCATCACGTACTGCAGGCGGTTGACCTGCGCGTAGGTGGGCTTCTGCGTGGTGTCGGGGCCGAACACGTTGTCGACCTCGGCCTGCGCCTTGGTCATGGCCTCGGGGTTCTGCAGCAGGAAGTAGATGGCGAAGGACAGCAGCCCGCTGGTGGTCTCGTGCCCCGCGATGAGGAATTCGATGCACTCGTCGCGGATCATCTTGTCGGTGAGCTTCTCGCCACTCTTCTTGTCCACGCCCGCGATCATGTAGCTCAGCAGGTCGGGCTTGGTGGCGATGTCGGCCCCGCTCGCGCGCCGCTCCTCGATGATGTCCTCCACCATCTTGTGCATGTAGCGGATGTCCTTGCGCTGCTGCGCGAGCTCCTTCTTCAGCATCAGCTCTTCCAGCGGCAGGCCGCGGCGGTTCTGCACCGTCTCCAGCGTGCGCACCATCGCGTCGACGAAAGGGTGGAAGCCTTCGCGGTAGAAGGAGTTGAAGCGGTAGCCGAAGCCGCACAGGCCGATGGTGTCGAGCGTGAGCGCGGTCATGTCGCGCACCACGTCCACCTCTTCGTCGAAGTTCAGCCGCTCCCACTTGGTGACCAGCTGCCCGGCGATGTCCAGCATCATCGGGTGGTAGGCCTGCATCGCACGCTGGCTGAAGTTGGCCAGCAGGATGTTGTGCGGCTTCGACCAGGTCTCCTCGTGGGTGTCGGAAGTGAAAAGGCCGTGCGAGGCTGCGCGCAGCCGGCGCAAGGCACCGCGCGTGCTCTTGTCGAAGCGTTCTTCCTCGCAGAGCTCGTCCACCAGCGCGGGAGACGACACCACGATCACCGGCATGCCCGGCATGTCCAGCCAGTAGATGCCGCCCAGGTCCTGCGCGATCTTCCACATGTCGAGCACGGGGGAGTCGGAGCCGATCGACAGCAGGTTGCCGACGAATGGCTTCTTCGCCGGATGCGGAATCGGGTGGAGCGAGTTTTTGCCTGCCATGGTCTTGTTGTGCCTTTGGAATGGACCCGCCTCTGATATCCGGGCTTCGAAGCCGGAGTATCCCGACGGCACAGGCGGCAGGCAGGACGGGGTTTCCCTTACAAACCTCCGCCCTCTTCAGCAGTCGTGAAGAAACCGCTCAGGGCCGGACCATCTTGCATTCCGTGCCCTGCGCGAGCTCGTTGCCGGTATAGACCGCATCGGTGCGGAACCCGTAGTTGGTGCCTTCCCAGCCCATCTTCACCGTCTTGCCGTCCACCGGCGCAATGGTGTTCACCACCTGCGGCAGCAGCAGCTGATGGTCTTCGCCGCGCATGCGCACCGGGCCCACCACGGAGTCGAAGCTCAGGTCCTCGAGGGCTCGCGCGACCTTCACCGTGTCGGTGGAGCCGGCCTTGTTGATGGCCGCGGCCAGCAGGCGCGGCGTCATGTCGATGCGCGGCGCGAGGAAGTCCTTGCCCGTCTTGGCCTTGTAGGCCTTGGCCAGTGCGTCCACCTTGGGCGTATCGGCCTCGCCCGGGTGCCATTCGGCCACCCAGGTCAGCTGGCCGAGCCTGGCCTGCGACACGGCCGTGACCGTGCCCGGCACCGAGCCCGCGCTGTGGTTGAAGTAGCGCAGGTCGTAGCCCGCGTCGCCCGCCGCCTTCAGCAGCAGCGTCATGTCCTGGCCCCAGTTGCCGGTGATGACCGAGTCGGCGCCGCTTTGCTTCACGTTGGCGATGTAGGGTGCGAAGTCCTTCACCCGGCCGATGGGGTGCAGCGTTTCGCCCACGAACTGGATGTCGGGCCGAGCCAGGCCCACCAGCTGGCGGCCGTAGCTGGCCCATTGCTTGCCGTGTGCGTAGTCCTGGTTGAGCAGGTACACCTTCTTCACGTCGGGCGTCTTCTTGATGTAGTTGGCCAGCGCCTTCATCTTCATCGCGGTGTTGGCCTCGGTCTGGAAGTGCCAGAAGCTGCAGGCCTTGCCCGTCATCTCGGGATCGATGGAGGAGTGGTTCAACACGATCAGCTCCTTGCCCGGGTTGCGCTGGTTCCAGCGCGTCACCGACTGCACCAGCGCCGTGACCACCGAGGAGCCCGAGCCGCCGGTCACGATGGCCTTGGCGCCCTGGTCGATGGCCGCCTGCAGCGCGCTCTGGCTCTCCTGTGCCGAGAGCTTGCTGTCGAACTGCAGCAGCTGCAGCTTCGTGCCGCCGAGCACGCCGCCCTTCGCGTTGATGTCCTCGATGGCGTACTGCGTGTGCATCAGCATCAGCTCGCCGACGTTGGCGAACGGGCCCGAGAGCGGGTCGATGTAGGCGATCTTGTAGGTCGCCTGCTGGGCATGCGATGCGCCAGCAGCGGCCAGCAGGCAGGCGAGGGCGATCCGCGCCAGTGGCGCTTTCCTGAACTTCATGGTGCTTTGTCTCCGGAGGTGTTGTCTTCAGTTCTTCGTTCGCAGCCCGATCACGCGGCTTGCCAGCCTGGTGAGCTCGGCCACGACCTCGTCGGGCGAGAGGCGCCCGCCCGGGCGATACCAGCTGTAGAGGAAGCCCGGCAGGCTGCAGGCCGCGAGCGCGGTGATCTTGGTCTCGGTGAAGTCGAGGTCGCCGTCGGCGCGTGCTTCCTCGAGCAGCGGGCACAGCCGCTCATAGAAGTGATGCGCGAGCTTCTTCTGCGCGGCGATGTACTCGGGCCGGTACACCTGCGGCTCGCGGTACGGGAAGAAGGCCACCGGGTGGTGCGAGATGGTCGCGCGGATCAGCCGCTCCAGGCCTTCGAGCACCTTCTCGCTCGCGCGGCGCGGGTCGGTGGCCGCGAAGTCGAGCGCGGTGAAGCAGTCGACCGCGGGGCGCCACGACAGCGTCTCGAAGATCTCCTGCTTGTCGCGGAAGTAGTAATACACGAAGGGCTTGGTCATGCCCAGCTCGCGCACGATCTGCGCCATGGTGGTGTTGGCGTAGCCCTGTGCCGCGAAGAGCTGCGCGGCCGCCTGCAGGATGCGCTCGCGCTGCAGGTCGGTGCCCTGCGTGGCCGCGCGCTGCCGGCCCGTGCCCTGCGGAAGGTGCGGCTGCGCCGTGACGCTGCTCTGGTCTGCAGAGCCAGAGGGTTTTTGCCGTGTCGCGGAAGTTATACCCATGGGTAGGATTGTTCGTGCACCATGCACCATTGGCAAGCGCCAGCCCCTCGCGGGCTGCTATCGATAACCCTGAGAAAGTGACGCCATGGAGACATTGCCCGACCGCCCGCAGCAGCCCCTGCACGAGTACCTGCGCACCCACGCGCGAGAGCGCGGCGACAGCCCCGCCTGCATCTGGTACGGCCACACCACGAGCTGGAGCTCGCTCGACCGCGCCAGCGACGCCTTCGCCGCGCGGCTGCAGGCGCTGGGGGTGAAAAAGGGCGAGCCGGTGGTGCTCTTCCTCAACAACTGCCCGCAGTACCTGGTTGCGCACTTCGGCATCCAGAAGATCGGCGCCATCGTCTGCCCGAGCGGGCCGCTCAACAAGGAGCACGAGCTGGCCTACCAGGTCAACGACCTGAAGGCGCGTGTGATCGTCGCGGCCGCGCCGCTGCTGCCGGTGGTGCGCAAGGTGCAGCCCGGAAGTTCGCTGGAGCACGTGTTCGTGGTGCACTACGCCGACCTGCTGCCGGCCGAACCCACGCTCGACCTGCCGGCGGAGCTGGCCGCCGAACGCAAGACGGAACGCAGCGTGCCCGAAGGCTGCGAAGACTTCCTCGCCGTGATGCGCGCCGACGCGAAGCCGCAGCCGGTGGCCATCGACATGGACGACGTGGCGCTCATGACCTACACATCGGGCACCACCGGCCTGCCCAAGGGGGCGATGCTGAGCTACGGCAACGCGCTCTTCAAGACACGCGCGGCAGCCGACTGCAACGGCGTGGGGCCCGCCGACGTGCTGCTGTCCATCGCGCCGCTCTATCACATCGCCGGCATGCTGATGGGCGTCAACGTGCCGGTGCTCAGCGGTGCCGCCTCGGTGCTGCTGCACCGCTTCGATCCGCGCGCGGCACTGCAGGCCATCGCCGCGTACAAGGTGAGCTGGTGGTACAGCATCGCGCCGATGAACGTGGCATGCATGCAGGTGCCGGACATCGCGAGCTTCGACCTGCGCAGCCTGAAGATGAACCCGGTGACCAGCTTCGGCATCGCCTTCACCGAGCCGCTGGCGCTGCAGTGGCGCTCGCATGCGCCCAACTGCACTTCCTTCGAGGCCGCCTACGGCCTGAGCGAGACCCACACCTGCGACACCTACACGCCGCACCATGCGCCGCGCTGGGGCACGCAGGGCGTCGCGGTGCCGGGCGTGAAGATCCGCATCGTCGATGCGGACACGCAGGCCGACCTGCCTGCGGGCGAGGTCGGCGAGATCGTGCTCACCAGCCCCGGCACCTTCAAGGGCTACTGGAACAAGCCCGAGGCCACCGCCGCCACGCTGCGCAACGGCTGGGTGCACACGGGCGACATGGGCAGGATCGACGCCGACGGCTACCTCACCTTCATCGGCCGCTTCAAGGAGATGATCAAGGTCTCGGGCTACAGCGTGTTCCCCGAGGAGGTCGAAACCATCCTCATCAAGCATCCGGCGGTGGCGCAGGCGGCGGTGATCGGCCAGCCCGACGCGGAGAAGGGCGAGGTGGTGAAGGCCTTCATCGTGCGCAAGCCCGGCGCCGCGCTCGAAGCCGATGCGCTCGTCGCCTGGGCGCGCGACAACATGGCGAGCTACAAGGCGCCGCGCGCGGTGAGCTTCATCGACGCGCTGCCCACCACCGGTGCGGGCAAGGTGCTGCGCCGCCTGCTCAAAGACAAAAGCTGAGAGGTTCCGTTTGCTGTTCTCCAAAGTTCTGATTGCCAACCGTGGCGAGATCGCGGTGCGCCTGGTGCGTGCGCTGCGCGACCTGGGCATCGCCAGCGTGGCGGTGCATGCGCGCGACGATGCCGCCGCACTGCATCTGCAGCTGGCCGATACCGCGGTGGCGCTCGATGCCACCGGCCCTTCCGCATACCTCGATGCCGCCGCGCTGATCGAGGTGGCGAAGGCGCAGGGCTGCGATGCGGTGCATCCCGGCTACGGCTTCCTCAGCGAGCGCGCCGATTTCGCGCAGGCCTGCGCGGATGCGGGCCTGGTCTTCATCGGCCCCACGCCCGAGCAGCTCGGCCTGTTCGGCGATAAGGCACGCGCGCGCGAACTCGCCACGCAATGCGACGTGCCGGTGATGCCCGGCAGCGCCGGCGCCGTGACGCTCGCGCAGGCGCAGGCCTTCTTCGCCGAGCAGCAGGCGCAGGGCGCGGGCGTGATGGTCAAGGCCATCGGCGGCGGCGGCGGGCGCGGCATGCGCGCGGTGCTGAACGCGCAGGAGCTGCCCGAGGCGCATGCGCGCTGCATGTCCGAGGCGAAGGCGGCGTTCGGCATCGAGGGGGTGTACGTCGAGCGGCTGATGCTGAACGCGAGGCACATCGAGGTACAGGTGATCGGCGACGGCAAGTCCGTGGCCAGCCTCGGCGAGCGCGAATGCACGCTGCAGCGGCGCTTCCAGAAGCTGGTGGAGATCGCCCCCAGTCCCTCGCTGCCCGAGGCCTTGCGCGCGCAGGTCACGCAGGCCGCGCTGCGCATGGCCAAGGCGGTGGGCTACCGCGGCCTCGGCACCTTCGAGTTCCTGGTCGACGCGGCATCGGCGACGCTGCCCTTCGTGTTCATCGAAGCCAATCCGCGCCTGCAGGTCGAGCACACCGTGACGGAGGCGGTGACGGGGCTGGACCTGGTGCAGCTGCAGATCGCCGTGGCCGCTGGCCAGCCGCTCGGCGAACTCGGCGTGGAGGCAGATCGCACGGCGCCGCAGCGCGGCTTCGCGGTGCAGTGGCGCATCAACGCCGAGACGCTCGACGCGCAGGGCAATGCGCGGCCCTCGGGCGGCACGCTCGCGCGCTTCGACCTGCCGGCGGGCCCCGGCGTGCGCGTGGACACGCACGGCTACGCGGGCCTCGCGCCTTCTCCGCACTACGACACGCTGCTGGCCAAGCTCATCGTGCATTCGCCCTCGCCGCGCTTCGAGGACGCGCTGCGCCGCTCGCTGCGCGCGCTCGACGAATGCCACATCGAGGGCATCGCCACCAACCTGCCGCTGCTGCGCGCCATCGCTGCGCGGCCCGAGTTCGCCGCGCAGGCGGTGCACACGCGCTTCGTGGAGGCGCACCTGGGCGATCTGCTCGCCGCTGCCTCGGCCTTCGAGAAGCAGGTGCGAAAGACCGCGGCTGCGGCCGCGGAGCCGCTGCCCGTTGCCGCTGAAGAAGGATCGGACGAATTGACCGTCAAGGCCCCGATGCCCGCGCGCCTCGTGCAGTTCGAGGTCGAGGTGGGCGACGTGCTGCCGGTGGGCGCGCAGCTCGGCGTGCTCGAGGCCATGAAGATGGAGCACCTGCTGCATGCGCCGGTGGCCGGCCGCGTGGTGGCGCTGCTGGCGGCGCCCGGCGACTATCTCGTCGAAGGGCAGTCGCTGGTGCAGCTCGAGGCCGTCGATGCGCAGGCCGTGCAGGCGGAAGCCCGCGCGGAGCAGGACCTGGACACGATCCGCCCCGACCTTCGGAAGGTGATCGACCGCCATGCCTACACGCTCGACGCCAACCGCAAGGCGGCCGTCGACAAGCGCCATGCGCAGGGCGGGCGCACCGCGCGCGAGAACATCGCGGACCTGTGCGACACCGCGTCCGACCCGGCCAACTTCATCGAGTACGGCGCGCTCGCCATCGCCGCGCAGACGCGCCGCCGCACGCTGGAAGACCTCATCGCCAACACGCCCGCAGACGGCATGGTCACGGGGCTGGGCAGCGTCAACGCGAAGCAGTTCGGGCCCGAGGCTTCGCGCTGCGCGGTGCTGGCCTACGACTACACCGTGCTGGCCGGCACGCAGGGCATGCGCAACCACCACAAGACCGACCGGCTGCTGGCGGTGGCGCACCAGCTGAAGCTGCCGGTGGTGCTGTTCGCCGAAGGCGGCGGCGGGCGGCCTGGCGACACCGACATGCCCATCGTGGCCGGCCTCAACAACCACACCTTCAGCCAGTTCGCGGCGCTGTCGGGCAAGGTGCCCGTGGTGGGCATCGTGCATGGGCGCTGCTTTGCAGGCAATGCGGCGCTGCTGGGCTGCGCCGACGTGATCATCGCCACCAGGGGCAGTAACATCGGCATGAGCGGCCCCGCGATGATCGAGGGCGGCGGGCTCGGCACCTTCGCGCCGGAGCAGATCGGGCCGAGCGGCGTGCAGTCGCGCAACGGCGTGATCGACATCCTCGTGGAGGACGAGGCCGCCGCGGTGGCCGCGGCGAAGCAGTACCTCTCGTACTTCCAGGGCGCGACCTCCGACTGGCAGTGCGCCGACTCGCGCACGCTGCGTCATGTGGTGCCGGAGAACCGGCTGCGCGTGTACGACGTGCGCGCCGCGATGCGCGGCGTGGCCGACACCGGCTCGCTGCTCGAGCTGCGCGCAGGCTTCGGCGCGGGCATCGTCACCGCGCTCGCGCGCATCGAGGGCAGGCCGGTCGGGCTGATGGCCAACAACCCGCATCACCTGGGCGGCGCGATCGACGTGGAGGCGGCCGACAAGTCCGCGCGCTTCATGCAGCTGTGCAACGCGCACGGCCTGCCAATTGTTTCGTTGTGCGACACGCCGGGCTTCATGGTCGGGCCCGAGATCGAGGCGCAGGCGCAGGTGCGCCACGTGTGCCGCATGTTCATGGTGGCCTCGCACCTGCGCGTGCCATTCTTCGCGGTGGTGCTGCGCAAGGGCTATGGCCTCGGTGCGCAGGCGATGACGGCGGGCGGCTTCGATGCGCCGGTCTTCACCGTGGCATGGCCCACGGGCGAGTTCGGGGCGATGGGCCTCGAAGGCGCCGTGCGGCTGGGTTTCCGCAAGGAGTTGGCCGCCGCATCCGAGGGCGCCGAGCGCGATGCGCTCTTCAAGAAGCTGGTGGCGCAGCAGTACGAGAACGGCGAGGCCATCCACATGGCGCAGACGCTGGAGATCGACGCGGTGATCGACCCGGCCGATACGCGCACCTGGCTGGTGCGTGGGCTGTCGTCGGCCACGAAGGCGCAAGGGCCGGCGGTTGCGTACGTAGACACCTGGTAACCGGGCTTTAGACCTCGTCACGCGCGGGGGAACAGTGGCTCCGTACACTGGGGCGCTTTGCGCGCATGAATCTGGTCTCCCGATGGGCAGCCCGCCTCCGCGACGTGGCCGTCGCGCACTGGGTGGCTGCCTTCCTCCTTGCCCTGCTTGCCGTCGGCGTCCAGGCCGTCACGCCCGACGGGCGTCCGCGCCAGCCTGCGGAGGCGCATTGGGTCGCGAGCTGGGCCGTGGCGCCTCTCGACTTCGCCGAGCTTGCCATGAGCCCGGGCGGCGCCAAGTACTCGTCTCCAGCGGGCAATGATCTGCGCGGGCGCACGCTCCGCCAGAAGGTGGAACTGTCGCTCGACGGCGAGCGTGTTCGCATCCGTTTCTCCAACCGCTTCGGCAAGGCGCCGCTGCGCATCGCCGCCGCGAGCGCGGCGCGTGGCACCGGCGCCGAAGCCTTCTCGCCGGCCACCCTGCGCGAGCTGCGCTTCGGCGGGCGGACCAGCGTCACCATCGCGCCAGGCGCCGAGGTGTGGAGCGACGGCGTCGATCTCGCGGTGCAGGCGGGCCAGACCGTGATCGTGAGCGCCTTCTTCGATCGCGGCGCGCCCTTCGCCACCGTCGCCCTGCAGGAGCCGGGCACGACATGGATGGCGCCCGGCAACGTAGTGAAGGCGGCGAAGCTGCAGGACCCCGTGCCGCTATCGTTCAACCAGATCGTGACGGGGCTGGACGTGCTCACGACCAAATCGATCCGCACCGTCGTGGCCTTCGGCGACTCGATCACCGCGGGCGGTGCGGAGGCCACGCTGGGTTCGTATCCCGACCTGCTCGCCACCCGCCTGCGCGACACCCAGCCCGGCGGGCAGGACGTCGCGGTGCTCAACCTGGGTATCGGCGGCAACCGCCTGCTGGCCGACGGCATCGGGCCCAGCGGGCTCTCGCGCTTCGAGCTCGACGTGCTCAAGCAGAGCGGCGTGACGCACGCGATCATCCTGCTGGGCACCAACGACATCGGCCGCGCGATGTTCGCCAAGGTGCCGGGCGCAGAGCTGAAGCCGCGCGACATGCCGACGGCCGAGCGCATCACCGAGGGGCTGCAGCAGCTCGTGAAGCAGGCGCGGGCCAAGGGCGTGAAGGTGCTGATCGGCACCGTGCCGCCCTTCAGGAACACGCCCTATTGGAGTGAATCGAGCGAGGCCATGCGCGAGGCCGTCAACCGCTGGATCCGCGGCAAGCAGGACATCGACGGCGTGATCGACTTCGATGCCGCGCTGCGCGACCCGGCCGATCCGCAGGCGCTGAACCCGCTGTTCGATTCGGGCGACCACCTGCATCCCAACAAGGCCGGCCATGCGGCCATGGCCTCGGTCATCGACCTGCACGAGCTGCAGGAATGAGCTTTCAACGGTTCTTGCGCACGAGTGAGTGAGCGCTAGCAAGAGCCGAAAAGGCCCCAAACGCGCGTCACAGCTTTACACAAGACTTCGCGCGCGGCTTACAGGAGGTTCACAACGGCTCGGCAGCATGAAGGCTCCTCCAACAACTCATGAGGAGTCCTTCATGAAAAAACTCGCATTGGCTCTTTCCGTCGGCGCTGCATCGCTTCTCTCGGTGGGCGCACTGACCGTTCCGACGGCTGCGCAGGCACAACCGGTGGTCACCATCCAGGTGCCTCCGCCCCCGCCGCGCTATGAACGCGTTCCGCCGCCGCGCCGCGGCTACGTGTGGGCGCCGGGGCACTACGAGTGGCGCGGCGGCCGCCATGTGTGGATCCGCGGCGGCTGGGTCCGTGCCCGCCCGGGCTACGCCTACCGTCCGCCGGAGTGGCGCCAGGACGGCGGCCGCTGGGTCTACAACGCAGGCCGCTGGGACCGTGACGGCGATGGCGTGCCGAACCGCTACGACCGCCGGCCGAACAATCCGTATCGCAACTGACGCCACCGGCGCGCGGGGCTGCCTTGCGAGGCAGCCCCGCCGCATCAAGCTCCCTAGCGGATGCTGACCAGCTCGAGGGTTTCGCGTACCTGGAATGCGGCTGGCCCCGCGCCGCCGCGTGTTTCCGCCTCGAAACGCACCACGCGCTTGAGTTCCGGCGAGAACCAGACGTTCGCAAGATAGCGGCCATACTGGTTGCCGACCACGGCGCCCGCGTTCGGGAAGCGTTGCGTATATCCCTTGTATTCGATGCGCACGACCTTGAATTCCCTGCCGCCGATGGTCAGCGCCGTGTCTTCCATCACGGTCGCGTTCAGGTCCATGTTGGAGCGCGAGCCGCCCAGCGTGGAGTTGTAGCGGGCTCTCCAGGCGGCTTCTTCCTTGAGGTTCTCCTTGGTCCAGCCGCCCGGGGGCATGACGGAATCGAATTCGCCTGCGATGGCCGAAGTGACACTGACGACTTCGCCGTTCGGCTTCTCCACCCAGCCACCGTTGTTGAAGCTGATCTGCTCGTCGGTCGTCGGGTCGATCCTGTAGACCACCTTGCGGTAGGTGTTGGTGAGGCGGTCGTGCAGCTGATATTCGATGACGCTTGGCCGGCCCGCCACGGCACCTGCCTGGCTGGCGACAGTGGCCGCAGTGCCGGCGTTGCCCGAGGCTGTGGCCGGCAGCGACGCCAGCCGCTCGATCGCCTGCTTGCCGCGCTCTGGCAACTGCGCAATCCAGGATGCCGGCATGGCGAGGTTCGCGGCTGCCGTGCCCGTTGCCGAGGCCGGCAGCAAGCCCACGAGGCGGCCTTGTGCGTCGAAGACCCCCGCGCCGCCAAGCCCTGACTCGGCTGCCGCGGTCAACTGCAGGGCTTCGAGTTCGCCCGCTGCGTTCCGGCGGATGCCGCCCAGCATGCCGATGCCCAGCGTCAGTTCCTTGCCTCTCGGGGCGCCGATCACGTACAGCGGCATGCCAACCTGCAGTACATTCGCCGGTGCCACTTCGGCGACGGCAGCGGGCAGGTTCGGAATGCGCAGCTGGCACAGATCGCGCTCCACATCGGGCAGCGCCAGCGCTGCGCCGTAGCTCACGTTGTCGCGCTTCAGCGTCACCGAGCCGGCCTTCGCGAGCAACTGGCAGCTGGTGACCGCGGTGCCCGCGCCGGTGGCGACCGCGCTGCCGGTGGCGAGCACCTTGCCTTGTGCGTCGCTGGCCTGCACCACCCAGACGCTGGGCGAGACGCGGGCGAAGAGTGCATCGGGCGGGAGTGCTGCGCCGCTGCGCGAATCCTGTGCGTGTGCCGTCAGGATGGGCAGCGCGATGGCGAGCGCTGCGAGCGCGGGGGAGGACAGGTATTTCATCGCGCGCATCTCAGCGGTTGGCCTGCAGGAGCAACCGCAGATCGTTCAAGGAGGTCTTGGCAAAGGGCGTGGCTTCGGGCGGTGCAGATGCGGTGACACGGGCTGGCGCCGATGTATTGGCCGGAGGCACCGGTATCGAGCTTCGCGGTACGGTCGCCGAGGAGGGGGCGAGGGGCATGGCGGTCACTGCAGATGCAGTAGCCACAGGCCTGTTCACTGCTGCAGGGGCCGGGGTAGGCTCGGCAGCGTTGTTTGCGGGTGCTGCCGCCAGTGCAGCGGTCCTGACAATCCGCGTTTCCGGGAATTCGTCGTCATAGGCCAGTGACTGCATTTCCCTGCGGCCTTCCGACTCGGAAACGCGTTCGAAACTTGGACGCATGACCATGATCCCGAGGTTCATGCTCATGAGCACGTAGGCGGTCTGCTTTGGCCGGAGCACTATGTCGATAGTGCCTTCAGCCTCGGTCCGGGCACTGGCCCGGTAGGTGCCGGGCGGTCGATCGATGTAGAAGAAGCTGTTGGGCCGGGATCTACCGACAGCCTGTCCGTTGACCGTGACCTCTGGCTGGACCCCGGAGCCCATGATGGAGTTGCGATAGAAGTAGATCCGCCCTTCGTTCTCGCCCAGCGACGGCATGCTGCCCGCCATCTCCGAGAACCGGGGCCCGCTGGCCGAGCACCCGAACAGGCCGGCCGCAAGCACGGCCAGCAACACCCTACCGATCCAACGTCCCATCGCGCCTTCTCCTCTTTTTCTGGCGCGAGGATGCTACACCCGCCTGACGGCGGGTCTTCCCGGATGGAAGTTCAGCGGAACACCACCGTCCGGTGCCCGTTCAGCAGCACGCGGTGTTCGCTGTGCCACTTCACCGCGCGGGCCAGCACCTGGCTCTCGGTGTCGCGGCCGCGGGCCGTGAGGTCCTCCACCGTGTCGGTGTGGTCCGCGCGGGCCACGTCCTGCTCGATGATCGGGCCTTCGTCGAGGTCGGCCGTCACGTAGTGGGCGGTCGCGCCGATCAGCTTCACGCCGCGGTCGTGGGCCTGGTAGTAGGGCTTGGCGCCCTTGAAGCTGGGCAGGAACGAGTGATGGATGTTGATCGCGCGGCCCGAGAGGTTGCGGCACAGGTTGTCGCTCAGGATCTGCATGTAGCGCGCGAGCACCACGAGCTCGGCACCCTCGGCCTCGATGATCTCCAGCTGCTTCGCCTCGGCCTGCGCCTTGGTCGCAGCCGTCACCGGGATGTGGTGGAAGGGCACGTTGTAGCTGGCGGCCAGCTGGTAGAAGTCGCGGTGGTTCGAGATGATGGCGCGCACGTCGATGGCCAGCAGCCCGCTCTTCCAGCGGAACAGCAGGTCGTTGAGGCAGTGGCCTTCCTTGCTGACCATGATCACCGTCTTCATCGGCTCGGCGGCCGCGTGCAGCTGCAGCGTCATGCCGAAGCCCGTGGCGAAGGCCTTGAGCTCCTCGCGCAGCACGCTCTCGCTGTGCGCGCCGCAGGCGAAGCGCACGCGCATGAAGAACAGGCCCGTGTCGTGGTCGTTGTACTGGGCCGCCTCCTCGATGTTGGCGCCCCGCTCGAGCAGGAAGCCCGAGACGGCGTGCACGATGCCCGTGCGGTCGGGGCAGTAGAGGTTCAGGATGTAGGCGGGCGTATTCGTTGTCATATCAGTTCGGTTGCTCGATCACTCCGCAGGCGGCCACGCTGCCTGCATCGGTCTTCTTTCCAGGGATGCCGCATGTCCGGCTTGGCCGGGCTGCGCTCCGGTTGAGGGGGCCGTCGGCCGCATGGGGTCGGCAAGCCTGGGGTTATCCGGATCCAGGGGTGGGATTGTCGCAGGGGTGCCAGAATCGCGATTTTCCCCTCCCAGATCCCCCAACCGCAGGAGCGAGACATGGCCTACCAGGACTTCAACATGGACAACCAGTGGTTGCCCTTCACCCCCAACCGTCATTTCCGCAAGGACCCGCGCGTGTTCGTCGCGGCCGACGGCATGGAGTTCACCACCCACGACGGCCGCAAGGTGATCGACGGCATCTCGTCGCTGTGGTGCGTGGGCGCGGGCCACAACCGCAAGCCGATCAACGAGGCGATCAAGAAGCAGCTCGACACGCTCGACTACGCCACCGCCTTCCAGGTGAGCAACGACCGCGCCTTCAAGGCGGCCGAGATGATCGCCTCGCTCGCCCCCGGCGACCTCAACAAGGTGCTGTTCTGCAACTCGGGCTCCGAAGCCGCCGACACCTCGATGAAGGTGGCGCTGGCCTACCACCGCGCGCGCGGCGAGGGCCACCGCAACGTGTTCATCGGCCGCGAGAAGGGATACCACGGCGTGGGCTTCGGCGGCATGTCGGTGGGCGGCATCCCGGGCAACCGCAAGGTGTTCGGCTCGGCCTTCCTGCCGCGGGTGGACCACATGCGCTTCATCCACGATCCGGTGAACCACGCCTACATCCACAACGAGGAGCCGGTGTGGGCCGAAGACCCGCTGGTGGAGCTCGAGACGCGCATCCTGCCGCTGCACGACCCGAGCAACGTGGCCGCGATCATCGTGGAGCCGGTGGCCGGTTCGGCCGGCTGGTACCTGCCGCCCAAGGGCTACCTCAAGCGCCTGCGCGAGATCTGCGACAAGCACGGCATCCTGCTGATCTTCGACGAGGTCATCACCGGCTTCGGGCGCATGGGCACCAACTTCGCGTCCGACTACTTCGGCGTGGTGCCCGACATGCTGAACTTCGCCAAGTGCGTGACCAACGGCGTCATCCCGCTGGGCGGCGTGATCTGCCGCGACAAGCTCTACGACGCGATGATGAAGACCGACGCGCCCGAGCACGTGGTCGAGTTCTTCCACGGCTACACCTACTCGGGCCATCCGGTGGCCTGCGCCGCGGCCATCGCCACGCTCGATCTGTTCAAGCAGGAGAACCTCTTCGCGCGCGCCGGCGAAATGGGCAAGGTGCTGGGCGATGCCTTCCACGGCACGCTCAAGGGTCTGCCCAACGTCATCAGCATCCGCAGCCTCGGCCTCGCCGCGGCGGTGGAGCTCGCGCCCATCGCGGGCACGCCGGGCAAGCGCGCCTACGAGATCTTCCTCGACTGCTTCCACAAGGGCGCGCTGGTGCGGCCCGCGGGCGACGTGCTGGTGATCGCGCCGCCGTACATCGTCGAGAAGTCGCACATCGACACGCTGGTGAACACGCTGGCCGATTCGATCAAGGCGCACGCCTGAGCGCTTCCGAAGCGCATCCGCAATTCGCCCGGGGCCTGCAGCGCCCCGGGCGCTGAAGAGCCGGCCTGCCCGGCTCTTCTTCTTTTCCGGCCTCCCTTCACTTCTACCGGTTCGCGGGATGCCGCCTACCGGTTCCAGGGATACCGGCCACGGCAGCCGATCCCTAGCATCCCATCGCGAAACGCAGCACCCGTGAATCCGGCGGGGGCGTTTTCGAAAAAGGGACCGTCATGCAACGCGTAATTCTCTGGGCACTGCTGTGCGTGCCTCTGGCTGCGCACGCCAACAACGTCGGCGAGAACGCCGCATGGCAGTTCCAGACCAGCACCGACAAGGTCAACCAGGCCGCGATCCAGGACATGATCCGCAAGCAGAAGAGCGGCTACTACTCCGCGCCCGTCTACAACACCAACAACTACGTCGGCCGCCAGTACAACTGCAACGTCTCGGCCACTTCCACCGGCAACGACGGCAACAACAGCACGGTCGCGAATTCGCCGAGCACGGCGGGCGCCACTTCCAACGCATCGGGCAACGAGAGCCGCACGGCCGTGGGCACGCTCGGCGGCGCGACGGTGGGCACCTCGCAGGCCAACTCGGGCCCGGTCGCATCGGGCATCGTCGGCGGCACCAGCTCGCAGGTGCAGGGCGCGGCCAACCAGGCGCTGAACTCGGCGCAGGGCAACACCGGTGCGCAGACCGCCAGCGTGGGCGGCAGCTCGGCCTGCGCCTTCGGCGTTCTCAACTGAGCGGGAGCGAGTCATGCAGCAACGCATCCGCCGCACGTTCGCTCTTGCAGCCGCCGTCGCCACGCTGGCGCTCGCAGGCTGCGTCTCCGCGCCGCAGCAGCGCTTCGCACCGAACGAGGCACCCGTGGTGCTCGGCCCGGCGGTGCGCGACAACGTCACGCCGATGGAGGCGGTGCTCGCCTGCTATGCCGACCACATCGCCGCCACGCGGCGCGCGCCGGTGATCATCGGCGTGGGCGACGTGAAGGACTACACCGGCAAGTACAGCATCAACGAAGGCAACGCCATCACGCAGGGCGGCGCGCTGATGGTGTATTCGGCACTCGGCAAGCTCGGCGGCGCGGTGAGCATCGCCGAGCGCTTCGACCCGGTGATCGCCGAGCGCGAACTCGCCTACGCCGACCGGCGCCAGCTCGGCGACGGCCGCACGCACCAGCTCGGCGGACCCAACGGTGGGCAGAACGTGCCGTGGCTGCCGTACTTCGGCGGCACCATCAACAAGTCCGACTACTTCATCGTGGGCGGCATCACCGAGCTCAACTACAACATCAACTCCGGCGGCGCGGAGTTCGGCGTGAACCAGGTGGGCGTGAAGGCGCGCACTTTCAGCCAGTCGGTGAGCATCGACCTGCGTATCGTCGACACCAGGTCGCTGATGGTGGTGCGCACGGTGAGCCTCACCAAGCAGTTCAACGGCTACGAAGTGGGCCTGAACGTGTTCCGCTTCTTCGGCAGCAAGCTGTACGACGTGGACATCGGCGCCAAGGGTCAGGAACCGGTGCAGATGGGCGTGCGCGCCGCGCTCGAAGAGGGCGTGGTGCGCCTGATGGCCGCCGTCACGCAGGTTGACCACCGGCCCTGCATGACGATGCGCCCCGGCGGCGGCGAGCCGATTCCGCTCACGCCCGCGGCCGAGCTGCGCAAGGTCGACAACCCCGCCGACGCGAAGGTGGGCGACGCGGCCGTCACCGCGCCGGTGGCGCAGGGCAGCGTGGCCGTCAACGCCGGCGGCGCGGGCGGTGCGCGCCTCACCGGTACGGCAACGCAGGTGCCCTTCGACTTCGGCGCGACTGTGCTGGGCGGCGCCTCGCTCGCGCTCATCGACCAGATCGCGGGCGCTGCCAAGAAGGGCACGACCGACATCGTGCTGGTGGCGCGCGACACCGAGAACTGGGACGCCCGCAAGCGCGACGAACTCACCGAACAGCGCATCGCTGCCGTCACCTCCGCGCTGGCCAACCGCGGCGTGCCGCCGGGCGCCATCAGCATCACCTGGCGGCCAGATGCTTCCGACACGTCGATCCACCGTGACGGCCCGGGCCTGCAGGAGATCGCCAAGCTGCGCA
This sequence comes from uncultured Variovorax sp., assembly GCA_913776885.1. Classification (GTDB taxonomy): domain Bacteria; phylum Pseudomonadota; class Gammaproteobacteria; order Burkholderiales; family Burkholderiaceae_C; genus Variovorax. The sequence goes on from CAJYQC010000118.1 coordinate 54,635, forward strand.
TCGGCAGTCCGGTGGTCAGCGGCTCGGCGCCTTCGCCTTCTTCCGACAGCGCCGTCAAGGGCGACTGACCCGCTCCCAGCGCGCTGCGCGCATCGCGCATCCATCCGTTTTTCCAAGCCAGACCGCATCCAACATCCGAGGAGTCACGACCATGAAAGCACGCAAGATCCAGAGCCGGGCCGCACGCGCGCCCATGTTCAGCCGCAGCAGCATCGGCACCGCAGTCGCGCTGGCGCTGATGGCGGCGGCCTCCGGCACGCAGGCGGCGGAGACGACGGTAAGCCCCGC
>CAJYQC010000119.1 GCA_913776885.1 uncultured Variovorax sp.
CGCCGCCGGAGGGCGATCCGCCGCCTGCAGAGCCGCCCGTGACCGACCCTGGCTTTCCGCGGCCGGTCACCGAGCCGCCGATGCAGCATGCAGAGACGGGCGTGCCCTTCGGCAAGCTGCATGCGCGGCGCCTGCGCGAGATCTACCGCTCCGCCGGCTGGCCCTGCTGCGACACCATCGAGGTCGAACTGCTGGCTGGCGGCTACCTGGAGCGCTTGCGCACGCCGCACGGCCACGAGACGCTGCGCGTGACCGATGCCGGCATCGCACGCATCGCCACCACGCTCACCATCAACCGCGCTGCGCTCTCGCCGCACGAGGCGCTGGTGGAGCGCGTGGCGCGCGAGATGACGCGCGGCGGGCGCATCGCATGGCGCGGCCTCGGCCTGCGAGCCCGCCTTCCGCCGCTCGAAGAGGGCGGCAAGCAGCGCTGGTGCATGGCCCGGCCCGACGTGTTCTCGATCCGCAACACCAGCGTGGAAGCCTATGCCCACCCCATCGTGCACGAGGTGAAGGTGAGCCGCGCCGATCTGCTGGGCGACCTGCGCAAGCCCGACAAGCGCGCGGCGTACCTGGATTTGGGCGGCGAATGCTGGTACGTGCTGGGCAACGACGCGAAGGGCCGCTGCATCGCCAAGCCCGAGGAGATACCCGCCGAATGCGGCGTGATGGTGCTGGAGGGAGAACGCCTAGTGGTGGCGCGTGCCGCAGTGCATCGCGCCTTCGAGCGCATTCCGTTCGCGGTGTGGCTGGCGCTGGCCAAGGCGAAGCCGATATCGGGCTTCGAGGACGACGCGCAGGACCTGCTGGTCTGACCGGCGCTGCGCCGGCAACGCGCCTCAGGTGATGGCGTCGTAGCTGCGGTGCGCGATGGCGACCACGTCGTCGGGCATGAACTGGCCGTGCATCTGGCGAAGGCTCTCTTCGCGATCTTCCGCGCTGGCTGTGTCGTCGAACATCCGGTCGCAAAACCCCAGCAGGCTTTTCACGATGCGTTCGTGGCGGTAGTAGGCGAGGGCCACCGCGTCGACGTCTTCCTTCTTCGCACCGTAGCCTTCGAGGAACAGCGCTTCCTCGTGTGGCTGGTTCCATGCGTGGCCGACGCCGCCGCCGCCGATGAACATCAGGTCGCGCTCCTTCGGCGCGAGCATGAGCGCATTCCAGCCGACGATGGCCAGGCGATTCCCGTCGCCGACGAGCACGTTGCCCGCGTGCAGGTCGGCGTGGCAGGGCACCAGCTCCGGCCGGCGCTCGAGCAGGATGGAGGCGAGCTGCTCGCTGCGGTAGACGATGTTGTCGATCTCTTCCGCGTGCTCTTCCCAGAAGGCGAGGAAACGCCTGGCGATGTCGTCGCCCTTCACGTCGTTGATGAACCGGCGCTGGTAGCGGCGCACGCCTTCGCGCCAGTGATGGTCGTAGCGTTCGCGGGGAAGCGCGGCCGAGAGTGATTCGGGCAGCTCGGTGCGATGGATGGCGCCCAGTGCCGCGCCGAGCTTGACCCACTGGCTGTCACTCAGCGCGCGTTCGAAGCCGTTGCGGCCATCGAAATAGGGGTAGAGCACCCAGTCGAAGCCGTCGCCTCGCACGCTCAGCTTGCGGCCTGTTGCGGGCAGCGGTGCCATCACCGCTTCGATGCCTTTCTCGTGATGCAGGAAGGCCGGCACCGCGACCACGCTCTGGTCAAGACCGTTGCGGTGCAGCTTGAGGAAGTAGGCGGCGCCGTCGCTCGCATCGATGCGGAAGGCCGCGGAGTTCGCTTCGGCACCCAGCGGTAGGAAATCGGCGCGGATGCCGTGCAGTCCGTAGGCACCGGCAAGAAGTTGGGTGATGGCTTCTTGCGGCAGGTCGGGAGGTGTGAGCATCCGGGGACTGTAGCGCCGTCGGATGATGGGCGCGCCTCAGTGCAGCGGGTAGGCGCCCAATGGTTCGTGCCGGAAGGGGTAGGTGAAGTGCGACCGGACCAGGCGGAACTCGGTGGCTGTCCAGCGGATGGGCTTCAGCGAGCGGGGGGCTGCCGCCTGTCCGGAATTTCGTGCGATCGTGATGTGCGGCGTCCAGCCCCGTTCGCCGACCCGCAAAGCGAAGCCGGTTTGCACCAATGCGCGGCTGATGTCGTGCTGAAGGCGCCGCAGGCCTTCGTGCTCCGAAGGCTGGACCACCGAGACATCGTTGGCCCACGTGCAGGAGCTGTCGAGCGTGAGCTGCAGCGGCTGCATCGACACTGCGGCGAGCGCCGTGCGCAGGCACTGTTCGGCGTGGCCTTGCTGATCATCGAGGTACTGCAGCGTCAGGTGCATGCGCTCCACTGGTGGAAAGGAACAGCCCTTCGGCCACAACCAGTCCTTGCGGTGCGCTTCGGATTTCAGCCTGCACCTGCGTGGTGGGGAAGAGTCCGACGAGAAGTCGATTGCGCTCGGCCATGGCGTGCTCCTTGGGGTGGTTTCAGGATTCCGGCGGCCACCAGCTTTCTGCCGTGGTCCGGATGACCCGCGCCGCCTGAGCGCGGATGTCGGTGGTGCCGTTTCGCCCATCGTCGTGGTCCTTGTCGCGGGCCACCTTGAAGGGCAATGTCGAGATCCGGCCTGTGCGGGTGCGGGATGGCTGCAACCGGTGCAGCCTGGAGAAGAAAAGAACCTGCGCGGTGGGCGCAGGCGGACTGGCGGTGGTCATGGGCGTCGCCTCGATGTTGTTCTTGGAGACGACGAATTCTATAGAAATACTGTATGCATGTACAGTATTTCGGGCGGCCGCAAACCCTTGAGAAAAAGGTCTTCAAGGCTGCGCCAGCGGACCCAGAAGTGCCTCGAGGTCGACTGCCGCCGCCATCGCCCTGTAACCGGCATCGCCCGGATGCAGGTGGTCGCTGGAGTCCATCGACGCCTTGAGCCGCGAGGGGTTGGCCGGGTCTCGCAGCAGGGCGTCGAAGTCGACCACGGCATCGAAGGCGCCGCCTTCGCGGATCCAGCGGTTCACGGCCTGTCGAACCTTGTCCTTGGCGGGCGAATGATGGCCTTCGAGTGGCGTGCCCTGCAGCGCCCGCTCGTTCGGCGGAATGGTGCCGGCCGTGATTCGCACGTTGTGGGCATGGGCCATCTCGGCGAGTTGCCGCAGGCCCTGGATGAGGGCTTCGGCGCGCATCGCCGGCTCGTCTGGCGCGAAGGGGCCGCCGGGCCAGCCGATGTCGTTGGTGCCCAGCAGGACGATCATGGCGCGCACGCCTGGCTGCGCGAACACGTCGCGGCCGGCGCGCTCCAGGGCCGAGCGGCCCATGCCGTCCTTCAGCAGGCGGCCGCCGGAGATGCCGGCGTTGAGCACTGCGACATCGCGCCCCGCCAGCCGTTCTGCCAGCGCATCGGGCCAGCGGGTATTGGCGCCGGGCGTGGAGCCGTTGCCGTCGGTGATCGAGTCGCCGAGGACGACGACCGTGGCCGGCGGCTGAGGCGTCTCGACGAGGAGGCCGCTGAAGTAGACGC
>CAJYQC010000120.1 GCA_913776885.1 uncultured Variovorax sp.
TCCATGCAGTGGGCGGCGATGCCGTCTGGGCGCTGCCAGTTCAGGAGTGACTGTGGCTCCTTCCCCCTCTGGGGGAAGGCTGGGATGGGGGCAGGCAGGGCGCCCAGTGCGGACGCCGCGTGCCCCCACCCCCGCCCTCCCCCAGAGGGGGAAGGAGCCAAAGTCACTCCTGAACTGGCAGCGCCCAGACGGCATCGCCGCCCACTGCATGGAAGCGCCGCCCCGGCGCCGATTCCATCAGCCATCCCCCAGTGAACTCGCCGAAGGCCGGCAGCACCGCCTGCTGTTCATCGCTCGCGAAGCACGGCAGCCGCACGCTGTCGCGGCCCCTGCCATAGAGCTTGCAGACAGGATGCAGGTGCCCCGCGAGCACGAAGTGCGTGGCATGCGTCTGTGGGTGGTGGCAGCAGGCGAAGGGGCCGAGGAGGAAAGGCTCGTCGACCACCTCGATGCCGAGTTCCGGCGGTGGATCGCCCGCGCGGCTGTCGTGGTTGCCGCGCACCAGGGTCATGGCGATGGCCGCATGGCGAGCGCGCCAGGGCTCGACGGCAGCGAGCACGGTGCGCGCCTGCGCCGCATGAAGGAAGTCGCCGAGGAACACGATGCGCCCGGGCGCATGCCTTTCGATCAGCGCATCGAGCCGTGCGAGGTTCTGCTGGGTGGTGCCGCCGGGTACCGGCTGGCCGAGCGCGCGGTAGGTCGCGGCCTTGCCCAGGTGCAGGTCGGCCACGAAGAGCACGCGCTCACCGGGCCACCAGAGGGCCCGCTCGGGCAGCAGGTGCAGCAGTTCGCCCGCCCAATTGACAGTGAGCGGCGAGGAGGATGTATCGGGAGATCTCACGCGGTCAGTGTCGCAAAACCTGCGATCGCCTTGCAAAGGCCCTCCAGAGCCCCCAGATGCCCGAAATGACCGAATCGCCCCCGCTGCACATCGTCTGCCCGCACTGCCACACGACCAACCGCGTGCGAGCGGCGCAGCTGGGCAGCGCGCCCGACTGCGGCAGCTGCCACCGCCCGCTGTTCACCGGCCATTCGACGGCACTGCCGGATGCCGCCACGTTCGATCGCCACATCTCCCGCAACGAGATACCGGTGCTGGTCGATTTCTGGGCGCCCTGGTGCGGCCCCTGCCGGCAGATGGCGCCGGCCTACGAGCAGGCAGCTGCCCAGCTCGAGCCCCACGTGCGGCTCGCCAAGGTCGACACCGAGGCGGTGCCCGCGCTGGGCGCGCGCTTCAACATCCGCAGCATCCCGACGCTGGCGCTGTTCCGCGGGGGCCGCGAAGTGGCGCGGCAGGCCGGCGCGATGGGCGCGGCGGACATCGTGCGATGGGTAAAGGCGCACGGCGCCGGCTGACCCTCGCATCAGAGCGGCGGCAGCGGCCTTGATGGCCGTGAGGGACGCGACGGCCGCCTGCGGTCGCGCCGCTGTCCCACCGGCCTCGGCGGCTTGCCCGGCCCTTCCTGCCCGAAGGCGAGCGTCCCCTTCACGCGCTCCACGCCGCCGGCCGTGACCACACCGCCCGCGGCCTTCTCGAGCTGCTCGACCATGCGCGCGATGCGGTCGGCCACGTTCTCGTTCGACAGCTTCTCGCGGAACAGCTCGACCATCAGCGGAAACGAGAAAGGCGTCGGCCGCACGAGCGGCTTGAGCACCAGCCGCTGCGTGGCGATGCGCTCGAGGCTCGCGCGCAGGCGGCCGATCTCGAGTTCCTGCGCAAGCAGTTCCTGCTCGGCCTGCTGCAGCAACCGGTTGCCTGGGTCGTACTTGCGGAACACCTCCCAGAAGAGCGACGACGAGGCCTGCAGCTGCTTGCTGCTGCGCTTCTCGCCCGGATAGCCCTGGTAGATGAGGCCAGAGACGCGTGCGATCTCGCGAAAGCGCCTCTGCGCGAGCTCGCCCGCGTTGAGCGACGCCAGCACCTCGTGCAGCAGCACCGCGCGCTGCTCTTCGCCATCGCCCTGGGGCAGCGTCAGCACCTGCGGCAGCAGCGTGGGCCAGTCGACCTCGGTCGCGCTCAGCAGCTCGAAGCCGTAGTCGTTGACCGCGATCGAGAAGGTGCGCGCCTCGTGCTGCGCGACGCGCCAGGCCAGCAGGCTCGCGAGCCCGAGGTGCACGTGCCTGCCCGCGAAGGGATACAGGAACAGGTGCGAGCCCTCGCGCGTGCTCAGCGTCTCGGCCAGCAGCGTCTGCGGCGTGGGCAGCGCCGACCACTGCTGCTGTATCTCCAGCAGCGGGCGCACGCACTGCAGCTCGGGCGAGTCGTAGCGGCCCTCGACGGCCTGTGCGAGCTGCTGCACCACCGCGTCGGCCAGCGTGTTCGACAGCGGCATGCGCCCGCCGCCCCAGCGCGGCACCGCGGCGCGCTTGCCGCTCGCGCGCCGCACCCAGGCCGTCATGTCGTGGATGCGCACCAGCTCCAGCATGCGGCCACCGAACAGGAAGCAGTCGCCAGGCTTCATGCGCGCGACGAAGCTTTCCTCCACGCTGCCGATCTTCGAGCCGCCGACGTACTGCACCGAGATGCTCGCATCGCTCACGATGGTGCCGATGTTCATGCGGTGCCGCCGCGCGAGCCGCGCATCGGGCACGCGCCAGACGCCCTCGGCATCGGGCACCACGCGCTTGTAGTCGGGGTAGGCCGCGAGCGACGGCCCGCCCTGCGCGACGAACTCCAGGCACCACTGCCAGTTCTCGCGAGAGAGGCCCTCGTAGGCGGCCGTGCCGCGCACCTCGTCGTACAGGTCGTCGGGCATGAAGCCGCCGCCCAGCGCCACCGTCACCAGGTGCTGCACCAGCACGTCGAGCGGCTGCTCGGGCGTGTGGCGCGCCTCGATGTGGCCGGCCGCGATGGCGGTGCGCGCGGCCGAGCCTTCCACCATCTCCACGCTGTGCGTGGGTACGAGCGTGATGCGCGAAGGCCGTCCCGGCGCGTGGCCCGACCGGCCCGCGCGCTGCAGAAGCCGCGCCACGCCCTTGGGCGAGCCGATCTGCAGCACGCGCTCCACCGGCAGGAAGTCCACGCCCAGGTCGAGGCTGGAGGTGCACACCACCGCCTTCAGTTCGCCGCTCTTCAGGCCCAGCTCGACCCACTCGCGCGCCTCGCGGTCGAGCGAGCCATGATGCAGCGCGATGAGGCCCGCCCACTCCGGCTTGGCTTCGAGCATGGCCTGGTACCAGATCTCCGCCTGCGAGCGCGTGTTGGTGAAGACCAGCGTGGTGCTGCTCGCGGCGATCTCCTCGATCACCTGCGGCAGCATGGTGAGGCCCAGGTGCCCGCCCCACGGAAAGCGCTCGGCCACGCCGGGCAGCAGCGAATCGACGACGAGCTTCTTCGGCACCTGGCCCTGCACGAGCACGCCCTCCTCATGGCCCAGCAGCGCATGCATCGCCTCGTGCAGGTTGCCCAGCGTGGCCGACATGCCCCAGACCGCGAGGCCCGCGTTCCAGCGCCGAAGCCGCGCGAGCGCCAGCTGCACCTGCACGCCGCGCTTGTTGCCCAGCAGCTCGTGCCACTCGTCGACCACCGCCATGCGCACATGCCCGAGCACCTCGCGCGCATCGGCGCGCGCGAGCAGCAGCGAAAGGCTCTCGGGCGTGGTGACGAGCACCGTGGGCAGGCGCTGGTTCTGCGCGCTGCGCTCGGCCGACGTGGTGTCGCCGCTGCGCGCACCCGCGCTCCATGGATGCACCTGCGCGCCCAGGACTTCGAGCGGCTGCTGCAGGGCGCGCAGCGTGTCGGCCGCGAGCGCGCGCATCGGCGTGAGCCACAGCACGGTGAGCGGCTCGGCCACAGACCTGGCGTTCGACCTGGCGTTCGCCCGCGTGTTCGGCCGCGTGTTCGGCCGAGCATTCTGTTGCGTCTCAGCCGATGCGGCCGCCTCGCGCGCCCGCATGAACGCCTGCAGAGCCCCGAGCCACACCGCATAGGTCTTGCCCGCGCCGGTGGTGGCATGCAGCAGGCCCGACCTGCCATCGGCGATCGCCTTCCAGACCTCGCGCTGGAACTTGAAGGGCTTCCATCCGCGCTCGGCGAACCATGCATCGAGTGCGGCCTTGACTGCCTTGCTCCTTCCCCCTTTGGGGGAAGGCTGGGATGAGGGCAGGCGGGCGTCGACGGGCAGCGCATTCTCGGTACGCCGCGTGCCCCCACCCCTGCCCTCCCCCAGAGGGGGAGGAAGTGAAGACGGGTCTTCTGGATCGCTGCTCATTCGGGCAACAACGCCGCCAGCGTCTGAAGCGTGTCGGCCTCTTCCACCGGCTTGTCCTCGCGCCATCGCAGCATGCGCGGAAAGCGCACCGCGATGCCGCTCTTGTGCCGCGTGCTGCGCGCGATGCCCTCGAAGCCGAGTTCGAACACCAGCGTGGGTTTCACGCTCTTCACCGGCCCGAAGCTCTCCACGGTGGTCTTGCGGATGATGGCGTCCACGCGCGCCATCTCGGCATCGGTGAGGCCCGAGTAGGCCTTGGCGAAGGGCACGAGCCTGCGGTCTTGCTGCCCGGGCGGGCCGTCCCACACGGCGAAGGTGTAGTCGCTGAAGAGGCTGGCCCGCCGTCCGTGGCCGCGCTGCGCGTAGATCAGCACCGCGTCGATGCTCAGCGGCTCGATCTTCCACTTCCACCACACGCCCACGTCCTTGGTGCGGCCCACGCCGTACTGCGCGTTGCGGCGCTTGAGCATCATCCCTTCCACGCCCATGGCGCGCGCCGCCTCGCGCTGGCGCGCGAGCTCGGTCCAGTCGGGCCCGGCGAGCATCGGGCTCGGCAGCAGCAACGGATGGTCCATGCGCCCGACCAGTTCGTCGAGCAGCACGCGGCGCTCGGACTGCGGCAGCGCGCGCAGGTCGCGCCCCTCCCATTCGAGGATGTCGTAGGCCAGCAGCACCACCGGTATGTCGCGCAGCAGCTTCGCGCCCAGCGTCTTGCGGCCGATGCGCTTCTGCAGCTCGGCGAAGGGCTGCACGCGGCCTTCGCGCCACACGACGATCTCGCCGTCGAGCACCGTGCCGTCGGGCAGCGCCTTGCCGAGCTCCGCGAGTTCGGGGAAGCGCTCGGTCACCAGCTCCTCGCCGCGCGACCACACCCACACCGTGCCCGCGCGCGTCACCAGCTGCGCGCGGATGCCGTCCCACTTCCATTCGACGATCCAGTCCGATGGCGGCCCAAGCACCGCGTCGAACTGCTCCAGCGGCAGGTTGAACGGGTGCGCAAGGAAGAAGGGGTACGGCTGGCCGCTGGTCTTCTGCTCCTGCTCGGTGCCCGACTCGGGCGCGATGAGCGCCTGATAGTCGTCGGCCTGCGGCCTTCCTCCGATGTGCGTGTAGCCCATCAACCGCTGCGCGACGCGCTTGGCGTCGATGCCGCCCACGGCCGCGAGCGCCTGCGTGACCTGCAGCTTCGACACGCCGACGCGGAACGCGCCGGTGATGAGCTTGAAGTACACCAGCCGCTCCTCGGGCGCGAGCTGCCGCCACTGCGCGCGCAGGCGGCCGGGCAGCTCGTCGGGCGTTTTCTTCGCGGCGTCGCGCAGCGGCAGCAGGTGCTGCTCGACCCATTCGGCAAGGCCCATGTCGTGCGCGTCGGTGGGCGGCGGCAGCAGCAGCGCGATGGTCTCGGCGAGGTCGCCGACCGCGTCGTAGCTCTCGTCGAACAGCCACTCGGGCAGGCCCGCCGCCTCCTGTGCGAGCAGCCGCAGCAGCTTGACGGGCACCAGCTGGCGCGGCTTGCCTCCGGCGAGGAAGTAGACGGCCCAGGCGGCATCCGCCGGGTCGGCCTCGCGCAGGTAGCGCTGCAATGCGGCCTGCTTCGCGAGGTTGGAGGTGCTCGCGTCGAGCTCGTGATAGAGCGCGGCGAAGGCCTTCATGGCATCTCTCCTTCCCCCTCTGGCGGAAGGTTGGGATGGGGGCTCTCGGCCTCCCCGTCGAGCGCCGCCTGCCCCCTCCCCTGCCCTCCTCCGGTAGAGGGAGTCTCTTGATCATCCTCATCGCCGTACTCGGTCTTGAAGCCCTGCGCATCGAGCCCGTTCTCGGTGAGCCACCGCACCATCACCTGCACGCTGCCATGCGTGACGAACACGCGCTCGGCCCCGGTGCCGGCGATGGCCTGCTGCAGGCCGGGCCAGTCGGCGTGGTCGGACATCACGAAGCCGCGGTCCACGCCGCGCCGCCTGCGCGCGCCGCGCAGCTGCATCCAGCCGCTGGCGAAGCCGTCGGCGTAGTTGCCGAAGCGCTTCATCCATGGCGTGCCCTGCGCGGAAGGCGGCGCGAGCACCAGCGCGCGCTTCAGCAGCGCGGCATCGACGCCAGCGTCGCCGACGCGCAGGGTGGGCGGCAGCGCCACGCCGGCCGCACGGTAGACGGCGTTGAGCGGCTCCACCGCGCCGTGCACGACGATCGGACCGATGCTCGCGTCCACGCCGTGCAGGATGCGCTGCGCCTTGCCGAAGGCATAGCAGAACAGCACCGATGCGCGGCCGGCTTCGGCGTTGGCGCGCCACCATGCGTCGATCTGCGCGAACAGCACCGGCTGCGTGGGCCAGCGGTAGATCGGCAGGCCGAAGGTCGACTCGGTGATGAAGGTGTCGCAGGGCACTGGCTCGAAGGGTGGGCAGGTGCCGTCGGGCTCGGTCTTGTAGTCGCCCGAGGCCACCCACACGCGCCCGCCATGCTCGAGCCGCACCTGCGCCGAGCCCAGCACGTGGCCCGCTGGGTGCAGCGAGACGCGCACGCCGTGGTGCTCGATGGCCTCGCCGTAGGGCAGCGTCTGCAGAACGATGTCGCGGCCCAGGCGCGCACGCAGCGTGCCGGCGCTGTCGGTGTGAGCGAGGTAGTGCCCGTGGCCGACGCGCGCGTGGTCGGAATGCGCATGCGTGATGACGGCGCGCGCCACCGGCCGCCACGGGTCGATGTAGAAATCGCCGGGCGGGCAGTACAGGCCCTCGGGCCTGGCGACGACGAGGAGTTCTTCTTCCTGCTTTGCGGGGGGCATGGCCCGCCATCGTAGGCGCTGCCGGGGCTTCGCGCCGCCGCGCGACGGGCGCAAAGCGTTGTGGGTGGACGCCTACCCGGCCGGCCGCCGCCGGAGCGCCAGCGAATCGGCAGCCCCGGCGCTAGGGGCGCCTGGGACCGTTCTTCATCATGTCGAGCACGTTCATCTTCATGCCGTTGGACATGACCATGTCGCCGGGCTTCTGGTCGGCCTTGCAGGGGCCGAGCCACCTGGCCTCCATGGTGCTCGTTCCTTCCGCGCGGCCCATCAGCGGCGGGCTGTAGGCGGACTTGCTCTCCATGCGATAGGCGGCCTGGAAGTCGCCGCTGAGCACGGCGTGCGAGGTGGCCACGGTGTTGCCGATCCTACAGACCGAGTCCATGACCAGCTTGCCGCCTTCGGTGCGCAGTTCCTGCTTCGAGCACATGTCCTTGCCCATGCCCTGGCCCGTGTCGCGCAGCGCCTTGTCGGTGGCGGCGTCGATGCACTGCTGCACGGTGTGGGCACCGGCGGGGCCGACCGCCTTGCCAGAGGCTTGCGGGGCCTCGGTGCGGATCTCCCAGAGGCCGGGCTTGCGCGCGGGAAAGTCGAGCGCGAACGCGGGTGCCGCGACGAAGCCGGCAGCGATGCAGGCTGCGGCGGCACGGGGGCGAATCTTCATGGGGGTCTCCGGTTCCTTCGGATGGCGAAGTCCGGGTTGTACCGCGCGCACCGCGGCGCCGGAATACCGCGATCGGCCTACGCCGCTGCGCGCTGCCGCGTGGCCAGCCCGAAAGCCACGCCCAGCGCGAAGCCGCCCATCACGTCGATCAGCACATGCTGGCGCACCGCCATCGTCGAGTAGACGATGCCCACGGCCCAGGCCACGTTGACGGCGCGAAGCCAGGCCGGCGCCTCCACCGCGCGCAACTGGCGCGCCAGCACCACGCAGGCGAACACCGAGAACGACACGTGCAGCGACGGAAAGGCGTTGCCCGCCGAATCCACCATCTTGAGGAACTGCAGCGATGTGCCGGGCGTGGTCTCGACCACGAAGTTGGGAATCGCCGTCGGCATGAACCAGAACACGAGCAGCGCCAGCAGCGTCATCGCCGCGCAGCCCAGCGAGAAGCCGGCGAGCTCGCGCATGTCCTTGGCCAGCAGCACCGGCAGCGCGATGTAGCCCCACAGCGAGAGATACACCGGCAGCAGCCACGGCCAGAAGGCGATGAGGCCGTCGACCGGCGTGAGCGGCAGCACCCAGGCCTGGCCCGCGTTCTTCATGATCC
>CAJYQC010000121.1 GCA_913776885.1 uncultured Variovorax sp.
CGGCCACGCCGCCGGTGCATGCCACCGCCTGGCCGCCGGCTGCACGGATTTCCTGCACCGTTTCCTCCGCCGGCTGCGCGTCGAGATCGTTGACGACGATGCGCGCGCCCTCCGAGGCGAGCTTGAGCGCGATGGCCCGGCCGATGCCGCGGCCCGAACCTGTGATGAGTGCGACCTTGCCGTCGAGCTTGGGTGTCATGTCTGCGTTCTCTCTTTCGTGTTGATTCAGCGCAGCGCGACCAGCGCCTCGCCGGCGATGCGCGTCTGCCCGTATTGGTTGGCGCTGTGCACCTCCACGCGCACGCAGCGCTCGCCTTCGTGCTCCAGCTTCTCGACCACGCGGCCGGTGCAGCGCACCGCATGCCCCAGGTGCGTGATGCCCTGGAAGCGCACGTCGAAACGCCTCAGCTGCGACTGCGGCGCCCACTGCGTGAGCAGCCGGCCCAGCCAGGCCATGCCCAGCATGCCCTGCGCGAACACGTCGGGCATGCCCGATCTGCGCGCGAAGTCCGTGTCGATGTGGATGGGGTTGTGATCGCCGGAGGCGCCCGCGAAGAGCGCGAGCGTGGTGCGGTTCACGGGCGGCAGATGCAGCGCGGGCAGCTCGTCGCCGACGTTCACGGCGTCGTAGGTCGGTGCGGTCATCGGTGCGGGTTCCTTCGTCAATGGCGGCAGACGATCACAGCGCGCAGCTCGGCGACCAGCTCGTCGCGCTGGTTGGTGGCGCGCGACGTCTTGACGACGAACTCGAGCGCGCCGTTCTTCTTGTCGTAGATGTCGGTGATGGTGGAGCGCACCGTCACGGTGTCGCCCACGCATGCGGGCCTGTGGTAGCTGAAGCCCTGCTCCCCGTGCAGCAGCTTCGACAGCGGAATGCCCAGGTCGGCCAGCAGCCGGTCTGACGCACCGGAGTCCAGCTCCGCCGCGAACAGGAAGCTCGGCGGCGCGGGCAGGTCGGGGTAGCCGGCGTCGCGCGCGGCGGCGGCATCGGTGTAGACGGGGTCGGTCTCGCCGATGGCCTTGGCGAAGAACTGCAGACGGCTGCGCTCGATGGGCAGCACCGAGGGCGGCAGCTCGTGGCCGATCCATTTCCTGTCGATCATCTGGCGGCCCTTTCTCTCAAACCCGCTCGTAGAGCGTGACCACGCAGGCGCCGCCCAGCCCCAGGTTGTGCTGCAGCGCAATCCGCGCGCCCTCCACCTGCCGCTTGTCGGCCGTGCCGCGAAGCTGCTGGACCAGTTCCGTGCACTGCGCCAGCCCCGTTGCGCCCAGCGGATGCCCCTTCGACAGCAGGCCGCCCGACGGGTTGGTGACGACCTTGCCGCCGTAGGTGTTGTCGCCATCCACCACGAACTTCTCCGCGCCGCCCACCGGGCACAGGCCCAGCGCCTCGTAGCTCAGCAGCTCGTTGTGCGCGAAGCAGTCGTGCAGCTCGACCACGTCGACGTCCTGCGGTCCGACGCCGGCTGCGTCGTACACCTTCTGCGCGGCTTCCTGCGCCATGCTGAAGCCGACCACCTCGCGCATGTCGCGGCTCTCGACGGTGATGGGGCGGTCGGTGGTCATGGCCTGCGCCTTGATGCGCACGCTGCGGTCGAGCCCGTGGCGCTCGGCGAAGCGCGGCGAGCAGACGATGGCAGCAGCCGCGCCGCAGGTGGGCGGGCAGGCCATCAGCCGCGTCATCACGCCGGGCCACATGACGGGCGCGGCCATCACCTCCTCCTCCGTGACGACGCTGCGGAACAGCGCCAGGGGGTTGTTCGCCGCGTGGCGGCTGGCCTTGGCGCGGATCTTCGCGAAGGTCGACATCTGCGTGCCGTGCTGCTGCATGTGCGCCAGGCCCGCGCCGCCGAAATAGCGCAGCGCGAGCGGCACCTGCTCGTTGCCGACCAGCTCGTCGGTGATGTGCTCGAAGTGGTCGAAGGGGCTGGGCCGGTCGTTGAACACCGCGCCGAGCGCGCCGGGGCTCATGTGCTCGAAACCCAGCGCCAGCACGCAGTCGGCCGCGCCGCTGGCAACAGCCTGGCGCGCGAGGAAGAGCGCAGTCGAGCCGGTCGAGCAGTTGTTGTTGACGTTGACGACCGGGATGCCGGTCATGCCGACTTCGTAGAGAGCGCGCTGGCCGGCGGTGGAATCACCGTACACGTAGCCCACGTAGGCTTGCTGCACGAGTTCGTAGCCGATGCCGGCGTCCTTCAGCGCGGCGTTGGCGGCCTGCGCGGCCATTTGCGGATAGGGCTGGTTGGCGCCCGGCTTGGTGAACGGGATCATGCCGACCCCGACCACGTGAACGTCTTGGCTCATGAAAGGCTCCTTGAAAGTTCGAAAAGAGGGAGTTGAAGGGGATCAGGCCACGCTGCGCTGCCGGCCCTGCCAGAAGGGCTCGCGCAGCTTTGTCTTCAGCACCTTGCCTGCGCCCGAGAGCGGCAGCGCATCGACGATGGCCACGCTGCGCGGGCACTTGTAGCCGGCGATCAGCGTCTTGCAGTGGGCGATCAGCTCCTCGGGCTGCACGCCCCGCCCCGCCTTGAGCACGAGCACGGCATGCACCGACTCGCCCCACTCCTCGCTCGGAATGCCGATGACGGCGCTGGCCGCCACCGCGGGATGCTGGTTGATGGCGTTCTCGACCTCGGCCGAATAGACGTTCTCGCCGCCGCTGATGATCATGTCCTTCATACGGTCGACCACGAAGATGAAGCCGTCGTCGTCCATGTAGGCGCCGTCGCCGGTGTGCATCCAGCCGTCGCGTAGTGCGGCGGCGGTCTGCTCGGGCTTGTTCCAGTAGCCCTGCATCACGTTTGGCCCGCGCACCGCCACCTCGCCGACGGTGCCGCGCGGCACCTCGTTGTCGTCCGCATCGACCACGCGCACCTCCATGCACACGCTGGCGCGTCCGGCCGAACGAAGCTTGCCGCGCTTGCGGCCTTCGGCCGTGTGGAAGTACGCCGGGTTGAGCGTGGCGATGGGCGACAGCTCCGTCATGCCGTAGGCCTGCACGAAGCCCACGCCCGGAAACGCCTCCATCGCGCGGTTGAGCACCGCCTCGGAGATCGGCGATGCGCCATAGGTGATGTTCTTCAGGCTGCTCAGGTCGCGCGGCTGCCGCATCGCGGGGTGGTCCACCAGCATCTGGATCATGGTCGGCACCAGCAGCATGCTGGTCACGCGGTCGCGCTCGATGGTGTCGAGCACGCCCTCGGGCGTGAACATCGGGATGATGGCGTGCGTGTTGCCGGTGAACCAGTGCGGCGTGGCCAGGCCCATGTCGGCCAGGTGGAACATCGGCGCGGCGTGCAGGTAGCAGCCATCGGCCGGTGCCAGCCCCTCGGCGTGCGCCGCGAGCGCCGAGCTGCAGATGTTGGTGTGGCTGAGCATCACGCCCTTGGGAAAGCCGGTGGTGCCGCCGGTGTAGAAGATGCCGGCCAGGTCCTCGCCGCGGCGCACGGCATCGGGCACCGGGGCCGCGGCGTCGATCAGGCCCTCGTAGCTGTGCATGCCGGCGGGCACGGGGCCGTCGCCGCAGTAGACGACTTCGCGCAGGCTCTTCGACTGGCCGCGCATCTGTTCGACCACCGCGCGGAAGGTTTCGTCGACCAGCAGGATGCCGGAGCCGGAGTCTTCCAGCGAATACAGGATTTCGGCGGGCGACCAGCGGATGTTGCAGGGGTTGAGCACGCCGCCGCCCCAGGGCACGGCCATCTGATACTCCAGGTAGCGGTCGGAGTTGAGCGACAGCATGGCCACGCGGTCGCCCGCGCCCATGCCCAGCCGCTGCAGCGCGCCAGCCAGGCGCGCGACACGGTCGGCGAAGTCGCGGAATGTCCGCGCGCGGCCGGCGAAACGCACGGCGATGGCGTCGGGGCGCTGCTGCACGGCCCGGTGAAGGCCCTGGGTCATGTACATGGGTTTGTCTCCGTCTCGTTCTTGTGCAGGCGCATGGTAGAAATCCAGCCGCCGCGCGGCGATTGCACTTCGCTTCGATCGCATGGCAGAACAGGTCAATCGACAAGCACATGCTGCAGCCGCCCGTCACCATCCCGATCGCCTTCGTCCTCGGCATGCTCTCGGGCATCCGTGCGCGTCCGGGCGAGGCGCTGGTGGACGTCGACAAGGCGCTGGAGGACGCGGGCATCGCCCCCGCGCTGCTCGACGAAGCAGCCGCCCGGATCACCGCCGAGCAGTACGTGGCCCTCTTCGCGCTGCTGATGGAGCGCATGGACGACGAGGCGCTGGGCTTTCTCACGCGCCGACTGCGCTGCGGCAGCTTCGCGCTGATGACGCGCTCC
>CAJYQC010000122.1 GCA_913776885.1 uncultured Variovorax sp.
GCCGGCAGGCGTGTCGCGCGAGGCCTCGAGCAGCTGGCCGCGGTCGATGTGCGCGTGCTCTTCGTGCGCGAGCGCGCGCATCGCCGCATGCGCGTCGGGCACCCGGGCAACGAAGTGGATCAGCCGCGGGCCGTGCCGCGCAATGCCGGCCTGCAGCGCGGCGTCGTCCATGTCGAACCAGCGGCGCGTCCTGGGCCGCGACGGCTTCCGGCCCGGCTCGATCGCGATGATCTCGGCGTAGGCCGCCGGATAGGCGTCGCCGGAGACGTTGAACAGCCGGTTGTGCGTGCCCATGAGCGGATGCGAGCCGCCCGGTGCCGGCGTGATGCCGAGCGTGGCCTCGCACCACGCCACGCCCTCGGCGAGCGAGGCGGCGGCGATCACCAGGTGGTCGAGCTGCGCGTGCATGGCGGGCAGTGCTTTCAGAGCGAGACGCTGCCGTCCACGCAGGTCACGGCGTCGCCGCCGACCCAGATGCGGCCTTCCGCGTCGCGCTCGATGTGGACGCGGCCCGCGCGGCCCAGGCACTGGCCCTGCGCCGCGAGGTAGCGCTCGGGCATGTGGCCGTCGGCGATCAGCCACTCGGCCAGGCTCGCGTTGAGGCTGCCGGTGACCGGGTCTTCCTGCACGCCGATGGGCTCGGCGAAGGCGCGCACCTCGAGGTCGATGCGTGCGCCGTCCGCGTTGGGAACCGCGGGCCGGTTGCCGAAGGCGCGCGCCTCGCGGTTGGACCGGCCGATGAGCAGCGAGGTGTCGTGCGCCGCGGGCACGCCCGCCACGCCGGCCTTCACGCCCAGTTCCTTCAGCGCGCGATGGTCGGGCTGCAGCGCCAGCACCGCGTCGGCGTCGTTGACCAGCAGGCCGAACCAGACGGGGCCGTTGTCCAGCACCTGCGCCGCGATGACCTGCTGCGCCTTCAGGCCCAGCGCGCCCGCCACCTTGGCCAGCAGCGCGGGGCTCGGCGCGCTGCGCTTGAGCGGCGGCGCGGCGAAGGCCAGGCGGGTGCCGTCGCGGCGCAGCGGCACCAGGCCCGCGCCGCACTGCTGCACCACCATGCCAGGCGCCTTGGGCTTGCCGCCGGCCTCCAGCCACGCATGGCAGCTGCCGATGGTCGGGTGGCCGGCAAAGGGCAGCTCGCCGCCGGGCGTGAAGATGCGCACGCGGTAGTCGGCCGTCGGATCGGTGGGCGGCAGCAGGAAGGTCGTTTCGGACAGGTTGGTCCACTGCGCGAAGCGCTGCATGGCGGCGTCGTCGAGGTCCTGGCCGTCGATCACCACCGCGAGCGGGTTGCCGTAATAGGCGGTGGCGGTGAAGACGTCGACTTGCTTGAAGGGGCGGGAATTCATTCGAGGCTCGTAGGGGTCGGATCGATGGGCGATGTCATTCGAGGAACACCGCGGAAGGTGGGTGGCACGGCGGCACGGAGCGCGCGGAGACCGGGGCTCATTCCAGGCTCAGGTCGAGCACGCCGCGCGCGCCCGGTCGGGAGAGCAGCTCGGCATACCAGCGCTCCACGTTCGGCCAGCTCGGCCGGCGGTATTCCGCCGGGGGCAGGCCGAACCAGCGGTGCGCTTCGCAGCCCACCGGGATGTCGGCCATGGTGAAGCGCTGGCCGGCCATGAACGGCTGGCGCGCGAGGTGCGCGTCGAGCATCGCGAAGAGGGCTTCGCTCGCGCGCACCGAGGCATCGATGAGCGCGGGCTGTCGCTCCGAGGGCGGCGTGCGCACCCACTGGACGAAGGCATCGCGGCTCGCGCGGTTGAGCGTGGTCTGCTGCCAGTCCATCCAGCGTTCGGCGTCGAAGCGCGCGGGCACCTCGGCCGGATAGAGGTTGCCGTGCGAATGCTTCGCGCAGAGGTAGCGCACGATCACGTTCGACTCCCACAGCGTCACGCGCTCGGCGCCCTCGCCGTCATCGATGGCGGGCACCATGGCATTCGGGTTGATCGCGAGGTATTCGGGCGTCTGCACCACGCCGAACCTGCCGCCGGCCTCGGTGCGCTGGAAGTCGAGCCCGAGCTCCTGCGCGCACCACACCACCTTGCGGACGTTGATCGAGCTGATGCGGCCCCAGATGTTGAGCATGCTTTTCTTTCTTTCTGGACATTGGTTTGCTGGCTGGCCCGTTGCCGCCCGGCTTAGCGCGGCGACGGACGGTCGAGGAAGAGCAGGCGCACTGCCAGCCCCAGCATCACGGCCCCCAGCAGGCTGTTCTGGATGCGCGCCGCGCCGGGGCGCTTGTGCAGCCAGCGCCCGATCTGGCCGCTGCACGCACCCAGCAGCGTATTGAAGGCCAGCGCGGCCGCCGACAGCACCACGCCCAGCTGCAGCAGCTGCAGCGTCACGCTGCCGCGCGCCGGGTCGACGAACTGCGGCAGGAACACCATGAAGAACAGCAGCGCCTTCGGATTGACGAGGTTGTTCAGCAGCGCCATGCGCACGATGCGGCCGAAGCCTGCGGGCCTGGTCCGGTCGCCCATGCGAAGGCCGATGCCGCCGTTGCGCAGCGCCTGCACCGCGAGCCACACCAGGTAGAGCGCGCCCGCGTAGCGCAGCAGGTCGAACGAGGGCGGCCAGGCTGCCACCAGCGCGGTGACGCCGGTAGCCGCCAGGAGGG
>CAJYQC010000123.1 GCA_913776885.1 uncultured Variovorax sp.
ATCGGCGCGCACTCGGTGCTGCGCGGCGACAACGAGCCCATCACGGTGGGCCGCGGCAGCCAGGTGGAGGCGGGCGTGATGCTGCATGCCGACCCCGGCTTCCCGCTCACCATCGGCGCCGACGTGATGGTCGGCACGCACGTGATGCTGCATGGCTGCACCGTGGGCGACGGCGCCGTCGTCGGCGAGAACACCGTCGCGCTCAACGGCTCAGTGGTGGGCCGCGGCTGCATCGTCGAGCCCGGGTCGCTGCTCACCGAAGGCAAGGTCTTTCCCGATCGTTCCCGCATCGCGGGCCGCCCCGCCAAGGTCGCCGGCGAGGTGAGCGGGGAAGAGGCGCAGGCGCAGCTGCGCAAGGCGCGCGAAGCCGCCGCCCGCTAGGGCTTCACGACAGTTCTTCCGGTCCTTGCGAACCCTGCACGCCCGCAGGGTTTGTGCGCATTGGCACCGTGCTTGTTTCGGCGGAAATTGACTTGTGTCAAGGCTGCCGACGCCCGATTCATCGACATTGATCCCCAAGCGGTCCACCACGGGATTCGCGTCGAATTCGAGACGCCGGGCCCGTGACGGAACCACGATGAAACCAGCTCCGCCTGCAGGCCCCTGAAGGCTTCTTGCAGCGCCGGAGCAGATCGGACGGACCATGAGACAAGAACAGGTTCAGCAGGCGCAGCCAGCGCAGCCAGCGCACGAGGCGCACGAGGCGCACGAGGCGCAGCAGCTCGCCGCCGTGCAGCGCATCCTGCAGGCGCACGAGAACGAGCCCGGCGCGCTGCTGCCGGTACTGCACGACGTGCAGGATGCGCTCGGCTACATCCCGGCGCACACGGTGGCGGTGATCGCCGAGGCGCAGAACCTCTCGCGCGCCGAGGTGCATGGCGTCGTCACCTACTACCACCACTTCCGCAGCGAGCCCGCGGGCCGCCACGTGATCCAGATCTGCCGCGCCGAGGCGTGCCAGTCGATGGGCGCCGATGCGCTGCTGGCCCATGCCGAACTGCGGCTGGGCTGCAGCGCGCACGGCACCACGAAGGACGGCGCCTTCACGCTGGAGCCGGCCTTCTGCCTCGGCCTGTGCGCCTCCTCGCCCGCGATGACGCTGGACGACCAGCCGCATGCGCGCGTGACGCCACGCAGTTTCGACGCGCTCCTCGCGCAGGTCGCCCCATGAGCACCATCACCGTCTACGTTCCGCGCGACTCGGCCGCGCTCGCCGCCGGAGCCGACAGCGTGGCCCGGCGCATCGCCAAGGAAGCGGCCGCGCGCGGGCTGATGCTCGAGATCGTGCGCAACGGCTCGCGCGGCATGTTCTGGCTCGAGCCGCTGGTGGAGGTGAACACGCCCGCCGGCCGCATCGCCTACGGGCCGGTGACGCCCGACGACGTGGCGGGCCTGTTCGACGCCGGCTTCCTCACTGGCGGCAGGCATCCGCTCGCGCTCGGTCCGACCGAGGAGATCCCGTACCTGAAGAAGCAGGAGCGCCTGACCTTCTCGCGCATGGGCATCACCGACCCGGTCTCGCTCACCGACTACCAGGCCTACGAGGGCTTCGCAGGGCTGCGCCGCGCGCTGGCGCTCGCGCCCGGCGAGATCGTGCAGCAGGTGCTCGACTCGGGCCTGCGCGGGCGCGGCGGCGCGGCCTTTCCGGCGGGCATCAAGTGGAAGACGGTGCTGGGCACGGCGGCGGCGCAGAAGTACGTCGTCTGCAATGCCGACGAGGGCGACTCGGGCACCTTCTCCGACCGCATGACGATGGAGGGCGACCCCTTCATGCTGATCGAGGGCATGACCATCGCGGGCCTGGCCACCGGCGCGACGAAGGGCTACATCTACGTGCGCTCCGAGTACCCGCATGCGATCGCCACGCTGAACGAGGCCATCCGCGTTGCGGAGGCCGCGGGCTTCCTCGGCGACAACATCCTGCGTTCGGGCAAGCGCTTCTCGCTCGAAGTGCGAAAGGGCGCGGGCTCGTACGTGTGCGGAGAAGAGACGGCGCTGCTCGAGAGCCTGGAAGGCAAGCGCGGCATCGTGCGCGCCAAGCCGCCGCTGCCGGCCATCGAGGGGCTGTTCGGGCGGCCCACGCTCATCAACAACGTCATCACGCTGGCGAGCGTGCCGCTGATCCTCGCGCGCGGCGCGGCCTTCTACCGCGACTATGGCGTGGGCCGCTCGCGCGGCACGCTGCCGATGCAGCTGGCCGGCAACATCAAGTACGGCGGTCTGGTCGAGAAGGCCTTCGGCGTCACGCTGCGCGAGCTGCTCTACGACTACGGCGGCGGCTCGGCCTCGGGCCGGCCGATCAAGGCGGTGCAGGTCGGCGGACCGCTGGGCGCGTACCTTCCCGAATCGAAGTGGGACCTGCCGCTCGACTACGAAGCCTACGCGGCCGTCGGCGGCACCGTGGGCCACGGCGGCATCGTGGTGCACGACGACACGGCCGACCTCTCGAAGCTCGCGCGCTACGCCATGGAGTTCTGCGCGCTCGAATCCTGCGGCAAGTGCACGCCCTGCCGCATCGGCTCGACGCGCGGCGTGGAGGTGATCGACAAGATCCGCGGCACCCACAACCGGCCCCAGCAGGTGATGCTGCTGCGCGACCTGTGCGACACCATGGTCCACGGCTCGCTGTGCGCCATGGGCGGCATGACGCCGTTTCCGGTGCTCTCGGCGCTCGACCATTTCCCGCAGGACTTCGGCATCGAAGCTCCCGATAGAAAGGCCGCCTGACATGACGCATCCGGATACGGACAGCCGAACGCAGAAGGAATACAAAAACTACGCAGAGATCGCAGAAGAGACAAGAACCATTCTTGGTTTTCCTTTCGCGACTTCTGCGAAATCTTCGCGACTTCTGCGTTCGGCTGTTCGCTCCCGCATTTGCCTCAGGCCCCAGTGAAAGCCCCCAACATGTTGAACCATCTCAAGGACATCGACTACGGCACCCCCAAGCGCGAATCGGAGCGCGAGGTGACGCTGGAGATCGACGGCAACGAAGTCACCGTGCCCGCTGGCACTTCGCTGATGCGCGCGGCGGTCGATGCGGGCATCCAGGTGCCCAAGCTCTGCGCCACCGACAGCCTGGAGCCCTTCGGGTCGTGCCGGCTGTGCCTGGTCGAGATCGAGGGGCGGCGGGGCTTTCCGGCCTCGTGCACCACGCCCGCCGAGGCCGGCATGAAGGTGCGCACGCAGACGCCGAAGCTGCAGGAGCTGCGCAAGGGCGTGATGGAGCTCTACATCTCAGACCATCCGCTCGACTGCCTCACCTGCTCTGCCAACGGCAACTGCGAGCTGCAGGACATGGCGGGCGTGACCGGCCTGCGCAACGTGCGCTACGGCTTCGACGGCGCCAACCACCTGAAGAGCGAGAAGGACGAGTCCAACCCGTACTTCAGCTACGACCCCTCGAAGTGCATCGTGTGCAACCGCTGCGTGCGCGCCTGCGAGGAAACGCAGGGCACCTTCGCGTTGACCATCAGCGGCCGCGGCTTCGAGTCGCGCGTGTCGCCGGGCCAGGACGAAGCCTTCATGGATTCGGAATGCGTGAGCTGCGGCGCCTGCGTCGAGGCCTGCCCCACGGCCACGCTGCAGGAGAAGTCGGTGATCTGGCTCGGCCAGCCCGAGCACAGCGTGATCACCACCTGCGCCTACTGCGGCGTGGGCTGCTCGTTCAAGGCCGAGATGAAGGGCAATGAAGTTGTGCGCATGGTGCCCTGGAAGGACGGCAAGGCCAACGAGGGCCACTCCTGCGTCAAGGGCCGCTTCGCCTGGGGCTACGCCACGCACCAGGACCGCATGCTCAAGCCGATGATCCGCAAGAACATCAGCGACCCGTGGCAGGAGGTGAGCTGGGAGACCGCGCTCAACTACGCCGCGAGCGAGTTCAAGCGCCTGCAGGCCAAGTACGGCCGCGATTCCATCGGCGGCATCAC
>CAJYQC010000124.1 GCA_913776885.1 uncultured Variovorax sp.
GAGCGCCAGCAGCAGGGTTTCGGTGTCGGCCTCGAGGCCCGCGTGGCCGTAGATTTCGGCGCCGAACTGCAGCGGCTCGCGGGTGGCGTGCGGGCGGTCAGGGCGGGTATGGAGCACCGGGCCGCAGTAGCACAGGCGGGCCACGCCGTCGCGGTTGAGCAGATGGGCATCGATGCGCGCCACCTGGGGGGTGGTGTCGGCGCGAAGGCCCATGCTGCGGCCGGAAAGCTGGTCGACGAGCTTGAAGGTTTGCAGGTCGAGCGCCTCGCCGGTGCCGGAGAGCAGCGACTCGAGATGCTCGAGCAGCGGCGGCATCACCAGCTCGTAGCCATAGCCACGGGCGGTATCGAGCAGCTGGCGTCGAAGTTCTTCGATGTGGCGCGCCTCGGAGGGCAGCACATCGGCAATGTGATCCGGGAGGACCCAGGCGGACATGGGGATCGGGGGCGTGGTTAAAACGGGATTCTACCGGGACCGGGCACCCGGCCCGGCGCGGGCTCGATCGACGGGCCGGATCAGCCCAGGATCCAGAGCAGCAGCAGCCCCAGAAGAATGCTGCAGAGCCCGAAGAATCGCAGCTGTCCGTCGCGCAGCTGCATGAGCTGGCCGAAGCCGCGGCGCCACCCTCCCGGCGACACGAAAGGCAGGATGCCTTCGATCACCAGGACGAGCGCCAACGCGCTCCAGAACGTATCGGCGCTCACGGCTCCTGAAGACGGCTGCGGCCGGGCGTGGTCAACGGCGAGGTGCGGCAGTGGTCGAACCCGAGCCCTGCATGGCGCGGAAGAAGTCCGACGACGGGTCGAGCACCATCACGTCGCTCTTCTTGTTGAAGCTCTGCTTGTAGGCCTCGAGGCTGCGATAGAACTGCGCGAACTGGGGGTCGCGCCCGAAGGCCTCGCTGTAGGCGGCAGCAGCCTGGGCATCGCCCTCGCCCTTGATCTTCTGGGCGTCGCGGTATGCATTCGCCACGATCACCTCGCGCTGGCGGTCGGCGTCGGCGCGGATCTTCTCGCCCTCGGCCGTGCCGGTGGAACGCAGCTCGTTGGCCACGCGCTTGCGTTCGGCTTCCATGCGGCGGTAGACCGACTCGGTGATGGCTTCCACGTAGTCGACACGGGTGATGCGCACGTCCACCACGTCCACGCCCCAGGGCTTTGCGCCCTTCACCACCGAAAGCACCTCGCGCTGCACGTCGGCCATCAGGGCCTCGCGGCGCACCGAGATCAGGTCGCGCACAGTGCGCTTGTTGATGTTTTCCTGGAACGCGTTGCGAACCACGCGGTTGAGCTGCATCGCGCCGGCGTTCTCGTCGAGGCCGACGTTGCGGATGTAGGCCTGCGGGTCGCTGATGCGCCAGCGCACGTACCAGTCGATCACCACGCGCTGCTTCTCAGCCGTGAGCATGGGCTCGGTGTCCACGCTGGAGAGCGTCAGCAGGCGCTTGTCGATGTACGACACGTTCTGGAACGGCGGCGGCAGCTTGAAGTTGAGTCCAGGCTCGGTGATGACCTGCTTGATCTGGCCGAGCGCGTAGACCACGCCGAACTGGCGCTGGTCGACCACGAAGAGCATCGAGCTCGCTAGGACGAGCAGCACGAGGATCGAGGTGGCGATGAATCCGATTCTGTTCATTTTTCTTCCGGGCCTTTCTCAACGCACGTCGCGGTCGCGCGAGCGGTTGTCACGGCCGCGCACGTCGTTCGTGGCAGGCGCCACCGGGATGACCGAGGACTGTGCCGGCGCAGTGCCGGCAACGCTGGGGCTGGCCGCATCGACCGGCGTGGCCGCGTTGCTGCCGCTCATCTGCATGAGCTTGTCCAGCGGCAGGTACAGCAGGTTCGAGCCCTGCTTGCTGTCGACCAGCACCTTGGTCGTGCTGGCGTAGATCTGCTGCATGGCGTCGGTGTACATGCGGTCGCGCGTCACCTGCGGGGCCTTCTGGTACTCCGACAGCACCGCGCTGAAGCGGCCTGCATCACCCTGCGCCTGCGCCACGATCCGCGCCTTGTACGCCTCCGACTCTTCCTTCAGCCGCGAGGCCGTACCTGTCGCCAGCGGCACCACGTTGTTGGCGTAGGCCTGCGCATCGTTCTTGGTGCGCTCGCGCTCCTGGCCAGCCTTGAGCACGTCGTCGAATGCGGCCTGCACCTGCTCGGGCGGGCGCACGCCGCCTTGCTGCAGGTTGATGCCCACGACCTCGACGCCGATCTTGTAGCGGTCGAGGATGGTCTGCATCAGCGTGCGAACTCGCGGTGCGATCTGGTCGCGCTCCTCGGCGAGCGCCGCGTCCATCTTCATCTTGCCGACCACCTCGCGCACCGAGGTCTCGGCCACCTGCACGACGGTGTCGGCGGGCGATTTGCTCTCGTACAGCCAGGCGCGCGGGTCGCTCAGGCGGTACTGCACGGCGAACTTGATCTCGACGATGTTCTCGTCCTCGGTCAGCATCGCCGATTCGCGCAGGCCGGTGGAGCGCACGATGGCGTCGCGGCCCACGTCAGCCGAACGGATCTGCGTGGTCACCACGACTTCATGGCGCTGGATGGGGTAAGGCAGGCGCCAGTTGAAGCCTGCGCCTACGGTACTCTTGTATTTGCCGAACTGGGTGATGACGGCCTGCTGGCCTTCGTTCACGATAAAGAAGCCGGTGCCGAGCCAGATCAGAACGGCCACCCCGGCCACGAGGCCGATACCGAATCCAGCGTTCTTCATGTCGGGCTTGTAGCCGTTGCCACCGCCGCCGCCGTTGGGGCGGTTGCCGCCGCCCTTGCCGCCAAAGAAGCCGCCGAGCTTGCGGTTGAGATCGCGCCACAGTTCATCGAGGTCGGGCGGGCCCTGGTTGGGGCCCTGGCCACGGGGACGGTTGTCGTTGCCGTTGTTGCTGCCGCTATTGCTGCCTTGTGGCGGGGGCGTGGGGCCGCCGGGGGGATTGGCATCGGGGGGCCGGTTTCCGGCCGGGCGGTCGCCGCTGGAGGAGGACGGCTCGTCGCCGCGACCCCATCGGCCGTCGTTCAGGTTGAACATGCCCAGAAACCCTCTCCGCGCTGGCTTTGAATTCATTCGCTTCGTTCTCTTGTCAGTGGCGGGATTGTGCCCAATCCGTCGGCGGCGTCGTGCAATTCAGCGTCCGCCGCAGGGGTCATCGTATCGGTTGCGCAGCCCGATTGCCGGGCGAGCTCGGCACGCAGCAGCGGCACGCCCTCACCCGTCCTGGCGCTGAGGAAGATGCGCGGAACCTGGACGCCGTCGATTTCCATCTCGTCCTGCAGATGCAGCGGATGCTGCGTGCTTTCAAGGGCGTCGAGCTTGTTGAAGACCAGCAGCTGCGGCACGGCGTCCGCACCGATCTCGCGCAGCACCGACTGAACCTCGGCCATCTGCTCGGGGTAGTGCGGATTGGAAGCATCGACCAGGTGCAGCAGCAGGTCGGCATCGACCGCCTCCTGCAGCGTGGCCTTGAAGGCGTCGACAAGCCCGTGCGGCAGGTCGCGGATGAAACCCACCGTGTCGGAAATCGACACCTGCCTGCGCGCATCGCCCAGGTAGAGATGGCGCGTTGTCGTGTCGAGCGTGGCGAACAATTGGTCGGCCGCATAGGCGCGCGCCTTGACCAGCGCGTTGAAGAGCGACGACTTGCCCGCGTTGGTATAGCCCACAAGCGAGATATTGAAGGTGTCGCGGCGCTCGCGCTGGCGCCGCTGCGTGCCGCGCTGCTTCTGCACCTTGGCGAGGCGCTCTCGCGTGCGCTTGATCGACTCGCCGATCATGCGGCGGTCGAGCTCGATCTGCTTCTCGCCCGGGCCGCCGCGCACGCCTGCGCCACCGGTCTGGCGCTCCAGGTGCGACCAGCGGCGCACCAGCCGCGTGCTGAGGTACTGCAGGCGGGCAAGCTCCACCTGCAGCTTGCCTTCGTGCGAACGCGCGCGCTGGGCAAAGATTTCGAGGATGAGAAAGGTGCGGTCGTAGACCGCCACGTCGAGCTGGCGCTCGAGGTTGCGCTGCTGCGCGGGGCTGAGGGCCTGGTCGAAGATGACCTCGCTCGCCCGATGAAGCGCAGCCAGCTCCTTGATTTCTTCGGCCTTGCCGCTTCCGACGAACAATGCCGCATCTGGCGCCTTGCGCTTGCACGCGAGGCGGGCGACGGGCGTCAGGCCCGCGGTCTGCGCGAGCAGGCCGAGTTCCTCTAGTTCGCTGTCGAAATGGGGCAGCCCGAAATCGACGCCGACGAGAACGGCGGCGCCTTCCTGGCGGGGAATCAGTTCAGACAAGCGGGATCAGAAATAGGGAAAAAGCGCGGCGGGGTTGCCGCCGCGCTCCGCGCGATCAGGCGGCGTTGTCGTCGTTCTCGGTAGCCGAGAAGTTGACGGCACGGCCGGGCACGATGGTGGAAAGGGCGTGCTTGTAGACCATCGGCGTCACCGTGTTGCGAAGCAACACGACGTACTGGTCGAAAGACTCGATCTGGCCTTGCAGCTTGATACCGTTCACCAGGTAAATGGAGACCGGCACATGCTCGCGACGCAAGGTGTTCAGAAACGGGTCTTGTAGAAGTTGCCCTTTATTGCTCACGATATTCTCCGTGTTCAAGAGTAGTTGTTGGAGGAGAAGACCTTAACACAGGGTTTCCGCGCCGCAGCAATCGCGCTCAAAAGCCTTTGAAAAATAACGTCTCTCAAAAGCCGGAACTTCAACCCTGGCCAGGACTCAACGGAGGCCATCCGCCGCCAAATTCTGTCAGTCGTCCTTGTCGACGAAGGGATTGTGGGAACTCTTGAACTCGATGCGCAAGGGGGTACCCACAAGATCGAACTCCTTGCGGAAGCGCCCTTCGAGAAAGCGCTTGTAAGCATCCGTCACATGTTCGAGCGAATTCCCGTGGATCACGATCACCGGCGGATTCATGCCGCCCTGGTGCGCGTAGCGCAGCTTCGGGCGGAACATGCCGCTTCGCTTGGGCGCCTGGAACTGCACCGCCTCGAGCAGCAACCGGGTCAGCACAGGGGTCGACATCTTGCGCGTGGCCGACTTGTGCGCCTGCGCGATTGCCTGCCACACCGGGCCCAGGCCCTGCCGCTTGATGGCCGAGATGAAATGCAGCGCAGCAAACTTCAGGAACGCAAGCCGGGTCTCGATCTGCCTCTGGATCTGCTCGCGCTGATAGCTGTCGACCGCGTCCCACTTGTTGATGGCGATCACCACCGCGCGGCCGCTCTCGAGGATGTAGCCCGCGATGTGCGCGTCCTGGTCGGTCACGCCCTGCGTGGCGTCGAGCAGCAGCAGCACCACGTTGGCCGACTCGATGGCCTGCAGCGTCTTGACCACCGAGAACTTCTCGATCGCCTCGAACACCCTGCCCTTGCGGCGCAGGCCGGCGGTATCGATCAGCTCGAAGCGCTGGCCATTGCGCTCGAAAGGCACGGAGATGGCATCACGTGTGGTGCCTGGCATGTCGAAGGCCACGAGGCGCTCTTCGCCCAGCCAGGTGTTGATCAGCGTCGACTTGCCGACGTTCGGACGGCCGGCCACGGCGAGCTTGATCGGCTTGTTGACCTCGTCCTCTTCTTCCTCGTCGTCGGGATCGGGAAGGTTCAGCGGCTCCAGCGCCAGCTCGACCAAGCCCCGGATGCCCTGCCCGTGCGCGGCGGACACGCCATGCACCTCGCCCAGCCCCAGCTCGTAGAAGTCCACCAGCTTGGTGCCATCGTGCATGCCTTCGGCCTTGTTGGCCACCAGCACGCAGGGCTTGCCGATGCGGCGCAGTTCGTTGGCGATGTCGTGGTCCTGCGCAGAGAGCCCCTCGCGTGCGTCCACCACGAAGATCACGACGTCGGCCTCGGCGACGGCCTGCCGCGTCTGCTTGGCCATTTCCTTGTAGATGCCGGTGCCGGCATCGGGCTCGAAGCCGCCGGTGTCGATGACGATGAACTCGCGCTTGCCCAGGCGGCCGTTGCCGTAATGGCGGTCGCGCGTGAGGCCCGCGAAGTCGGCGACGATGGCGTCGCGCGTCTGCGTCAGCCTGTTGAAGAGGGTCGACTTGCCGACATTCGGCCGCCCGACCAGGGCCACGACCGGCTTCATGGCCGGCCTTTCGAGGGCGCGGTTTTCATGGTCGGGCCTTGGAAAGAGAAAAGAACGGAGAAAAGGAAATTACTCAGGGCGATAGCCAAACACGCCACCCTTGGCGGTCACCACGACCACCGTGTTGCCTGCGAGCACCGGTGCCACGGTGATGGCAGAGCCGTCGGGCGTGATGCGATTGAGCAGCGCACCGTCTTCGCGCGACACGAAGTGCAGCGTACCGGTGTCCTCGCCGATGATGAGCGAGCGGCCCACGGCCAGCGGCGCAGTCAGCACGCGGTTCTTGAGGCGCGACATCTGCCAGGCGCGCTCGCCGTCGGCGCGGCGCCAGGCCACGACGCTGCCGTCGGACTCGGTGCCGTAGATGAAGCTCTCGTTGCCGCTCACGCCGTCTGCGCCCGAGGCGGGCTTGCTCCAGACCAGCGAACCGCGCAGGGTGTCGACGCAGCCGACGCTGGCGTAGTAGGCGCGTGCGCAGATCGTGTCGCCGAAGCGGCTCACGCTGCCAGTCAGGTCGACCAGGCGTTCGACGTCGTTGGTGCCGCGGGGCGCCGCGATGGGCGATTCCCAGCGCGAGGTACCGTTGGCGGGGTTGATGCCCACCAGACGGCCGCCAATGCCGGCCACCAGCGTATCGCCCACGGCGAGGAGCACGCCCGACTTGCGCAGCACGAGGTTCTCGCCAGCGCGCTGCTGGATCCACAGGCGGCGGCCGCTCTGGCCGTCCCAGGCGCTGACGCTGCGGTCGGCGGTCTGCACGAACACGCGACGGCCTGCCACAAGGGGTGCGGTGAAGGCCTGGGCGGAGAGCTTCTGCTTCCACAGCACCTTGCCGTTCTCGAGGGCGACCAGTTCGTTGTCGGTGGTGACGACCGCGGCCACCTGTCCGTCGCTGCCGACACCGGCCGCCAGCCCAGCGCCGGCCTTGCCACGCCAGATCTCGCGACCAGCGCGCGCATCGATCGCGACCACGGTGCCGTCACTGCCGGCCACGGTGATCGTGTCGCCGCTCACGTCGGTGGTCAGCGGGAACTGCACTTCCGGAATGCGCACCGTCCACGCCTGGCGCACACCCATCAGGGCCGGATTGGCGGGCAGCGGATCCGGCTTGGGCTTGGACGAGCCCGAGCAGGCCGCCAGGAGCGCTACCAGAACGAGAGCTGATCCCGCGCGCAGGGCGGTGGATCCAGGCATGAGGCGCTTGAAATTCATGATGCGGTCAGGGAGTCTTGGGGGCTGCGGGAGTGACGGTGATCACGGGGGCAAGGCTCTTGGGATCGACGCCGACCGCATTGAGCTTGATCTCCACCAGGCGGCGGTAGTCGGACGTGGGGCCCAGGCCGGTCCAGGCCTTGCGGTATTCGGCCTGCGCTTCGGCGCGCTTGCCCTGCGCCAGGTAGATGTCGCCCTTGCGGTCGGCCACCAGCGGTTCGAATTCCTTGGGAACGCTGCCATCGAGTTGCTTCAGGGCATCGTCGTAGGACTTGCCGTCGAGCAGCTCTGCCGCCAGCCGCAGCCGGGCGACTGCCTTGTAGCCAGGGTCGATGGCGTTCTGCGCCACCCACTCGAGCTCGGCGCGCGAGCCCGCGGCGTTACCCTTCTCGTACAGCGTCTTGGCGACCAGCAGGCCAGCCTGTTGCGCATAGGTGGTGCCCGCGAAGCGCTTCTTCATGTCGTCGAGCACGAGCGCGATGCGCGCCGGATCGCCCGCCTGCGCCGTCTTCTCGATCTCGTCGTAGAGCGACGAGGCCTGCGCTGCCTTGTTGCGGCCATACCATTGCCAGCCGTTCCAGGCCACGAAGGCGCCGGCAACGAGCAGCACGACCGAGGTGATCAGCGTGCCGTAGGTATTCCAGAAATGCTTGAGCTGGTCGAGCTGTTCCTGTTCTTCGAGGTCGAGATGGGTTGCCATGCGTGTCAGGTGTTGGGAGCCGGCGATTGTAGGGTGGCGGCCCAGGCGGCCACTTCCGAAAGAGACCGGGCGGTCTGCGCGCCGCCTGCATCACGCAGCGGCTTGACCGTGACCTCGCCGCGCGAGAGTTAGTCTTCGCCGAAGATCAGCGCGTAGCGCGCGCCGCTCGCGTCGGCCTTCTTGAACTGCGCCTTCATGTTGCCGCCGCCTGCGTGCTGCAGCACGCTGACACCCGCGGCGCGCAGTTGCTCGAGCACCACCATGACCTGCGGCAGCACCGCTGCCGAGGGCACGATGGCATAGGCCGCAGGCGCTGCGGACGGCACCGGCAGGCCCAGCTCCTGGATCAGCAGCAGCAGCCGCTCGATGCCGAGGCCGAAGCCCACGGCCGGTGCCGGCTTGCCGCCCATCTGCCCGATGAGCCCGTCGTAGCGCCCGCCTCCGCAGACGGTGCCCTGCGAGCCGAGCTGGTCGGTGACCCACTCGAAGACCGTGAGGTTGTAGTAGTCCATGCCGCGCACCAGGCGCGGATTCACCCTGTAGGCCAGGCCCGCTGCGTCGAGCACGGCGCGAACCGCGTCGAAATGCGCGCGCGACTCCTCGCCGAGGAAGTCCATCAGCTGGGGCGCCGCCTCGACGATGGCCTGCATCGCGGGGTTCTTCGTGTCGAGGATGCGCAGCGGATTGCTGTGCAGACGCCGCTGCGCGTCCGCGTCCAGGGCGTCGGAATGCGCCTCGAAATGGCGGATCAGCGCTTCGCGGTGCGCCTGCCGTTCCGCCGGCTGGCCCAGGCTGTTGATCTCCAGGCGAACGTGCTCGCCCTCGACGAGACCGAGTTCGCGCCAGAGCGCGCGCACCATGAGGATGAGCTCGGCATCCACGTCCGGGCCAGGGAAGCCGAGCGCCTCCACGTCGAGCTGATGGAACTGGCGGTAGCGCCCCTTCTGCGGGCGCTCATGGCGGAACATCGCTCCCATGGTCCACAGGCGCAGCGGGCCGTTGTAGAGCGCGTTGTGCTCGACCATGGCGCGCACGATGCCGGCCGTGGCCTCCGGGCGAAGCGTCAGCTTGTCGCCGTTCATCGAATCGGTGAAGGAGTACATCTCCTTCTCGACGATGTCGGTGACTTCGCCCAGGCCGCGCACGAACAGCGCGGTCGGCTCGACGACGGGCGTGACGATGTAGTGATAGCCGTAGCGCGCCAGCAGCTGCCGCACCTTCTGTTCGAACCACGACCACAGCGCCGAATCGGGCAGGCGGTCGGTGCGCGGCACGCTCGCCGGCAATATGTCGTTCATGCCTTTGACGGCATTGATCTTGTCAGCCATAGGAGGAAGCGGTCAGGCGACGTCGGCAGCGAGGGGCTGGCCGAAGCGCTTTTCAATGTAGTTTTCGACGAGCTGATGGAACTCGTTGGCGATATTGTCGCCGCGCAGTGTGAGGGCCTTCTCCCCGTCGATGAAGACGGGTGCCGCAGGTGCCTCGCCGGTGCCGGGCAGGCTGATGCCGATGTCGGCATGCTTGCTCTCGCCGGGGCCGTTGACGATGCAGCCCATGACGGCCACCTTGAGCGTCTCGACGCCGGGATACTTCTTGCGCCAGACCGGCATCTGCATGCGCAGGTAGTCGTCGATCTGCTTGGCCAGTTCCTGGAAGGTGGTGCTGGTGGTGCGGCCGCAGCCCGGGCAGGCCGTGACGCTCGGCACGAACACGCGCAGGCCCAGCGCCTGCAGGATCTCGGAGGCGATCACCACCTCCTGCGTGCGCGATTCGCCCGGCTGCGGCGTGAGCGACACGCGAATGGTGTCGCCGATGCCCTCCTGCAGC
>CAJYQC010000125.1 GCA_913776885.1 uncultured Variovorax sp.
GCACCCGCGCCGAAAGCCGTATCGCCAGCCCGGCCTCGTGCGCGTAGCGCCCGCCGCCTTCGCCGTCCGGATCGACGAAGCCGACTTCCTCGTAAGAAGGCTCCTCCATGTTCACCGGCCGCCTTCCCTTCGGACCGTCGGCCAGCCGGGGCATGGTGCGGGGAATGCGCTTCAGGCCGCGCGCATGCGCCATGAGCTCTTTCACGCTCTCGAATCGCGCGAGCTCAAGCAGGATGCGGCGCGTCACGTTCATCAGCTTGAGCCCGCGCGCCGGGTCCACCGCATCGGCGGGGCGCAGCCACATGTGCTCGACCGTCTCGCGGCCGTCGGGCTGCACGTTCTGCGCCTGCGGCATGGCGGCGAGGAAGAAGCGGGTGTCGAAGCGGCGCGGCATGCCTGGCGGCGTGAGCCAGTGAGAGAAGTACGCAAGCCGGTCGGCTGCAAGCTTCCAGCCGTGCTGCGCGCACAGCGACAGCAGCGCGTCGGTGCCTTGCTCCGCTGCGTGGCGCATCTCGGCGAGCTGGCCCGGAGGCAGGCCGTCGAGCGTCACCGGTCGTCCGGCGGAATCGGTCGCGAACAGCAGACCGGCTTCCTCGAAGCACTCGCGGATCGCCGCCGCGTAGTAGTCGAGCCCGCCTTCGGGAACTTCGAGCCGTTCGCTCGCGGCAC
The DNA here is from genome assembly GCA_913776885.1 of uncultured Variovorax sp. Lineage (GTDB taxonomy): Bacteria > Pseudomonadota > Gammaproteobacteria > Burkholderiales > Burkholderiaceae_C > Variovorax. The sequence goes on from CAJYQC010000125.1 coordinate 670, forward strand.
GGTCGTCGAGGCCGCTGCAGCAGCCGTGAAGGCTGCGGTCGTGCGCGTCGATCACGCCGCCCGGGAACACGCTCGCGCCGCTGTTCTGGTCGTTGGCCTTCTCGGCCCGCCGCAGCATCAGCACCTCGAGGCCGGCGCTCGCATCGCGCAGCACGATGAGGGTCGCGGCCATGCGCACGGGGCGTGGCGAGGCGGGAGGGGACGAAACATCCGTGGGGCTGGCGGTCATGCCCGCATTGTCGCGCCGGCCGCTGCTGCGAAGGTGACAGCGCGGGTGCTGCGCTGTCACCCGGAAGACCGTGCGAAACACGGCGTGCGACTTACCTTCAAGCCACATCTACACAGCGACTCTTGCCGAAGGACGCACCATGCATTTCGAATTCACGCCCCGGGTGATCGCGCTGCGCGAGGAACTGCTCAGCTTCATGGACGAGCACGTCTACCCCAACGAGAAGCGCCATGAAGAGGAACTGGCCGCCAACGCCCGCGCGGGCCGGCCGTACGCCGAGCTGCCGATGATGGCCGGCCTCAAGGCCAAGGCGCGCGAGCGCGGGCTGTGGAACCTCTTCCTGCCCGAATCGGAGCACGGCCCCGGCCTGAGCAACGTCGAGTACGCCCCGCTGTGCGAGATCATGGGCCGGCGCTACTGGTGCTCGGAGATCTTCAACTGCTCGGCGCCCGACACCGGCAACATGGAAGTGCTGGCGCGCTACGGCACCAAGGCGCAGCAGGAGCGCTGGCTCAAGCCGCTGCTGGCCGGCGAGATCCGCTCCTCCTTCGCGATGACCGAGCCCGAGGTGGCTTCAAGCGACGCCACCAACATCCGCTGCAGCATCCGCCGCGAGGGCGACGAATACGTCATCAACGGCCGCAAGTGGTACATCACCGGCGCGATGAACGAGCGCTGCGAGATCTTCGTGCTCATGGGCAAGACCGACCCCGACAACGCCGATCGCCACAAGCAGCAGTCGATGATCCTCGTGCCGAAGAACACGCCGGGCGTCACCATCGTGCGAGACATGGCGCTGCTGGGGGTGTACGACCCGCCCTTCGGCCATCCGGAGATCGTGTTCGAGAACGTGCGCGTGCCGGTAGAGAACATCCTGCTCGGCGAGGGCCGCGGATTCGAGATCGCACAGGGCCGCCTCGGGCCGGGGCGCATCCACCACTGCATGCGCGCCATCGGCATGGCGGAGGCCGCGCTGGAGATGATGTGCCAGCGCCTGGTGTCGCGCACCGCCTTCCACAAGCCACTGTCGGAGCAGGGCGTGTGGCGCGAGCGCATCGCAGAGTCGCGCATGCTCATCGAGCAGTCGCGCTGGATGGTGCTCAACGCCGCCTACCGCATGGACACCGTGGGCAACAAGGTCGCCGCCAAGGCGATCGCGATGATCAAGGTGCTCACGCCCAACAACTGCGTGAAGGTGATCGACTGGGCCATGCAGGCCTACGGCGCCATGGGCCTGAGCCAGGACACGCTGCTCACGAACTTCTACGCCTACGAGCGGCACCTGCGCGTGGCGGACGGTCCCGACGAAGTGCACCGCAACGCGATCGCGAAGCAGGAGCTGGCAGCGTATCAGTAGGCAGCAGACGCGCATCTGACCGTACATCGACGGTGCCTGCGCGGAACATGGACAAACGGTAATGAAGCCGCCCGGCCTTCTCTGATCCAATGCCGGCTAGGATGGCCCCCGGCGGCACCCGCGTGAACGTGACGGCGGGGCGCCGGCCGACTCCATCGCCATGAGCATCAGAACGCAGCCTCCTCACAGTCCTTCGCCTTCGTCGACGGCTTCCCATGCCGCTCCTTGCCTGGGCGCTGCAGCGGCGTGCTAGGCGCCACCGCCATGTGGCGCTGCCTCATCGTCGAGGACGACGCCGACAACGCGCGTTACATCGCCGAAGGATTCCGCTCGCTCGGCCACGTGGCGGTGATCAGCCGTGACGGCGCCGACGCGCTCGCACGGGCCACCGGCGAGCAGTGGGACATCGTCATCCTCGACCGCATGCTGCCCAACGAGGTCGACGGCCTGTCGATCCTCTCGACCATGCGCGCGCTCGGCAGGAAGACGCCGGTGCTGGTGCTCAGCGCGCTGAACGCGCTCGATGAGCGCGTGCGCGGCCTGAAGGCGGGCGGCGACGACTACCTGGCCAAGCCCTTCGCCTTTTCGGAACTCGCGGCGCGCGCCGAAGCGCTGGTGCGGCGCTCGCGCACCGGGCCCGAGATCCGCACGCTGCAGGTGGCCGACCTCACGCTCGATCTCGCACGCCGGCACGTGGAGCGCGGCGGCCGCACCATCGCGCTGCAGCCGCGCGAGTTCCGCCTGCTGGCCTATCTCATGATGCATCCGGGCCAGGTGGTCACGCGCACCATGCTGCTGGAGGCGGTGTGGGACTACCAGTTCGACCCGCAGACCAACGTGATCGACGTGCAGGTCAGCCGGCTGCGCGGCAAGCTCGACGCGGGCGGCGCACCCACGCTGATCCACACCGTGCGCGGCGTGGGCTACACGCTGTCGGCGCCGCAATGACGGCGGCCCTGCGCCGGCTGTGGCGCTCGGTCGGCTTCCGGCTCGCCTTCTACTACGGGCTGCTGGTGGCGATCACCATGCTGGCGGCGCTGGCCATCGTCTACATGCAGACCGTGGGCGTGCTGCAGCAGCGCATGGTGCGGCAGGTGGCCGCGAGCATGCAGCAGCTGATGGTGCGCTACGACGCGCGCGGCGCCGACGGCGTGGCCGGCGAGATCGCGAACGCGCTCTCCGACGGGCGCAACTCCGACAACGAGATCTACCTGCTCACCGACCGCGAGGGCAGCAAGCTCGCAGGCAACCTCGACCAGATGCCCTCGCAGGCCCCCGATGCCGGCGACGGCGTGCACCGCCGCGTGGTGCGATCGGGGCAGACCGTCATCGCCTACCTGGTGATGCGCTCGCTGCCTGATGGCGGCATGCTGGTGGTGGGGCATGACCTGCGCGATCAGGAATCGATCGAATCGCTGGTGGCCAGCGCGAGCGCGGCGGCCGGGATCGTGGCGGTGCTGCTGCTGATTGGCGGCACCTTCGTCTTCCGGCAGGAGCTGGAGCGCAGTGTGGGCGCGGTGCGGCGCACGGCTGCGCGCATCGCGGCGGGCGAGTTGCAGGAGCGGGTGGAGCCCTCGGGCGAGGAGGACGAGTTCGCGCTGCTGGAGCACGACATCAACGCGATGCTCGACCGCATCCAGTCGCTGATGGATGGCGTGCGACACGTCTCCAACACCATCGCGCACAACCTGCGCACGCCGCTCACGCGCGTGCTGGTGCGGCTGCGTGCGGTGGAGGCGGGGCTCGATGCCGCCGACCCGCAGCGCGAGGCCGTGAGCACCGCCATCCGAGAGCTGGAGGAACTGGCCGTGGTGTTCGAGAAGCTGCTGCAGATCGCCGAGGTGGAAGCTGGCGCGCGGCGGCAGCAGTTCGCGCCGGTGGCGCTGCACGTCATCGCCGACGACGTGGCGGAGCTCTACGAAGCCGTGGCAGAGTTGCGCGGCATTGCGCTGCTGCGCGAGCCCGCGGACATGGCCATCGCGCTGGGCGACCGCGACCTGCTCGCGGGCGCCGCCGCCAACCTGCTCGACAACGCATTGAAATACGCCGGCACCGGCGCCACGGTGCGCATCGGCACGCAGACGGTGGATGGCCGCGCGCAGCTCTTCGTGCAGGACGACGGGCCCGGCATTCCGCAGGTCGAGCACGAGCGCATCGGCGTGCGCTTCCACCGCCTCGACCGCAGCGTGCCCGGCCACGGCCTCGGCCTGGCGAGCGTGCTGGCGGTGGTGGCGCTGCATGGCGGGCGGCTGGACTTCGCGGATGCGAAGCCCGGCCTGCGCGCGTGCATCGACCTGCCGATGGCGGACTGACACCGCCCGCATTGCCGAATGGCAATGTTCTGTTCATGCACGGCGGGGCCGTGAATTCCTAGGATCGCCTGGGCGCACATCTCGTGCGGATCAACGCAGTTCCAGGAGACATCAACTTTGAGAATCAAGAGCCAGAGAGACTTCTGCTCGGGCGTGCTCTTCAGCGCCTTCGGCGTGGCCTTCGCATGGGGCGCCACGACCTACAGCGTCGGCACCGGAGCACGCATGGGGCCGGGCTACTTCCCCCTGATCGTGGGCATCCTCATCGCCCTCATGGGCGTGGTCATCACGCTCAAGGCGCTGGCCGTGGAGACGGAGGACGGCGAGCCCGTCGGGCGCATCGCGTGGAAGCCGCTGATCTTCATCATCGGCGCGAACCTGATGTTCGGCGTGCTGCTGGGCGGCCTGCCGAGCATCGGTCTGCCGTCGATGGGCCTCATCGTGGCCATCTACGCGCTGACCTTCATCGCCAGCCTTGCCGGAGACAACTTCGGCTGGAAGGGCGTGACCATCCTCGCGACCATCCTCGCGCTGGGCAGCTACCTGGCCTTCGTGGTCGCGCTGAAGCTGCAGTTCCAGGTGTGGCCGACCTTCATCTCGGGTTGATGCGCGAAGAAGAACAACAAGACCTGACACAAGACACATGGACCTGATTACCAATCTCTCGATCGGCTTCGGCGTCGCCTTCACGGCGCAGAACCTCGTGTATGCCTTCGTTGGCTGCCTGCTGGGCACGCTGATCGGCGTGCTGCCGGGCATCGGCCCGGTGGCGACCATCGCGATGCTGCTGCCGGCCACGTATGCGCTGCCGCCTGTGTCGGCGCTGATCATGCTGGCGGGCATCTACTACGGCGCGCAGTACGGCGGCTCCACAACGGCAATCCTTGTGAACCTCCCCGGTGAGTCCTCATCGGTGGTGACCGTCATCGACGGCTACCAGATGGCGCGCAAGGGAAGGGCTGGGCCGGCATTGGCCGCGGCCGGCCTGGGCTCGTTCTTCGCAGGCTGCGTGGGCACGTTGATCCTGGCCGCCTTCGCTCCGCCGCTTACCGAGCTGGCCTTCAAGTTCGGCCCGGCCGAATACTTCTCGCTGATGATCCTGGGCCTGATCGGCGCGGTGGTGTTGGCCTCGGGCTCCCTGCTCAAGGCCATCACGATGATCCTGCTGGGCCTCGCGCTGGGCCTCGTGGGCACCGACGTGAACTCCGGCGTGGCGCGCTACAGCTTCGACATTCCCGAGCTGACCGACGGCATCGGCTTCATCGCCATCGCGATGGGCGTGTTCGGCTACGGCGAGATCATCGCCAACCTCGCGGTGCCAGAGCACGAGCGCGAGGTGTTCACCGCCAAGGTGAAGGGCCTGTGGCCTACCAAGCAGGACTTCAAGGACATGACGCCTGCGGTGCTGCGCGGCACGGCGCTGGGCTCGGCGCTGGGCATCCTGCCCGGCGGCGGCGCGCTGCTGTCGGCCTTCGCGGCATACACCATCGAGAAGAAGATCAAGCTCAAGCAGGGCGAGACCGCCTTCGGCAAGGGCAACATCCGCGGCGTGGCGGGCCCCGAGTCGGCCAACAACGCCGGTGCGCAGACTTCCTTCATCCCGTTGCTGACGCTGGGCATTCCGCCCAACGCCGTGATGGCGCTGATGGTGGGCGCGATGACGATCCACAACATCCAGCCGGGCCCGCAGGTCATGACCAGCAACCCGGAACTGTTCTGGGGCCTGATCGCATCGATGTGGATCGGCAACCTGATGCTGATCGTTCTGAACCTGCCGATGATCGGCATCTGGATCAAGCTGCTGACCATTCCCTACAAGTGGCTCTTCCCGTCGATCGTGCTGTTCTGCGCGGTGGGCGTCTATTCGGAGAACAACAACACCTTCGACGTGTGGATGGTGGCGATCTTCGGCATCGTGGGCTATCTGTTCCTCAAGCTGAGGTGCGAGCCTGCGCCGCTGCTGCTGGGCTTCATCCTGGGCCCGATGATGGAAGAGAACCTGCGCCGTGCGCTGCTGCTGTCGCGCGGCGACTGGAGCGTGTTCGTGTCGCGGCCGTTGTCGGCGGGGCTGCTGGCCGCTGCTGCGCTGCTGCTGGTCGTGGTGCTGCTGCCCTCGGTCAAGGCCAAGCGCGAAGAGGCCTTCGTCGAGGACTGAGGGTGCGCAGGAGGGCGGCTCGACGGAACTCCGCGCGATACTCGCGGTCCCAGGCTGCAGCCGCCTTGGCCCTGCTCCTCCTCCGATGCCCGTCGTGCGACTCCTCCGTTTTCCGATTCTTCTTCGTGCGCTCGCCCTCAGCGCGACCCTTCTCGCCGCAGGCGCCGTGCACGCGCAGGCCCTGCCGCCCGGCGTGCGCCTGGGCATGTCGGCCGAGGAGCTGAAGGCCGCCGTGCCTGCGGCCGAACGCGTGCAGAGGCCGCAGCGCCTGGGTGGCGGGCTCGTCGGCTCATGGCGCGCGGCGCCGGTCGAGATGGCCGGCCTGCTTTTCGAGCCGACCTTCTTCTTCGCCGGCTCGCAGCTGCGGCGCGTCGAGTACGTGGCCTCGGCGCAAGCCGCGCCCGATGCCGGTGCCGCCGCCTTCGCGGCGCTGGTTCAGTGGGGCCGCAGCATGTTCGGCAACGAGCTTTCGTCGCGCGATCCTGGCAGCGCCTATGCGGCATGGGTGAGCAACGACACCGACGTGTACGTTCAGCAGCACTCGGGCGATCCGCGCCGCGCCAGCGTGCGGCTGGTCTACAAGGCGCGGCAGCTGCGCGATGGCAGCGAGCTCTGAGGGGCGACGGAACGCCGGAAGGCGGCTGCCCGCAGCCGCCTTCCGCTCGTCCGGCGCTTCAGCCGGAGGCGCGCTGGTCGAGCTTCTGCAGCGCCGCCGTCAGCTCGTCGACATCCACCGGCTTCAGCAGGTGATAGTCGAAGCCGGCGCGAGCGATGCGCAGCCGGTCGTCGGGCTGCCCCCAGCCCGTGAGCGCGATCAGGCCGATGCCATGAAGGCGCGGGTGCGCCCGCAGGCGGCGCGCCAGCTCGCAGCCGTCCATGCCGGGCATGCCGATGTCGAGGATGGCGATCGACGGGTCGAAGGCCTCGGCCTTCACCAGTGCGTCCGCGCCGTTGAAAGCCACCGCGACCTGCGCGCCGAGCAGCTCCAGCAGCGCTTCCAGCGATTCGGCCGCGTCGCGGTTGTCGTCCACCACCAGGATGCGCTGGTTGACCGTGACGGTGGGCTCGGGCGCAGCCCCCGCCTGGGTGCCGTTGCGCACCCCGTGCCCGAGCAGGGGCAGGGACACCGTGAACTCGCTGCCCTGGTTCGCCCCTTCGCTGCACGCCCTGACCGTGCCGCCGTGCAGCTCCACGATGCTCTTCACCAGCGTGAGGCCGATGCCCAGGCCGCCCTGCGCGGCGCGTGCCGTGCCGCTGACCTGCACGAACATGTCGAAGATCGCCTCGAGCATGGCGGGCGGAATGCCGGCGCCGTTGTCCTTCACGCGCACCAGCGCATGGCCCTCGCCGTCGTGCTCCAGGAAGACGTCGATGCGACCGCCCTCGGGGGTGTACTTGGCGGCGTTGTTGAGCAGGTTCGAGAACACCTGCGTAAGGCGCACGCTGTCGCCTTTCACCGCCAGGGAGGGGTCTGCGACGTGCACTTCCAGGGTGTGGCGGCCGGCGTCCATCAGGGGGCGGCTGAGTTCGACCGCGCCGCGGATCACTTTTTCCAGCGCGAGCTCGCCAAGCTGCAGTTCGATCTTGCCGCGCGTGATGCGCGAGACCTCCATCAGGTCGTTCACCAGCCGCACCATGTGGTCGAGCTGGCGGCCCATGAGTTCGTAGTAGGGCAATGCGGCCTCGGAGGTCAGGGACTTGCGCTTGAGGATGGCCAGTGCGGTGCTCAGCGGTGCCATCGGATTGCGCAGTTCATGCGCCAGGGTGGCCAGGAACTCGGTCTTGCGCCGGTCGGCCTCGGCGAGGTCTTCCAGCATGCGCCGCAGTTCGTACTGCCGCCGGCGCGCGCGCAGCGCGCTGCGCAGTGCGCTCACCAGCGACGCCACCCGGATCGGGCGCTCCAGCACGGTGACGTTGCCCATGCCTTCCATGGCGGTGCTGATGGCGCGCGAATCGGCGCCCTGCCGCGCGAGTATCAGCACCGGCAGGTCCGACCATGGAGGCTGCGCCGCCACGGCCGCTGCGAGTGCGGCAGCACCGGTTCCGGCGAGCATTTCCTCGGACACCAGCAGCGCGCCCGCGCCGTGCTGGAGTTCGCGCAGCAGGTCGGGCAGATCGGCACAGGTGGTCGACTGCACACCGGCGCGCTCCAGCACGGCGGCGGTCATCGCGGCGTCCCTCGCCGTCGCCGGCCGCATCAGCACGCGCAATTGCGGGTCGCGCAGCTGCGGCAGTTCGAGTGTCGGGCTCTGGGTCACGGCGGGGGCGTGCCCATTGCGTCGATCGGCATGGGCACGCCGGTCAGGATGCCCCTGAAGCGGCGAAGCGGATCGCCCACGTGCAAGCCGTTCTGGTTCATGGAGAACGCGCGGATGGAGCGCTCGTGCACGCCGCCGCGCTTCTTGAGCACCGAGATGGCCTGCCGCACCTCTCCTTCGGCCTCGTAGTAGCGAAGCAGCAGCACGGCGTCGGCGAGGTAGCTGGCATCGACTGCCGAGTTCATCTGCGCGCCGATCAGCCCGTGCTGCGCGCCGATCAGCAGCGTGGCCACGCCCGACTGCCCGAGGTAGGTGAGCAGCTCGTGCAGCTGCACGATGAGGAAGCGCTCGTCGGGCATCGCGTTGAGGTAGCCGTTGAGGCTGTCGATGACGATCACCTTCGCGCCGTGCTTGGTCACCGCCAGGCGGATCTCGTGCACCAGCTCGCCGGGCGACAGCTCGGCCGGATCGACCTGCTTCAGGCGGATCCGGCCCGACTGGAGATGCGGCTCCAGCTTCATGTTCATGCCTGCGCTGCGCGCGCGCAGGGTGTTGACGCTCTCGTCGAAGACGAAGAGAGCCGCGGCGTCGCCGCGCTCGGCTGCCGCGATGGCGAACTGCACCGCCACCGTCGACTTGCCCGTGCCCGGCGCACCGACGATCAGCGTGCTGGTGCCCTTGTCCAGGCCGCCGCCGAGCAGCGCGTCGAGCGCATCGATGCCGCTGGGCAGCTTGGCCGGCGCCGCATCGTTGAGGTGTTCGGCCGCCACCAGGCGCGGAAACACTTGCAGCCCGCCGCGCCGGATCTTGTAGTCGTGGTAGCCACCGCGGAACGACTGGCCGCGGTACTTCACCACCAGCAGGCGCCGGCGTGCGGCGCCGTAGTCGGAGTTCGACTGCTCCAGCCGCACCACCGCGTGCGCGATGCTCTGCACCTGGAGGTCGTGCTCGGTGGCAGTCATGTCGTCCAGCAGCAGCACGGTGCACTGGCGCCCCGCGAAGAACTGCTTGAGCGCGAGGATCTGCCGGCGGTAGCGCAGCGAGCTGCCCGAGAGCAGCCGCAGCTCGGAGAGCGAGTCGAACACGATGCGCGAAGGCTTGATGGCCTCCACGTCGGCCAGCAGGCGCAGCGTGGTTTCGCTCAATTCCACCTCGGAGGGGTGGAACATGGTGTATTGCTCGTCGGGCTGCAGGGTGTCCTGGGTCGGCAGCATCTCGCGCACGTGCACCTCGGAGATGTCCCAGCCGTGCGAGGCCGCAACGCCCCGCAGCTCATGCTCGGTCTCGGACAGCGTTACGTACAGCGCGGATTCGCCGCGGACCGCCCCTTCGAGCAGGAACTGCATCGCGATGGTGGTCTTGCCGGCACCGGGCGTGCCTTCGAACAGATAAAGCCGGTCGGGCTCGAGGCCGCCGCCGAGCACGTCGTTCAGGCCTGGCACGCCCATGCTCAGCAACCGCTGATGATGAGGCTCCATGGTCGCTTCTCCCGTGGATGGATAGGGTAGTGCGCGAATTCAAGCATCGAAGCCGGGCCGCCCGTGCAGGACGGCACCGCATGGCGGGCCGCATCGGGCGACTATGGAAGTTGTCCTGCAAGGGGGAGTGGATTCGTCCGTCCGTCCTGCATGGGCGGGCGGAGAAACTCCCTCTCCGGCCACAGTTGCGGCCCCATCCATCAACCAATTTCTGGCTCTTCAGGAGAAGACGATGCTCGAAGACACCGAGATCCGCATTCCACGCGACGATGAACGGATCGACGTCACCGACCTCAAGGAGGTCGACTACTGGACCCAATGGTTCGGCGTGAGCGAGGAGCGCCTGCGCACCGCCGTGGCCTCGGCCGGCACGGTCAAGGACGACCTGCGCATCTACCTCGGCCTTCCCTGAGCTGAAGCCTGCAAAGCGGGCACCGGGGCCCGCTCCAGCTTCGCTGTCGCCGCTCAGGCGGTGGCGAGCATGCCCCGCTCCTCGATGAACGCGACCACGTCGGCCACGCCCGAGAGCGTCTTGAGGTTCGTCATCACATAGGGCCGCTGGCGGCGCATGCGCTGCGTGTCCTGCTCCATCACGTCGTGGTTGGCGCCCACGTACGGGGCGAGGTCGGTCGTGTTGATCACGAAGCGGTCGCTAGTGGTGATGCCGGGGCCGCCCTTGCGCGGAATCTTCTCGCCCGCCGCCACGTCGATCACGTAGATGGTGAGGTCCGACAGCTCGGGGCTGAACGTGGCGGCCAGGTTGTCGCCTCCCGATTCCACGAACACCACATCGGCGTCGGGGAAGTCTTCCAGCATGCGGTCGATGGCCTCGAGGTTGATCGACGCGTCTTCGCGGATCGCGGTGTGCGGGCAGCCGCCCGTCTCCACGCCCATGATGCGCTCGGCCGGCAGCGCACCGGCCACCGTCAGCAGGCGCTGGTCTTCCTTCGTGTAGATGTCGTTGGTGATGGCGATCAGATCGTACTTGTCGCGCATCGCCTTGCAGAGCATTTCCAGCAGAGTGGTCTTGCCCGAGCCGACCGGGCCGCCGATTCCCACGCGCAGGGGCGGAAGTCTCTTGGTGCGGTTGGGGATGTGGTGCAGGGCGGAAGTCATGGCAGTGGTGTCCGGTTCAGCTTCTGAAAAGGCGGGAATATTGGGTTTCGTGGCGGGCCGACAGCACCGCCAGCAGGGGCGCGAAGGCCTGGCGCTCGTCGTCGCCCAGGGCCATGGCGCGGGTCGCGGCATCGGGAATCTCCCGGGCCAGCCGCCCGAGAATGCGCTGGCCCGCGCTCTGGCCCAGCGGCACGGCCTTGACGGCGGCGGCGACCATGTTCTCGGCCCAGCCGAAAGCGAAGGCCAGGCAGCCGTCGTGCACCGTGGCGCCCGCGCGGCTGGCGGCGAAGGCGAAGGCGACCGGGTAGCTCGCATCCATGCCGGCGAAGACTTCGGCCGTGTCGGCATGGTGCAGCTTGAGCCATTCGACGAAGGAGCGGCC
>CAJYQC010000126.1 GCA_913776885.1 uncultured Variovorax sp.
ATGCGCCTGCAGACGCTGCGCCAGCCGCTTCTTCCACGCGGCCGGGAGCGTGGAGGCCTCGATCATCGCGGGCCATGCGTCGCGCGCCAGCCGTGCCGTGTCGGCGATCGTGCGGCGCACCAGCGGCTCGTGCATTCCGCTGGAAAAGCAGAATGTGCGCACGCTCGACGGCGTGAACATGGCAGATCGCCTGGCTGCCGTGCCCGCGGCAGGAGGCAGCAGGGGCAGCGCATGTCCTTCCACACCCTGCATCGCCGCGTAGGCGACGATGTCGTAGGCCGGTGCGAAGCTCGGGGCGATGGCGTCCGTGTACAGCACGCCAAAGTTCTTCAGATGCGCGTCGGGGTTGCCCAGCAGGTCGTTCACCACGAGGCGCCGCACGAGTTCGAGCACCGCTTCATCGCCCAAAGACGGAAAGACGCGCATCGCCAGCGCCATGTCGAGATAGCTCGCGCCGTACTTGTGCATCGGGTCGATGGCGAGCACCTGCGCGAAGTCTTCGAAGTGGATGCGGCGGGCGCCGTCGCGGTCGAAGCGCGTGACCGCCAGGAATTCGGGCTCGTCGGGCAGCGCGTAGCTGTGTTCGGCCGAGATGGCAGAAAGAGGCGCCAGTTCGGCATGGCACACCTCCACGCCCGCGGCACCGGCCATCTGCAGCGACAGCATTTCGAGCTGCGGCATGTGCGGCCTGCCTGCCACCGGCAGCTTGGCGATGACACGGGTGCTCGCGCCGGCCCGCGTGCGGGCGACGTAGCGGCCGCCCTGCCGGCGCAGGCCCAGCTTGGGCTGCACGCCTGAGACCGAAATGCCCTGCGGCATCGGCAGCTCGACCACGGACATCTCCAGCGCGTCCTGGTCCTGCGTGACGAGCCGCTGCAGCGTGCTTCGGTCGACAGACACCGGCCTTGCGCTGACGGCGCCGGGCAGGTCGCCGCCGCAGGCTGCCAGCAGCTCGAAATGATCGCTCTCAAGGCAGCCGCGCAACTGCGCGATGTGGCTGCGCAGCACGCCCTCGGGCAGCAGGTTCTGGAAGAAGCTGGGCAGCTGTCCGCCCTGGGCATTGAACAGCGGATTCTTGACGTCGCTCCACAGGGCCGACTGGGCTTCAGGGTCGCTCGCGAGCATCGACAGCGAAAGAATCTCGGCGGGCGGATCGACCACGATCTCGGGCTCCGCGACGAAGCGGCACAGATCGGCGTACTGGAACAGCTTTCCGAACCGGCGCGTACCGAGCGATATCTCGAGGATCTTGACGTTCATGACCGCCCCCTGGGCCTGGCTTCCGCCGAGCCCGGTCCAGGCGGTGCCTTGGCCACTGCGTGGCCGATGCGGGTGGCCACCGGGCGATAACCGGGATCAGCCGCCACCGCCTGGCCGAAGCCCCTGGGCGCAAGTTGCAGTTCCAGACCCAATGCATCGACCAGGGCGAGCAGGGACGAGAGCTGGGGATTGCCGTGCAGGCTCAGCGCATTGCGCACCGAGCGCTCGGTGAGGCCGCTGCGCTGGGCGATTTCGGCATTCGAGACCCCGGAAGCCTCTCGGCGTGCGATGAGGGCGTTGACGAGTTCCTGTTTGTTCACGGAAAGATATTACCACAAATCCGATTTCAGGAAATATGTTTCCGGTAGACGAACTGCGCTTTTCCCGTCAGTCACTTGGGCACCAGCGTGAACAGCGGCATGACCACCCCCATCACCCAGTTCTGCCCGAAGTCGAGCGCAGCCCTGCGGTATTTCTCGTCGGCCTGTGCGGCCAGCAGGTCGAGGCGCGCAACCACCTTGGAGAGTTCGCGGTCGGCCACGAGGTTGCGGCCACGGTCGCTGATCTCGGTGGCCAAGAGCAGCGGATGGCCGTCGGGGCCGGTCTTGGAAGAGATGAGCCACAGCGAGATCTCGAAGTTGCGCGCGGCCCTGAAGCTGTTCTCGGCATTGACGCCGTCGAGCATGGTCTGGTCCCAGGTGTCGCCATTGGCCTGCTTGAGCATCGTGGCCCAGCCGTAGACCAGTGCCGCCACGCGGTCGCCCTGGTAGCCCTGAGGGGTGGTGTCGAAGGCCATGCGGATGGCGTCGATGCCGCTGGCGCCCTTGAGTTCGGGCAGCGGCGGGCCCTTGAGCACGGCATCCCAGGCGCGCTGGGTGGCTTCCTCCATGCTGGCGGCCGACTTTCGCCACTCGCGCGGATTGCGCTTGTACAGCGTGCTCTGCACCCGGCGGATCGACTGCAGGTTGTCGCGCAGCGAAAGGTTGGCGATGCGGTTGGCGCCGGACTGCAGCCATTCCTGGTTGGTGTACGGCTCGGCGCGCTCGGTGTCGCGCACCGACGAACAGCCTGTGATACCCAGCAGAGCGGCAAGCAGGGCAGCGGGCAGGGCAACGGGCATTGCGGCGAGCTGGCCGGCCATGCGCATCGGGCGGCGAGCCCGTCGCGGGGCGAGGGGAGAGACCGGGGAATCGTGCATGCCCTGACGTTATCATCCGAGGCTGGGGCGGCGGCCTGCTGCAAGCTGCGGGCCCGTGCAATTTTCCTTACAAATCAATACCTTGGCGCTACAGCCAAGGCAGGCCGACAAGTCGTGCGTCTTAATTCCATCAAGCTATCGGGCTTCAAGTCGTTCGCCGAACCCACCAACTTCATGCTGCCGGGCCAACTGGTGGGCGTCGTCGGGCCCAACGGCTGCGGCAAGTCGAACATCATGGATGCGGTGCGCTGGGTGCTCGGCGAATCGCGCGCCTCGGAGCTGCGCGGCGAGTCGATGCAGGACGTGATCTTCAACGGCACGACCACCCGCAAGCAGGCCAGTCGTTCGAGTGTGGAACTGGTGTTCGACAACGCCGACCACCGCGCCGGCGGCCAATGGAACCAGTTCGGCGAAATCGCGGTGCGCCGCGTGCTCACGCGCGACGGCACCAGCAGCTACTACATCAACAACCAGCCGGTGCGCCGCCGCGACGTGCAGGACGTGTTCCTGGGCACCGGCCTCGGCCCGCGCGCTTACGCCATCATCGGCCAGGGCACGATCAGCCGGATCATCGAATCCAAGCCCGAGGAGCTGCGCCTCTTCCTCGAGGAAGCCGCGGGCGTCTCCAAGTACAAGGAGCGCCGGCGCGAGACCGAGAACCGCCTGGGCGACACGCGCGAGAACCTCACGCGGGTGGAAGACATCCTTCGCGAGCTCAACGCCAACCTCGAAAAGCTCGAGAAGCAGGCCGAGGTGGCTGCGCGCTACAACGCCCTGCAGGGCGAAGCCACGAAGAAGCAGCACCAGCTGTGGTTCCTCAAGCGCAGCGAGAGCAACGCCGACCAGGCGAAGATCAAGGCCGATTCCGAGCGCGCCATCAACGACCTCGAATCGCGCACGGCCGACCTGCGTCACATCGAGGCCGAGCTCGAAACCGTGCGCCAGGCCCACTACGGCGCCGGCGATCAGGTCAACCAGGCACAGGGCAGGCTCTACGAGGCCAGCGCCGAAGTCGGCCGGCTCGAAGGCGAGATCCGCTTCGTGGTCGAAGGCCGCCAGCGCGTCGAGCAGCGCCTCGTCCAGCTGCGCGAGCAGATGGGCCAGTGGGGCCGCCGCCGCGAGGAGGCCGAGGCCGAGATCGAGACCCTGGCCGGCGCGGGCGTCGACGCCGAGGAGCAGGCCATCATGCTGGCCGCCCAGCTCGAGGAGCACGACGCGCGCATGCCCGAGCTCGAAGAGGCCCTGCAGCGCGCACAGGACGAGGCCAACGCGCAGCGCACCACGGTGTCGCAGGTGCAGCAGCAGATCCAGGTGCTGGCCGCCGACCAGCGCAACATCGAGGAACAGAGCCGCCAGCTCATGCAGCGCAGCGAACGCCTGCGCGCCGACCAGAACGCGCTGGCCGCGCCCGACGAAGCCCGCCTGCTTGACATGCAGGAGCAGTACGCGATGGCGCAGGAGGCGGCGAGCGAATCCGATGCGCGCCTGCAGGAACTGCTCGAAGCCGTGCCGCAGCTCGACGACGACCGCCGCACGAAGCAGCAGGCCGTCAACACCGAGGGCGCCCGTCACGCCGAGTTCTCGGCCCGCTTGGAGGCGCTGCGTGCGCTGCAGGAGAAGGTCAAGACCGACGGCAAGCTGGCCCCCTGGCTCGCCAAGCACGGCCTCGACGGCCTGCAGGGCCTGTGGAGCCGCATCCACATCGAACAGGGCTGGGAGAGCGCGCTCGAAGCCGCACTGCGCGAGCGCCTGGGCGCGCTCGAAGTCAGCCGGCTGGACATGGTCCGCGCCTTCGGCAACGACGCGCCGCCCGCCAAGCTGGCCTTCTACAGCCCGCCGGCCGCAGCCGTGCCCGAGGGCGCGACGGCGCTGCCCCGCCTGTCGAGCCTGCTGCGCCTGAACGATGCCGGCCAGCAGGCGCTGCTGAGCGACTGGCTGCACGGCTGCTACACCGCCGCCAGCTTCGAGGAAGCGCTGGCCCAGCGCGGCGCGCTGCAGCCGGGCGAGCTCATCTACGTGCAAAGCGGCCATGCCGTTTCAGCACACAGCGTCAACTTCTACGCGCCCGATTCCGAGCAGGCCGGCCTCCTGGCCCGCCAGCAGGAAATGGAAAACCTCGAGCGCCAGCTCCGGGCCCAGACGCTCCTCACCGAGGAAGCGCGCACCGCGCTGGTCCGCGCCGAAGCCGCCTACGCCGACGCAGCATCGCGTCTCGTCACGGCACGCCGCGAGGCCGCCGAAA
>CAJYQC010000127.1 GCA_913776885.1 uncultured Variovorax sp.
CGCCCGAATGGATCGCGCCGGCGCACACCACGGTAACGCCACGCGCGCCCTGAGCGGCGGCAACGCTGATCGCGTCCCGCACGTTCTGCGGGCCGTCCGGCGACAGTGCAGTGGCCGGACGCATCGCGCAGGTCAACACCACCGGCTTGGGCGAAACCAGCACCGAGTGCAGGAAGAAGGCCGTCTCCTCGATCGTGTCGGTGCCGTGCGTGATCACCACGCCTGCCACGTCGGCCTGCGCCAGCCATTGCGCGCAGCGCTGGGCCAACTGCTGCCAGATGGGGAACGACATGTCCTTGCTGTCGACCTGCGCAACCTGCTCGGCCTCCAGCGCCACGCCATCCGGCGCCTCGATGCCGCCCAGCAGGTCGGCCACATCCACCTGCGCCGCGGTGTAGCCGATGTTGTCGCCGCTGCTGGCTGCCCGGCCCGCGATGGTGCCGCCGGTACCCAGGACCACCACGCGACGCGGCAGCCCAATCGAAGAGGAATTGACCATGGCTTGTCAACTTCTAAAAACTGGTTAAAAATACAGGCACTGGATATCCAACCAGTGCCGCAAGGAACCACACATGCAGTTCGCCGTGAAGCTTACAGCCCGCCAGCAGCAGATCCTGGACCTGATCCAGAGCGCCATCGCCCGTACCGGTGCGCCGCCCACGCGCGCCGAGATCGCCAATGAACTCGGGTTCAAGTCGGCCAATGCCGCCGAAGAACACCTGCAGGCACTGGCGCGCAAGGGCGTGATCGAGTTGGTCAGCGGCACCTCGCGTGGCATCCGCCTCAAGGGCGACGCACTGCGTTCTCTCAACGAAACGCGCCACCGCGAGGGCAACCAGTTCTCGCTCTCGCTGCCCGGCATGGCTCAGCTCGCACTGCCGCTCGTCGGCCGCGTCGCAGCCGGCTCGCCCATCCTGGCTCAGGAGCACGTCGACCAGACCTACTACGTCGAGAACACGCTGTTCCAGCGCCAGCCCGACTACCTGCTCAAGGTGCGCGGCATGTCGATGCGCGACGCCGGCATCATGGACGGCGACCTGCTCGCGGTGCAGGCCACCAAGGAAGCGCGCAACGGCCAGATCGTGGTCGCTCGGCTCGGCGACGAAGTAACGGTCAAGCGCCTGAAGCGCAACAAGCAGGTCATCGAGCTGCACGCCGAGAACCCCGACTACCCGACCATCATCGTGCAGCCCGGCGAGCCCTTCGAGATCGAGGGCCTCGCGGTCGGCCTCATCCGCAACACGATGCTGATGTAGGCCCGGCAGCCTGCCTTACAAGGCAACAGCACCCCATCCGGCAGCGACAGGTGGCGGGCGTATGGCGAAGTTGTTCGCCATCACCCTGTCGCAGCCGATTCAAGAAATCCTGCCTGTGTTCAACCTCATACTTTCTTGGAGTTCACATGGGAATCGCCCTCCTCGCCATCGCCGACATCTGGATGCCGCTGCAATCGCTGGCCAACCGACTGATGCCGGCGCGCCGCCCCTCCCACCGCGGGGACCATCTCGATGCTGCCGAGTCTTCCGCGGGCCTGCGCTATGTGGCGGTTCGCCCCGCCTGTACCGCTCGCAACGGCAGCGCCGCCCCCTCTGAATCGGCCGCACCGGCTCGCCCACTTCGTGTGGTCCGCGTGGTCGATGGCAAGGGACAGCAGCGCAGCAGCAACCGCGTGGTGATTTCCGGCCGCATGGCCGACGTGTGTGCCGAGCTCGACCGTCTGGCCGCCCTGGAAGCCGCCGAAGCCATGGCCACCGCACCGCGCTCGAGCCGCTTGCATTGAGCCTGCACGGAGCCGTTCGTCACGGCTCCTCCGCCCTGCAAACGGCTGCAGGGCGGGTATCCAAACGTTCACCAGCGCGGCATTCCAATGCTGCGAGGCACAATGGCGTGCCATGAACATTGTGATCCTCGACGATTACCAGGACGCCGTACGTAAGCTGCGCTGCGCATCCAAGCTGGACGCTTATGCGGCCAAGGTCTATACCAACACGGTGAAGGGCATTGGACAGTTGTCGGTTCGCCTCAAGGATGCCGACGTGATCGTGCTGATACGCGAGCGCACCCAGATCTCGCGCCAGCTGATCGAAAAACTCCCCAAGCTCAAGCTCATTTCCCAGACCGGTCGCGTGGCCGGGCACATCGACGTCGCAGCCTGCACCGAGCGCGGCGTGGCCGTGGCCGAGGGCTCCGGCTCTCCGCAGGCGCCTGCCGAGCTCACCTGGGCGCTCATCATGGCGGCCATGCGCCGGCTGCCGCAGTACATCAGCAATCTCAAGCATGGTGCCTGGCAGCAGTCGGGTCTCAAGTCGGCCTCGATGCCGCCCAACTTCGGGCTTGGCTCCGTGCTCAAGGGCAAGACGCTGTGCATCTGGGGCTATGGGCGCATCGGGCAGCTGGTGGCGCGCTACGGCCAGGCTTTCGGGATGCAGGTCGTGATCTGGGGCCGTGAAGCCAGTTGCGCCAAGGCGCGTTCCGACGGCTTCCAGGTGGCCCAGAATCGACAGGAGTTCTTCGCGGCGGCCGACGTGCTCTCGGTGCACCTGCGGCTCAACGACGAAACCAACGGCCTCATCACGCTCGAGGACCTCTCGCGCATGAAGCCGACCGCCCTTTTCGTGAACACCTCCCGCGCGGAGCTGGTCGAGGCCGATGCCTTGCTCGCAGCCCTCAACCGCGGCCGCCCCGGGCTGGCCGCGGTCGACGTTTTCGAGAGCGAGCCGCCGCTGCAGGGCCATGCGCTGCTGCGTCTCGAGAACTGCATCTGCACGCCGCACATCGGCTACGTCGAGCAGGAAAGCTACGAGAGCTACTTCGGCCAGGCTTTCGACAACGTCGTGAGCTACATCAACGGCAATCCCACGAACATCGTGAACCCGGGCGCGCTGCAGGTCCGCCGGTGAGCCAGCCGGCGCCACGGAGGGCGCTCTGGGCGCTGCTTGCCGGCAACTTCGTGATTGGCACGGGCGTGATGGTCGTGCCCGGCACGCTCAACGAGATCAGCGCCTCGCTCTCGGTCACCGCGGCCACGGCGGGGCAGCTCATCACTGCGGCGGCGGCGGTGATGTGCGTTGGCGCACCGCTGCTGGCCGCTGCGGTGGCCGGATGGGATCGGCGCCAGCTCCTTGCCCTCACCCTGCTCTGGTACGCCGCGGGCCATTTGCTCTGCGCGCTGATGCCGAGCTTCGGCGCCCTGCTGCCGGTGCGCATGCTCACGGTGATCGCGCCAGCCATCTTCACGCCCCAGGCTGCGGCCTGCGCCGGCATGCTGGTGCCGCCGGAGCATCGCGGGCGCGCCGTCACCTTCGTCTTTCTCGGCTGGTCCATGGCCTCGGTGCTTGGCTTGCCCATCGGTGCGCTGATCGGCGGACACCTGGGCTGGCGCATGGCTTTCGCGGCCATTGCCGTACTCAGTGTCGCGAGTGCGACATCGATGTGGCTCACCCTGCCGAGCGGCATCCGTCCGGCCGCGCTGACGGCCGCCTCCTGGTCGCGTGTGCTGCGAAGCCCGGTGCTGATGGGCATCGTGTCGGTCACTGCACTGCAGGGCGCGGGCCAGTTCGTGCTGTTCAGCTACTTCGGCCCCATCCTCAAGCAGAGCTTCGGCGCCGACGCCACCACGCTGAGCGTGATGTGGGCGCTTTTCGGCATCTGCGGGCTGGTGGGCAACTTGGTGGTCAGCCGCTTCATCGACCGCGCGGGCGCCGGGCGCATGGTGCTCGTCACCACGGTGCTGATCGCGCTGAGCCTTCTGCTGTGGCCATTGGCTTCCACGCTGGCCTGGCTTGCAGTGGTGCTGGTTCCCTGGGGGCTGGGCTGCTTCGCGGCCAATTCAGCGCAGCAGGCCCGGCTGGTCGGGCTGGCGCCGGCGCTGGCACCGGGGTCGGTGGCGCTCAACAGTTCCGGCATCTACACCGGCCAGGCCGTGGGCGCGGCGCTGGGAGGCTGGCTGCTCGCCCACGATGCGAGCGCATGGATGAGCTGGGTCGGCCTCGGGCTGCTGCTGGTGTCCATCCTGCTGAGCGTCGCAATCGACCGCAGCCCCCGCGAGCCCTGAAAGCACGCCCCCGCGTAAAACCCGTCACGGCTCCTGCGCGCGGGGCTGCAAAATCGGAGTCTTCGACTGCGGCAGCGGCATCCATCGATGCCACGCCGCATCGACGCCTGCACGGCGGGCCCGGATACCACCCAACCAGTGAAAATCTCCAGCAAATGACAGTGAACTATTCCCGAATCGGCGTCGTCGGCGCCGGCGCCATGGGGCGCGGCATCGCGCAGATCGCAGCGCAGGCAGGCAGCGAAGTGCTGCTGCTCGACAGCTTCGCCGGTGCCGCCGAGCGCGGCCGCGAAGCCCTCTGCGCCCAATGGAACAAGCTGCACGAGAAGAACAAGATCGATGCAGCCAAACGCGATGCGTACATCTCGCGCGTGAAGGCTGTCGACTCCATCAAGGCGCTGGCGGGCTGCGACCTGGTCGTCGAAGCGATCGTCGAAGACCTGGAAGTCAAGCGCAAGCTCTTCAGGGAACTCGAAGATGTGGTGGCCGAGACTGCCACGCTGGTCACCAACACTTCCTCCCTCTCGGTGACGGCCATCGCAGCCGGCCTGAAGCATCCGGCGCGCGTCGCGGGCTTCCACTTCTTCAACCCGGTGCCGCTGATGAAGGTGGTCGAGGTGGTAGCGGGCTTCAAGACCTCACCCGATGTGTGCAAGCAGCTCGCCGGCTACGCCACGCAGATGGGCCACAGCGCAGTGCAGGCGCAGGACACGCCGGGCTTCATCGTCAACCACGCGGGCCGCGGCTACGGCACGGAGGCGCTGCGCATCGTCGGCGAGGGCGTGGCCGATTTCGCAACCATCGACCGCATCCTCAAGGACCAGGCCGGCTTCCGCCTCGGCCCCTTCGAGTTGCTGGATCTGACCGCGCTCGACGTGTCGCATCCGGTGATGGAGTCGATCTATCACCAGTACTTCGAGGAGCCGCGCTTCCGCCCCAGCGTGATCACCGCGCAGCGGCTGGCCGCCGGCGCGCTGGGCCGCAAGACCGGCGAGGGCTTCTACAGCTACGACGACGGCGTGATGCAGCAGGTGCCGGAGGCGCCCGCCCCTGTGGTCGAAGGCACGCCCTCGGTGTGGGTGTCGCCGCGTGCGGCTCGCCGGGCCGAGCTACTGCGACTGGTCAACACACTGGGTGCGCAGATCGACAGCGGCGCCACCGCCGCGCCGCAGTCGCTGATCCTGGTGGCGCCTCTGGGCTTCGACGTGACCACGGTGGCCGCCGTCGAGCGGCTGGACGCCACGCGCACCATCGGCATCGACATGCTGATCGACGATGCAGCCACCAAGCGCCGCGTGCTCGCCACCAACCCGGCCACGCGCCGCGACATTCGCGACGCCGCGCATGCCCTCTTCGCACGCGACGGCAAGGCCGTGAGCGTGATCCGCGACAGCGGCGGCTTCGTCACGCAGCGCGTGATCGGCACCATCGTCAACATCGCCGCCGACATGTGCCAGCAGCGCGTGTGCACGCCGGCCGACCTGGAAACCGCGGTGCAGCTGGGCCTGGGTTATCCGCGCGGCCCGCTGGCCATGGGCAACCTCTATGGGCCGACCAACATGCTCGAGGTGCTGTTCAACCTGCAGACGGTGTATGGAGACCCGCGCTATCGCCCGAGCCCCTGGCTGCGCCGCCGCGGCGCGCTGGGCCTGAGCCTGCTGCACGAAGAAGAATGATCAAGAAATAAACGAGGAGCACGGAAGCCAGCCATGAGCACAGCAGAACTCAAGAGCACGAGCGAGGGCAGCACCATGGTGCTGACGATCTCCAACCCCACCCAGCGCAACGCGCTGGGCCCCGACATCTACGCAGCGGGCATCGAGGCGCTGAACAAGGCCGAGAACAGCACGGAGGTCCGCAGCGTGGTCATCGTGGGCGAAGGCTCGTGGTTCTGCGCAGGCGGCTCGCTGCAGCGGCTGCTGGCCAACCGGCAGCTCGACCGCTCCGTTCAGGCCGAGAGCATCGAGGGCCTGCACAACTGGATCGATTCGATCCGCACTTTTCCGAAGCCGGTGATCGCCGCCGTCGAGGGCGCGGCTGCCGGTGCGGGCTTCTCGCTCGCGCTGGCCTGCGACTTCGTGGTGTCGGCGCGCGATGCGGTCTTCGCGGCCTCGTACAGCAACGTGGCGCTGTCGCCCGACGGCGGGCTGAGCTGGCACCTGGGCCGGCAGCTGCCGCGCCAGCTCGCGAGCGAATGGCTGATGAACGGCGAGCGCATCGCTGCCCAGCGCCTTCACGAGCTGGGCCTCGTCAACGAACTCACCGAAAGCGGCCAGGCGCTTGCGGGTGCGCTGGCGCTGGCGGGCCGGCTCAATGCGCGGGCGCCGAATTCGCTGGCCAGCATCAAGGAGCTGCTGAGCGAGGCGCGCGGCGCCACGCTGTCCGCGCAGCTCGCGCAGGAGCGCGACCACTTCGTGCGCAACCTGCACCACGCGAACGCTGGCATCGGCATCGCCGCCTTCCTCGAGAAGAAGCCGCCGCAGTACGAATAAGCACCCATGCGACCGGGTAGCGCCGCACGGCGTCGCTCCCGTGACACCCACCAGCTTTCCAGTCGCCGAGAGGACAGACCAATGGACGACCCCATTCTTACCATCGAAGAACGTGAAGCGATCAACAGTGGTCGCTGGTTTTCTTCCCTTTCTCCATCGCTGCGGCACGACATCCTCCGATGCGCCTTCGTCAAACGCTACAAGGACGGCGACCTGATCGCTGCCCGCGGCGACCCGCCCGAACACTGGATCGCCTGCGCCAAGGGCGCGGTGCGCGTGAGCTCGACGGCCGTCTCGGGCAAGCAGGTGACGCTGACCTACATGGAGCCGGGCATCTGGTTCGGCGACGTGGCGATGTTCGACGGGGACCGGCGCACGCACGACACCTACTCGCATGGCGACACCACCATCCTGTGCGTGGCGCGCGCCGACTTCCAGAAGATCCTGGCCTCGCACGTGGAGCTGTACGAAGCGCTGATGCGGCTGCAGGCGCGGCGCATCCGCACGCTGTTCGGGCTGGTGGAAGACCTCAACACCCTGCCCCTGCGCGCGCGGCTGGCCAAGCAGCTCATCCACCTGGTGCGCAGCTACGGCGTGCCCAACCTGGAAGACGGCAGCCAGATGCGCATCGGCCTGCAGCTCGCGCAGGAAGAACTGGCGCAGTTGCTGGGCGCATCGCGCCAGCGGGTCAATCAGGAGCTGAAGACCATGGAGCGCGAGGGCACCATCCGCATCGAGCCGGGTGGCCTCGTGGTGCTCGACCGCTCGGCGCTGATGCGCGTCTCGGAAGCTGAAAGCTAGAACGACAACTACAACGACAAACCCAGGCAGACAAGACATACCGACATGAGCCAGGACTTCTCCTCCTTCATCGGCACCCGTGCCGTCTCGCAACAGCACGCATTCGACATCGACGCGCTCGCGGCCTGGCTCGAGAAGAACCTCGACGGGTTCAAGGGCCCGCTGACGGTCGAGATGTTCAAGGGCGGCCAGTCGAACCCGACCTACAAGCTGGTCACGCCCACCCAGAGCTACGTGATGCGCGCCAAGCCGGGCCCGGTCGCGAAGCTGCTGCCCTCGGCCCACGCGGTGGAGCGCGAGTACAAGGTGATGAGCGGCCTGGCCGGCACCGACGTGCCCGTGCCGCGCATGTACTGCCTGTGCGAGGACGAGAGCGTCATCGGCCGCGCCTTCTACGTCATGGAGTTCATGCAGGGCCGCGTGCTGTGGGACCAGTCGCTGCCCGGCATGAGCAATGCCGAGCGCGCCGCCCATTACGACGAGATGAACCGCGTGATCGCGGCGCTGCACACCGTCGACTTCGCCGCCCGCGGCCTGGCCGACTACGGCAAGCCCGGCAACTACTTCGAGCGCCAGATCGGCCGCTGGAGCAAGCAGTACAAGGCCTCGGCCGACGGCGCCGGCGAACTCTCGCAGCCCATCGACGCCATGGAGCGGCTGATCGACTGGCTGCCCGCGCACATGCCCGCGAGCGCGCGCGACGAGAGCAAGGTGTCGATCGTCCATGGCGACTACCGCCTTGACAACGTGATGTTCCATGCGACCGAGCCGCGCATCATCGCGGTGCTCGACTGGGAGCTGTCGACGCTGGGCCATCCGCTGGCCGACTTCAGCTACCACTGCATGTCGTGGCACATGCCGCCGACCACCGGACGCGGCATCGGCGGTGTCGACGTCGCCTCGCTGGGCATCCCCACCGAGAGCGAATACATCCGCCGCTACTGCGAGCGCACCCGCATCAGCACGCCCGAGGCGCTCGCGCCCGACTGGAACTTCTACCAGGCCTACAACCTGTTCCGCATGGCCGCGATCCTGCAAGGCATTGCCAAGCGGGTCGAGGCCGGCACCGCGTCGAGCGAGCAAGCCGTGGCATCCGCCCGCGGCGCCCGCCCCATGGCCGACATGGCCTGGCAGTTTGCCCAGAAGGCATAAGCCGCCCCACCCCACCAGGAGAGACAAGATGGACTTCGAATACTCGGCCAAGACCAAGGACCTGCAGAAGCGTGTGCAGGCCTTCATGGACGACCACATCTATCCGGCCGAAGCCGAGTACGCCGCCGAACTGGCCGCGAACACCGCCGCCGGCAAGCGCTGGACGGCGCTCAAGACGGTCGAGAAGCTCAAGGAGAAGGCCAAGGCCCAGGGCCTGTGGAACCTGTTCCTGCCGGTCGACAGCGCAGCAGCCTCGGGCTACGACGGCGCGGGCCTGACCAACCAGGAATACGCTCCGCTGGCCGAGATCATGGGTCGGGTGCCATGGGCATCGGAGGCCTTCAACTGCTCGGCGCCCGACACCGGCAACATGGAGACCATCGCCCGCTACGGCTCGGAAGAGATCAAGGCCCGCTGGCTCAAGCCGCTGCTCGAAGGCCAGATCCGCTCCGCCTTCGCGATGACCGAACCCGAAGTGGCCTCGAGCGACGCCACCAACATCTCCACGCGCATCGAGCGCCAGGGCGACGAGTACGTCATCAACGGCCACAAGTGGTGGATCTCAGGCGCCGCCGACCCGCGCTGCGCCGTCTTCATCACCATGGGCAAGAGCGACCCGGAGGCGCCGCGCCACTCGCAGCAGAGCATGATCGTGGTGCCGGCCGATGCCAAGGGCATCCGCATCGTGCGCCCGCTGAACGTGATGGGCTACGACGACGCACCGCACGGCCACGTCGAGATGTACTTCGAGAACGTGCGCGTACCGGCGAGCAACATGCTGCTGGGCGAAGGCCGCGGCTTCGAAATCGCCCAGGGCCGCCTCGGCCCCGGACGCATCCACCACTGCATGCGCCTGATCGGCCTGGCCGAGCGCGCGCTGGAACTGATGTGCAAGCGCGCCTCGTCGCGCGTGGCCTTCGGCAAGACAGTCGCCTCGCAGACGGTGACGCAGGAGCGCATCGCCGAGGCCCGCTGCAAGATCGACATGGCCCGCCTGCTCACGCTCAAGGCCGCCTGGCTCATGGACGTGGCCGGCAACAAGGTCGCCAAGACCGAGATCGCGATGATCAAGGTGGTGGCGCCCAGCATGGCCTGCCAGGTGATCGACTGGGCCATGCAGGTGCACGGCGGCGGCGGCATGAGCGACGACTTCCCGCTGGCCAGCGCCTACGCCCACGCGCGCACGCTGCGCTTTGCCGACGGCCCGGACGAAGTGCA
>CAJYQC010000128.1 GCA_913776885.1 uncultured Variovorax sp.
CCTCATCGCCGCCGTCGCCACGGACACCAACCTCAGCAAGGCCGATGCCGCTCGCGCGCTCGACTCCGTCCTCGACAACCTGTCGCGCGCCCTGGCAAAGGGCGACACGGTGCAGCTGATCGGCTTCGGCACCTTCGCCGTGGCTGCCCGTCCCGAGCGTGAAGGGCGCAATCCCTCGACCGGCGAGAAGATGACCATCAAGGCCAGCAAGGCGCCGAAGTTCACCGCCGGCAAGGCGCTGAAGGACGCGGTCAACGCGCCCGCTGCCGAGTAAGCAGCCAGGAAAATAGACCCCAAAGAACGCGCAAGGGGCATGCACAGGCCCCTTGCCCGCACCTCCCTCCGTGGCGTCCGCGCCGCAGTGCAGGCCGCGGAGGGCGGCCATCTTCAGGAAACCGTCGCATTCCGCGCTAGAGTTCGTGCAGGTTCACGAGCCCAGCCATCCGACATGTACGACGCGCCTGTGCCGACACCCTCATCCCCCACCACATCGCAGCAGTGGCTGCTTCGGCTTCTTTCGATAGCAGCCTGCCTCCTGTTCATCGGCTGTGCCAGCAGCCCGCCCGGGCCCCGGCAAGGCGGCAGCCCCGGCGCCGTGATTGGCGGCACGAGCCTGCTGACACCCGAGCAATCGAGCAGCGTCGCGATCCACGCCCTGGGCCTCGTCGGCACGCCGTACCGCTACGGCGGCAACACGCCCGACGGGGGCTTCGACTGCAGCGGGCTCATCGGCTACGTCTACCTCAACAGCGTGGGCGAGGCTCCACCGCGCACCGTTGCGCGCATGGCAAGCTTCGGTGCGCCTGTAGCAATGTCTGAACTCCGCACCGGAGACCTCGTCCTGTTCGGCGCCTCCACGCCTTCGCATGCGGGCATCTACGTGGGCAATGGCCGCTTCGTGCATGCGCCTTCGACGGGCGGCGTTGTGCGGCTCGACAGGCTCGATGGCGTGTACTGGTCGCGCCAGGTGGTGCAGGCGCGGCGGCCATAGACGCAATCGCGTCGGCTCAGCCCGGCCTGCTTCTGCCGCTCTTCTTCGCGGGTGAGCCTGCTGCGCCTGCAGGTGCTGCTGCACCGGCATTTCCCCCCGCATTCAACTGTTCGACCCACGACAGCGCATCGACATACGCCATGAACCGGTTGAGGTACTCCGGCGAGATGTCGCGCATCAGCGTGAGCGAACGGTGCACGAGGTGGTGCGAGTTGAGCGGGCCCGCGTTCTCGGGCACCTTCGACAGCGATTGCGTCAGGCGCCGGTCGGCGCTGAGCCTGGACCAGGTGCTCTGGAAGTAGCGGATCGACTTGAGCTCGGGCGGGGGCGCTGCGTGCGAGGCTGCAGCCGCGGCGCCGACCCTTGCGGGAGTCGGTGCGATCGGGGCATTGCCCGGCACCGGCGCATGTTGCGCGATGTGCTCGACGAGTTCCGCAAGAGCACTCTGTTCCACGGTCGCCTTTTGCTCTTGCGGTTCCGGGCTTGCGGATTGCGCCTTCGTCCGATCCTCCTCGTAGGCCGCAAGAAGCGCCGCCACCTTGGTGTCCAGCATCTGCCGTGCTTCGCCGCCGTGCGCGGCGGCGCGCCTGGCCATCGCCTCGATGAAGCGGAAGCGCACGGGGTCGAAGCGCTGGTCGCCGCGTGCGAGGGCGGCGGCGACCAGCGCGCCGATGTCGCGTGCGGCTTCGCTGCCTTCGGTTTCAGTCACGGGGCTTGGCGTTAGCGTTGGCGTTGCTGGTGCCGCCGTTCGACGGGCGCGGCGTGGGCGCCATCTCCACGCGGCGGTTCTTCGAGCGGCCGTCGGCATCGGCGTTCGACGCAACGGGCTGCTCGGAGCCGAATGCCGCCGCGAAGATCGACGACGACGGAACGCCCGATTCGATCAGCGCGCGCGTCACGGTGAGTGCGCGCTGTGCCGAGAGCTCCCAGTTGTCCGCGAACTGGCGCGCGTTGTCGCGCATCTGCCGGTCGTCGGTGAAGCCGCTCACCATCAGGATCTCGTCGCGCGACTTGAGGTAGGCGGTCAGCGGCGCCGCGAGGCTCTTGAGCAGCTGGCGGCCTTCGGGCTGAAGCTCCGCGGAGTTGAAGGCGAACAGCACGTTGCCGCTGATGCCGATGCGGCCGTTGGTCAGCGTCACGCGGCCTGCGGCAAGCGGTGCGGCCAACGCCTGTTCGAGCGTCTGCAATCGCTTGGCCTCGGCCTGTCGCTGCTTGACCTCGGTTTCCAGCTTCGATGCGAGTTCGAGCTGCATGCCGATCGCGCACACGAGGATTAGCACGAAGGCGCCGAGCAGGCCGGCCATGAGGTCGCCGAAAACGGCCCACACGGGCACGCCCGGTTCGTCGAAGCCGGCCTCGATGTCGTCGCGGATCATGCTTCGCTGTCCGCCGGCGCCTGCTGCGGCAGCTGGCGCTGCCGGTCGGCGATCTGCTGCATGTCTTCGACGATCTGCTTCTGCGACATGATGCTCAGGTCGACCACCTCGCGCGCCTGCGCGACGTAGTAGGCCAGTTGCTCGTCGCTGCGCGCGATGGACTTGCCCAGCGCGCCTTCGATGCGCTGCAGGTGGCCCGCGAGCTTGTCGTTCGACTGGCTGAAGAGCTGCACCGCAAGGCCGAAGGCCTCGCCCAGGCTGGCCACTTCGACGGCGCTGCCGGTGATCTGCGCGGCGACCGAGGCCATCTTCTCGGACTCTGCATCGGCCCGCTCGGTGAAGCGGCTGCCCACGCGCTCCAGCATCTCGGCCGACGCCGACACCAGCGTGTCGATGGCGGTGCGCTGCTCGGTGGAGGCATGGTTCACCGCGTCGAGCAGGGTGGAGAGCGTTTCGAGGATGCGGCTGCGCTCCTCGAGCATCGCGTTGTCGCGCGCCATGCCGTCGGCGAGCTTCTGGCGCAGCTCGCTCACCACCTCGGCGGCGGCGCGCGGCGCTTCGGCTGCAGCCTGCAGCAGCTGGGCGATCTCGGCGACGGTGCTCTTCGCGTGCGCCTCGGTCTGCGCGGACATGTCGCGCGCGGTCTGCGCCATGGTGTCGATCAAGGGCTTCTGCTGGCTCGCGCTGTGGTCGCCGGCCTGCTGCCAGTCCTGGCGCAGCGCGGCGGCCATGTCGGTGAGCGACTGCGTCCATGCCGACAGGCGCTGCTCGTCGCGCGAGGTCATCTGCGACACTATCTCGGCCGCGGCGCGTGGTGCTTCGGATGCGGCCTGCAGCAGCTTGGCGATCTCGGCGATGGTGTTCTTCGCGTGTGCCTCGTTCTGGGCCGACATCTCCAGCGCGGTCCGCGCCATGGTGTCGAGCAGCTGCTTCTGCTGGGCGCTGCTGTGTTCGCCGGCCTGCTGCCATTCCTGGCGCAGCGCGGCGGCCATGTCGGTGAGCGACCCGGTCCATGCCAAGAGGCGCTGCTCGTCGCGCGAGCTCATCTGCGACACGATCTCGGCCGCGGCGCGCGGTGCCTCGGATGCGGCCTGCAGCAGCTTGGCGATCTCGGCGATGGTGTTCTTCGCGTGCGCCTCGGTCTGGGCCAGCATCTCGCGCGCGGTCTGCGCCATGGTGTCGAGCAGCTGTTGCTGCTGGCCCGTGTTGTGGGCGCCGGCCTGCTGCCATTCCTGCTGCAGCGAGGCGGCCATGGCGGTGATCGACTGCGTCCAGGCGGCAAGGCGCTGTTCGTCGCGCGATGCCAGCTCGGTCTGCAGCGAGGCGTGCGACTTGTCGATGGACTGGAGCAGCGATGCGGAGTGCTGTTCGAAGGCCGCCGCAGCGGTCGACAGGGCCTGGTGCGCGTCACCCGAGAGCTTCTCGCTCACGCGCTGATGCTGAGCAAGTGCGCTGCTCCAGCTGTCGGAGACGTTGCCCACGGCGCTTTCGAGGCGGGCGGAGACGCTTTCCACCAGCGCGGCGGAGCGCTGCTCGAAGGTTTGCGCGAACATGTCGTGCGAGCCGCGCATGTCGCCGGCCAGCGCCTCGCTGGTGCGCTGGTGTTCGGCGAGCGCGCTCTTCCAGGTGTCGGCCACGCGGGTGGTACTGGCCTCGAAGCGGCTGGAGAGGCCGTCGAGCTGCTGCTGGACCGTCTTCGAAATGGTGTCGTGCAGCGCGACGGTCTCGCGCGCGATGCCGGCCATGGTGGCCTCGACCACGGGCTGGATCGCCGCGCCAGCGACGCGCGCGCTTTCGGTGAGGCTGTGCTTGAGCGACTGGTCGACGGAGGCGGCGAGATTGCCGTAGGCCGTCTCGGCCTTGCTGTGGAAGCTGTCCTGGCTGGCCGCGAGGCGCTCGTTCAGCGCCTGGCTCTGGCGATCCATCGCCAGCATCATGGCCTGCAGCTGGCCGACGAGTTCTGGCATGGCGTGGGCCTGCTGCTGCAGCAGCCTGAACGATTCCTCTCGCTGGTGCGTCTGCGAGAACGGGCGCAGCACGGTGGCGATCTTGCTGTCGAGCAGCTGCGCGGCCTGCAGCCTCTCACGGCGGCTCAGCGCCGAGGCCAGGCCCAGCATGGCCGATGCGGCCACGCCCGCCACCGAGGTGCCGAAGGCCAGCCCAAGGCCCTTGACGGGGGCCGAGAGCGAGTCGCGGATGGTCTGCAGATCGGTCGAGCTCTCGAGTGCGATGCCGGTGCCCCTGAGCGTGACCACCATGCCGACGAAGGTGCCCAGCATGCCCAGCAGCACCAGGAAGCCGGCGAGGTACGGCGTCAGCGCCGGGCCCGGCAGCCCTACGCGCTCACCCTCGATGCGCAGTCGCACGGGGTTGCGCAGCGAAGGATGAAGGCTGTCGAGCCAAGCGCCGAGGTTCTGGGGCGCGGAGGAGAGGCCCGATGCGGCCTGCGTCAGCGTGCCGGTGGCCTGCTGGAAGCGGTGCAGCTCGAGCGCGCCGAGGATGTAGAAGGCGCCGACGAGCAGGGTGACGGCCAGCGCCAGCGAGTTGGTGCCGATGTAGCCGGCGCCCACCCAGCCGACGACGGCCAGGCCTGCGGCGAACACAGCGTATTGAAGGAATCGGGTCATGGGGTCCTGGTGGCCTGGGTGCGAAGGGCATCGAGCAGCCCTTCGACCGGTTGAAATCGGAAATCGAGCTCGGCGAGCAGCACGTCCTGCGCGTCCTTGCGGAAGGTGTCGAGCCATGCGTCGGAGGGCAGGGCGCCAGGCTGCGCTTCGTCTTCTTCGCTCGCTGCCTCGGCAGCGGCCGCCTTGCGCAGCCGCTCGAAGTGCCGCTCCAGCAGCCCCGGAACCGCCGACAGCAGGCTGTGCTCGCGTGCTTCCAGCACCTGCGCCATCACCACGTCGACCGAGGCCAGCCGCGCCATCGCGGGCGACCTGGCGGCCATGGCGGAGCGCAGCCTGCTGCGCAGCGAGCCCACGCCGGCTTCCATGGCCTGCTGCCGGGCGAGGTAGCGTCGGCGGTAGGGGGTGAAGTCGGAGGCCGCGTCCTTGCCGGCGCCGAAGGTGTCGTCCTCGACGATGGCATTGGCCAGCGCGGTACGCACGCGGCTGCATTCGTTTTCTTCGGTGTTGCGGGGAGCCCGGATGCCTGCCTGCGCCATCGCGGGCGCGCCGTCGAGCGCGGCCGACAGCGAGATCGCGTCGGTCCAGCCGAACCATTGGCTCAGCCGATCGGCGGTGGGGTTCGTGGGTTCGCGGACATCAGCCCCGGACAGTCGGGAGAGCAAGCGAATGAGCGCCGAGCCGTCGAAACTTGTGCGCCTGAAAACTTGCCCAATAACCTCCTGGACGCGTCTGACAGCGCCTGCCCGAAAAACCCGGCAGTCTACAACAGCGCCCTCGGTCCGAGCCTCCGCGGGCGCGCGCGCGGGACGCCGGCTGTGTAACGAAATGCCTGTTTTTCGCCAGCCGAGCTCGACGCCAACCTCAGCGCCGGACAGCCGGCGAGCGCACATGCTCCGGCCGCACCCCCAGCCCCACGGCGCGGGCCGGCAGCCGGCGCAGCAGCGGCCAGCGCGCCAGCAGCTTCAGGGGCAAGGGCAGGCGCAGGGGCGCCCGGCGCGCTGACGGTTCGCGGTCGAGCACGGCCATGAGCACGTTGTCCTGAATGAAGCGCTGCACGGCCTGGGTGACCTGCACGGGCCACTCACGGCGGCGCTGCAACTGGGGCAGCAGGGCGTCGATCTCCTTGTCGCTCGCGCCGCCGGCCAGCGCGGCCCAGAGCAGGTTGGCGGCGGCCACCGCGTCCTGCACCGCCAGGTTGATGCCGACGCCGCCCACCGGCGACATCGCATGCGCCGCGTCGCCGATGCACAGCAGCCCGCGGCATGACCAGCTCTCGAGCCGGTCGACGGTCACTTCGAGCAGCTTCACCGAATCCCAGTCGGGCAGCGCCGCAGGCAGCCTGTCGGCCAGGAAGGGCGCGATGCGGCCGATCTCGCGGTGGAAGGCGCCGATGCCCCGGGCCTTGAGCGCGTCGTGGCCGCCCTTGGGTATGACGAAGGCGCACTGCCAGTAGTCGCCCCGGTTCAGTGTCACGAGGATGCGGCCTCCCGCGATGTGGCCTCCGGTGGCCGAGGGGTCTTCCCCCCGGCGCGGAATGGACATCCACAGCACGTCGATGGGCGCGCCGTAGCTGATGTGCGGCAGCGCCGCCGCGTCGCGCAGCGCCGAGTGCCGGCCGTCGGCGGCCACCACCAGCGAGGCGTGCAGTTCGACCTCGCGCGGCTGGCCGGCGCGGCGGTCGCGCCGCACCTTCACGCCGTTGACCCGGCCCTTTTCCTGCAGCAGGCCGATGGCCTCTGCATCGGTCCAAAGCTCGAAGCCCGGGTAGCGCCGGGCCTCGTCGTACATGAAGTCCAGGAACTCCCACTGCGGCATCAGCGCCAGGAACTTGCTGTGCGAGGGCAGGTGGGTGAAGTCGGCCACCGGCACGGTGCGGCCCTCGTAGCTGGCGCGCAGCTCGTCGACGCGGTCGTGCGGGCGCTGCAGGAAGGCGTCGAGCAGGCCCAGCTCGTGCAGCACCTCCAGCGTGGACGGGTGCACAGTGTCGCCGCGGAAGTCGCGCAGGAAGTCGAGATGCTTCTCCAGCACGACCACCGGCACGCCGGCACGGGCCAGCAGCAGGCCCAGCACCATGCCGGCGGGGCCGCCGCCTGCGATGCAGCAGCGTGGGGTGTTGTTCATGGCTTCGATCGTCGTGCTCCCTTCTGCCGCTCGCTGTTCCGCTCCTTCTTTCGTTCCCTGTTCCGCCATGAATCGATGTTCGCGGATGGCCCGGTTCGTGCGTGTAGGTCCGCAGGCATTGCACTGCGGGGCGGCAGGCGCCGTATCCGGGTTTTCCATTACGCAAAGCCACGCGCCCGCCCTGCGCGGTGCGACGGATGCGCCAGCAGCCCGGCCCGGCAAAACTCCCCGGGTTCAATTCCGAGGAGACATCCGCATGCACAGCATCCGCCGCCATCTGGTGTGGCTGGTTGTGGCCGTGGTCGGCGCATTCGCGCTGGGCACAGTGGCCCTGACCCGCGGCGAAAGCGTCAACGCCCTCTGGGTGGTGGCCGCCGCGATCTGCACCTATCTCATCGCCTACCGCTACTACAGCCTCTTCATCGCCGACAAGGTGCTGGGGCTGGACGGCAACCGCAAGACGCCGGCGCACCGCCACAACGACGGCCTGGACTACGTGCCGACCGACAAGAACGTGCTGTTCGGCCACCACTTCGCGGCCATCGCGGGCGCAGGCCCGCTGGTGGGGCCGGTGCTCGCCGCGCAGATGGGCTATCTGCCCGGCCTGCTGTGGGTGCTGGCCGGCGTGGTGTTCGCCGGCGCGGTGCAGGACTTCATCGTGCTGTTCATCTCCACGCGGCGCGACGGCCGCTCGCTGGGCGATCTCGTCAAGCAGGAGATGGGGCCGGTGCCCGGCATGATCGCGCTGTTCGGCACCTTCATGATCATGATCATCATCCTCGCGGTGCTGGCGCTGATCGTGGTGAAGGCGCTGGCCGAATCGCCGTGGGGCACCTTCACGGTAGCCGCGACCATTCCCGTGGCGCTCTTCATGGGCGTGTACCTGCGCTACATCCGCCCGGGGCGCATCGGCGAGGTGTCGCTGATCGGTTTCGTGCTGCTGATGCTTGCCATCTTCGGCGGCCAGGCCGTGAGCCAGAGCCCCGAATGGGCGCCGCTCTTCACCTTCGACGGCAAGGCGCTCACCTGGATGCTCGTGGGCTACGGCTTCGTCGCCGCCAGCCTGCCGGTGTGGCTGCTGCTCGCGCCGCGCGACTACCTTTCGACCTTCCTGAAGATCGGCACCATCATCGCGCTGGCCATCGGCATCGTGTTCGTCATGCCCACGCTGCAGATGCCCGCCGTTACGCAGTTCGCGCAGGGCAACGGCCCGGTGTGGTCGGGCAGCCTGTTCCCGTTCCTGTTCATCACCATCGCCTGCGGCGCCGTCTCGGGCTTCCACGCGCTCATCTCCTCGGGCACCACGCCCAAGATGCTCGACAACGAGCGCCACGCGCGCTTCATCGGCTACGGCGGCATGCTGGCGGAGTCCTTCGTCGCGGTGATGGCGCTGGTGGCGGCCTCGTGCATCGAGCCGGGCATCTACTTCGCGATGAACAGCCCCGGCGCGCTGGTCGGCACCACCGCGCAGCAGGTGGCAGCCACCGTGTCGGGCTGGGGCTTCGTGATCACGCCCGAGATGCTGGTGCAGACCGCCAAGGACGTGGGCGAGACCACCATCCTCGGGCGCACCGGCGGCGCGCCGACGCTGGCCGTGGGCATGGCCCACATCCTTCACCAGGCGATCGGCGGGCAGGCCATGATGGCCTTCTGGTACCACTTCGCGATCCTGTTCGAGGCGCTCTTCATCCTCACGGCGGTCGATGCCGGCACCCGCGCCGGCCGCTTCATGCTGCAGGACCTGCTGGGCAGCTTCGTGCCCGCGCTCAAGCGCACCGACTCGCTGCCGGCCAACCTCGTCGCCACCGCGCTGTGCGTGGCGGCCTGGGGCTACTTCCTGTACCAGGGCGTGGTCGATCCGCTGGGCGGCATCAATACGCTGTGGCCGCTCTTCGGCATCTCCAACCAGATGCTGGCCGCCGTGGCGCTGATGCTGGGCGTGGTGGTGCTCTTCCGCATGAAGCGCGAGCGCTATGCGTGGGTGGCCATCGCGCCGGCCGTGTGGCTGCTGGCGTGCACGCTCACCGCGGGCTGGCAGAAGATATTCTCGTCCGACCCGAAGATCGGCTTCCTCTCGCACGCAGCCAAGTACACCGAAGGCATCGCCAACGGCGTGCTGGTGGCGCCGGCCAAGACGCCCGAAGCGATGTCGCGCATCGTCTTCAACGACCGCCTCGACGCCGCGCTGTGCGCGCTCTTCATCTTCGTGGTGCTGAGCGTGCTGGTGTACAGCATCAAGGCCTGCATCGCGGCGCGCGCGGCCAACCGCCCGACGACGCACGAAACCCCGTTCGAACCGATCGGCGCCGCCGCCGCGTCGGCGGCCCACTGAAGCCATGGGCCTCGCATTGCCGGAAGCCGGGCGCTACTTCGCGCGCTCGCTCAAGCAGTCGCTGCGGCTCATGGTCGGGCTGCCCGACTACGACGCCTACCTGACCCACATGGCGGCCACCCACCCCGACCGGCCGCCCATGAGCTACGAGGCCTTCTTCCGCGAGCGGCTGGAAGCGCGCTACGGCGCGGGCAAGGGCCGCTGCTGCTGAGCACGTCCCGGGCTGCGCTCGCCGCAGCCGACGGCTCAGCCTGCGGCTGAGGCCGCCTGCGCCAATTCCAGCTTTTCCGATCGGCGGCGCAGCGCGACGATGCCTCCACGACAACAAACTCCGTGGAGCGCATCGATGCCATCCGAACAACTCGACCTAAGCCGGATGACCGGCCTTTCGCTGCGCCTGCGCGTGGTGCTCTCGGGCGCGCTGATGCTGGCGGCGGCGATCAGCGCGGCGCGGCCTTCTGGCGCGGACCCCGACCTGCATGCCGAGCAGCGCTTCCAGCTCGCGCTGGAGGCCCAGGCCGCGCGCGACTACCGCGCCATGCTCCAACACCTGCGCGATGCCGCCACCGACGGCCACGCCGAGGCACAGGAGATGCTCGGCATGGTGCTCATGACCGGCCCGGCCCTCTACGGCAGCGCGGTGAAGGCCGACCGCTGCGAAGCCGGCGAGTGGATGCGCCGGGCGGCGGTGCAGGGCAGCGAGACGGCGAAGGTGCAGCTGAGCTTCCTGAACCGCCTGCGCAGCTCGCCCGACGGGCGCCGCGCCTGCGGCTGAAGGGCCGGGCGCCCGATCACCGGCAAAGGCGCCGTCCGACGCCGCATGGCCAGGCAGGCCGCTAGGCTGGGCTTCTTCCATCGGAGGCACCAGCAAGATGAAGCAACAGCCCAAATATCCATTGGCCGGCCCGGCTCTTCTCATCGCGGCAGGCGTGGCGACGATGTTCCTCGTCGCCGGGTGCGCGGTGTCGCCGCCCACCATCCCCACGGCGAAGCAGGTCGACCTACAGCGCTTCATGGGCGACTGGTACGTGATCGGCAACATCCCGACGCGGCCCGAGCGCGATGCCTTCAACGCGGTGGAGTCGTACACGCTGCAGCCCGACGGCCGCATCGACACGCGCTTCCGCTACCGCGAAGGCGGCTTCGACGGCCCGCTGAAGACGATGAACCCGGTCGGCCGCGTGGTGCCCGACACCGGCAATGCGGTGTGGGGCATGCAGTTCGTGTGGCCGGTGAAGGCGGAGTACGTGATCGTCGACGTCGACAAGGACTACGGCCTGACGATCATCGGCCGCAGCAAGCGTGACTACGCATGGATCATGGCGCGCACGCCGAGCATTCCCGAGCCGGCCTACGAGGCGGCGGTCGCGCGCCTCAAGGCGCTGGGCTACTCGGTGGAGAACCTGCGCCGCGTGCCGCAGCGCTGGCCCGAGGAGCAGGCCGGCGCGGCGAAGTAGCCGCCCACGAGGCCTGCGTCGCGGCTCAGGCCGAGGCCATCGCCTCGAAGCCGCGCGCCAGGTCCGCCGTCAGGTCCTGCGGCGACTCCAGCCCGATGTGCAGCCGCACCACCGGGCCGCGCCCGCTCCAGTCGGTCACGCTGCGCGCGGCGCGCATGTTGGTCCAGGCGACCAGGCTCTCGTAGCCGCCCCAGGAGGAGCCGCGGCCGAAGAGGCCGAGGGCGTCGACGAAGCGCTCCACCGCCGGGTTCGCCGTGCCGGGCTTCAGCTCGATGGAGATCAGCCCGTTGGTGCCGCTGCAGTCGCGCTTCCAGATCTCGTGGCCTGGGTGTTGCGGCAGCGCGGGGCAGAAGACGGTCTCTACCTCGGGGCGCTGCTGCAGCCACTGCGCCACTTCGAGCGCATGCCGCTCGTGCACCTGCAGCCGTGCGGAGAGCGTGCGCATGCCGCGCAGCACCAGCCATGCGTCGTCGGGGCTCACCGTCATGCCGAAGGCATCGCAGCGCTCGTTGAGCGCGCGCCACGCGGCCTCGGTGGTGGCGACGGTGCCCATCATCACGTCGGAGTGGCCCGAGAGATACTTGGTCGCGGCCATCGTCGAGATGTCGGCTCCCAGCGCCAGCGGCCGGTACTGCACGCCCGAGCCCCAGGTGTTGTCGGCCGCGAGCAGCGCGCCGCGCGCATGCGCCAGCTCGGCCAGCCTGGGCAGGTCGCACATCTCGTAGACCAGCGAGCCGGGGCACTCGGCATACACGAGCCGCGTGTTCGGCTCGAACAGTTCCTCGATGCCGCTGCCGTCCGCCGCGAAGAAGCTGCTGCGGATGCCGTAGGGCTCCAGGAACGAGTGCACCAGGTTGCGCGTGGGCTCGTACACGCTGTCGGACATCAGCACGTGGTCGCCCGGCTTCAGGTACGACAGCAGCACCATGCCGATGGCCGCGAGGCCGGTCGGGAAGAGCCGCGTGCGCCAGGCGCCTTCGAGCTCGCTCACCGCGTCCTCTAGCGCGAAGGTGGTGGGCGTGCCGCGCGCGCCGTAGCTGAAGACGCGCTCCTCGTCGCGGCGCATGCGGG